>RECW01000149.1 GCA_007693835.1 Paracoccaceae bacterium | reverse complement strand
GCATCACGCTGTCGATGCCGAGCAGGTTCACGCCGCGCAGCAGGAACGGGATCACGGTGAACGGCGCCGCGGCGCCGCCGGCGAGCCCGACCGCCGCGACCGACGCGCGGTATTTCATCTGCGTGAGCACCCGCGCCAGCATCGGCCCGCCGACGGCGTCGACGCAGCCCGCCCAGGTCTCGCGGTCGAGCGGCTTGGTGGGGGCGTCGGCGATCTCCGCGCGCGGCAGGATGCGGCTGGCCCCGAGCTCCTTCAGGTAGGCCTCGGTCTCCGGCCTGCCGGTCACCGCCACGACCTCATAGCCGAGCTTGGCGAGGATCGCCGTCGCGATGGAGCCGACGCCGCCCGCGGCGCCCGTCACCAGCACCGGGCCGTCGCTGGTGGAGAGGCCGTGGTCCTCGAGGTCCATGATCGCGAGCATCGCCGTGAACCCCGCTGTGCCGACCGCCATGGTCTGGCGCAGGTCGAGCCCTTCCGGCACGGGCACGAGCCAGTCCGCCTTGACGCGCGCGCGCTGGGCGTAGCCGCCCCACCACGCCTCGCCGACGCGCCAGCCGGTCAGCACCACCTGGTCGCCGGGCGCGTAGCGCGGGTCGGCGCTTTCGGCCACCACGCCCGAAAAGTCGACGCCGGGCACGTGAGGGTAGGTCCGCACGAGACCGCCGCCGCCGGTGAGGCAGAGACCGTCCTTGTAGTTGACCGTCGAGTAGGCGACGTCGACGAGGACGTCGGCCTGCGGCAGCCGGTCCTCGCCGATCTCCTCGATCGACTGCGTCACCGTCCCGTCGGCGGACTTGTCCACGATCAGCGCCTTGAACATGGCGGGTTCTCCGAGTTTGGGGACGTCTTGCCGGTCTGCTGTCGCGCCAGTGCTACGGGAGAAGGCGGCGCCCCGTCAAACGCCGCTCGTCCGGACTGCGCCGCTTGACGGACTGTGGCGCCGCACCATACCTCTTGGTCGGTTTTTGCACCGGATGGTCAGTTTGATGGACGCCGCGCCGCCGCGCCGAGCCCGCAACGCGGCCGGCGACATTCTGGACGCCGCCCACCGGGTGGTCGCGCGCGACGGCGCAGGGCGGCTGACGCTCGACGCGGTCGCGCGCGAAGTCGGCATGACGAAGGGCGGGGTGCTCTACAATTTCCCGTCCAAGACCGCGCTCCTCGCCGCGATGCTGACGAGGATGCTGGAGCGTTTCGAAGTCGAGGCGGCCGAGGCGGCCGTGGCTGCGGCGGCTGCCGGCCATTCCGCGCCGACGCTGCGCGGCATGCTCGAGGCGGTGGAGAAGCTCGACAACGACCACCCACAGTTGCACCTCGCCATCGTGGCGGCGGGGGCCGAGGACCCGGCCGCGCTCGCCCCGCTGCGGGCCATGGCCGCGCGGCTGCAGGCGCGGATTCTGGACGAAACGGCCGACGGTCCCGGCGCGATGCTGGCCTGCGCCGCCGCCGACGGGCTGATCTTCCAGCGCCTGATGGACATGCCGCCCGCCGACCCTGCGCTCCGCGCTGCGGTTCGGGCGCGGATTCTCGCGATCGCAGACGCTCTGGAGCCGCGCGCATGAAGAGATTCGCCCTCGCCGCGATGCTGACCGCCGCATGGGCGGCGCCGGCGACCGCGGAGCCGCCTGCGGCCACCGTCCGCCTCCATGAAGTCGGGGCCGGCGCGGGGGCGGGCGCGCGCCGCTTCGTCGGGCGCGTGGAGCCGCTGCGCACCGTCGAGCTGTCTTTCGAGGTGTCGGGGCAGATGGTGGAGATACCCGTGCGCAGCGGCGAGATCGTGCCGCAGGGCGGGCTGATCGCCGCGATCGACCCCGAGGACTTCACCCTCGCGCTGCGCGAGGCCGAAGCCCGCCGCGATCTCGCCCAGCTCGAGTTCGACCGGGCGAGAGACCTCACCAGCCGGGGCGCCGCGCCGCAGTCGCGCCGGGACGAGGCTGTCGCGGAGTTGCGGCTGGCGGAGGTCGCCTACGACGTCGCCGCGCGCAACATCCGGCTGACGCGCATCGCCGCGCCCTTCGACGCGCTGGTGGCGCGGCGGCTCGTGGACGCCTTCAGCTACGTGACGCCCGAGGCGCCGGTGGTCCGGGTGCAGGACGTCAGCGAGATGCGCGTCGCGATCTCGGCGCCGGAGGACCTGATCCCGCTCGTGCGCGACCCCGGCGCGTTCAGCGCCGTCGCGCGTCTCGCGGCCCTGCCCGGCGAGCCGATTCCGCTGGAGCTGCGCGAGTTCGTCACCGAGGCCGATCCTGTGGCCCAGACTTACGAGATCGTCTTCGCCCTGACGGGCGGGCGCGACCCGCGGGTCCTGCCCGGCATGACGGCGACGGTCGAGATCCGCCCCAAAGGCCTCGACGCCGGGCGCGCGCCGGTGATCCCCGCCACCGCCGTCGACGCGGACGGCGAGGACGGTTTCCGCGTCTGGCTGTTCGAACCCGAGGCCGACGGAACCGGCGCGGGCGTGGTGCGGCCGCGGACCGTGCGGCTCGGCCTCGCGGAGGGCGACGGGGTGCCGGTGCTGGAGGGGCTGGCGGCCGGCGAAGTGATCGTCTCCGCCGGCGTCTCGCGCCTGCGCGAAGGCATGCGCGTGCGCCCGATGAACCTCTGAGGGGCGGTCCATGAACATCGCCGAAGGGGCCATCGCGCGGCCGACGATCACATGGATGCTGATCCTCGGATGCCTGCTGGGCGGCCTATGGGGTCTGTCGAGCGTCGGGCGGCTCGAGGACCCCGCCTTCACGCTGAAGGTCGCGCTGGTCTTCACCCGCTATCCCGGCGCCACGGCCGAGGAGGTGGAGCGCGAGGTCACCGAGCCGCTGGAGAGCGCCGTCCAGCAGATGCCGCAGCTCAAGCGCGTCACGTCGCGGTCGCGGCCCGGCCTGTCGGAGCTGACCGTCGAGATAGACGACCGCTTCCCCGGCCGCCAGCTGCCCCAGATCTGGGACGAGCTGCGCCGACGCATCGGCGACGCGCGCGGCGCCCTGCCGCCCGGGGCCGAGGACCCGAGGGTCAACGACGACTTCGGCGACGTCTTCGGCCTGTTCTTCGCCGTCACCGCGCCGGGCTTCACCGACGCCGAGCGACGCGAGATCGGCCGTCTGCTGCGCCGCGAGATGCTGACCGTGCCGGGCGTCGTGAAGGTGGAGCTCGCCGGGCTCGCCGAAGAGGCGATCTTCGTCGAACCGCCGAGCGAGCGGCTGAACCGGCTCGGCCTGCCGCCCGACCAGCTTCTGGGACTCCTCGGAACGGAAGGCGACGTGCCGCCGACGGGCGTGCAGCGCCTCGGCGACCGGGCGGTGCGCATCGGACCGCGGCCCGGCTTCGACACCATCGGCGACATCGAGCGGCTGCGCATCGGCGACGCCGGCGGCACCGAGCAGCTCAGCATCGTCGACATCGCCCGCGTCAGCCGCGGCGAGGTGGAGCGGCCCGAGCAGATCATCCGCCACGGCGGCGCCGCCGCCTTCACCCTCGCCGTCGCCGGCGACAGCGCGCGCAACATCGTCGAGATCGGCCGGGCGGTGGACGACCACCTCGAACGCCTCGCGCCCGAGATTCCGCTCGGCGTCGAGATCACGCCGATCTACCGGCAGCACGTGGTGGTCGACGAGGCGATCGACGCCTTCATCGTGAACCTCGCCCTGTCGGTGACCATCGTCGCGCTGGTGCTCTGCCTGTTCATGGGCGTGCGGGTCGGGGTGGTGGTGGGGCTGACGCTGCTGCTGACCGTGCTCGGCACGCTGTTCTTCATGGCGGCGTTCGGGATCGAGATGGAGCGCATCTCGCTCGGCGCGCTGGTCATCGCCATGGGGATGCTGGTCGACAACGCCATCGTCGTCGCCGAAGGCATGCTGATCGGCCTGCAGCGGGGCAAGACGGCGCGGGAGGCGGCGGGAGAGGCCGCCGCGCGCACGCAGGTCCCGCTGCTCGGCGCCACGGTGATCGGGGTGATGGCCTTCTCGGGCATCGGCCTCAGCCCCGACACCACGGGCGAGTTCCTGTTCAGCCTGTTCGCGGTCATCGCCATCTCGCTGCTCTTGAGCTGGCTGCTGGCGCTGACGGCGACGCCGCTCCTCGGGGCCCTCCTGCTGCGCCCGCCGCGCGACGGCGCGCGCGACCCCTACGCCGGGCGCGTCTACCACGGCTACGCCGCGCTGCTGCGCCGCGCGCTCGGGGCGCGCTGGGGCGTGGCCGGCGGACTCGTCGCGATCACCGTCGGCTGTTTCGCGGGCTTCGGGCTGGTGCGCGAGCAGTTCTTCCCGAACGCGACCACGCCGCTGTTCTACGTCCACTACTTCCTGCCGCAGGGAACCGACATCCGCGCCACCGAGCGCGACATGATCGAGATCGAGCGGGCCGTCGCCGACATGGAGGGCGTCACGGCGGTGACCACCTTCGTCGGCCGCGGCGCGAGCCGCTTCATGCTGACCTACGACCCCGAGCAGGCCGACAGCGCCTACGGCCACCTGATCGTGCGGGTCGACGACCTCGACCGCATCGACGGGCTGACCGAGCGCGTCCGGCGCGAGGTCGCCCCGGCGTTCCCTGACGGCGAGTTGCGCACCGAGCGGCTGGTGTTCGGGCCGCCGGCCGGCGCTTCGGTGCAGGCCCGCTTCATCGGCCGGGACGCCGCGACCCTGCGGCGGCTCGGCGCCGACGCGCAGGCGATCTTCGAGGAGAGCGGCGTCCTGCGCGACGTCCGCCACGACTGGCGCCAGCGCGAGATGCGCATCGCCCCGATCATGGACGAGGAGCGCGCGCGGCTGGCGGGGGTCGGTCGCGACGACGTGGCGCTGACGGTGGAGTTCGCCACCTCCGGCGTGCGCGCCGGCGCCTTCCGCGAAGGGGACGCCGAGATCCCGATCATCGTCCGCGCGCCGCTCTGGGAGCGGGCGGGCGGCGTCGCCACCCTGCCCGACCGGCTCGCCTTCTCCAGCGCCGAGGGCGCCTATGTGCCGCTGTCTCAGGTGGTCGAGCGTTTCGAGATCCGCGCCGAGGAGGCGCAGATCCACCGCCGCGACCGGATGCGCGCCTTGACGGTCTCGGGGGCCGAGCTTCCCGGCATGACGGCCATGGAGGCGTTCAACGCCGTCCGGGGCGCGGTCGAGGCGACGCCCCTGCCGCCCGGCTACCGCCTCGAATGGGGCGGGGAGTACGAGGCTTCGGGCGAAGCGCAGGAGAGCCTCGGCCGCAGCGCGCCCATCGGCTTCCTCGTGATGCTGGCGATCTCCGTGCTGCTGTTCGGCCGGCCCCGCCAGCCGCTGATCCTGTGGCTGATCGTGCCGATGTCGCTGAACGGCGTGGTGCTGGGACTGATCGTCACCGGGCTGCCCTTCACCTTCACCGCGCTCCTCGGCGTGCTGAGCCTGTCGGGGATGCTGATGAAGAACGCCATCGTGCTCGTCGACGAGATCGACGCCCGGATCGAGGCCGGCGACCCCCGCGACGCGGCGGTGGTCGACGCGAGCGTGAGCCGCCTGCGCCCCGTGATGCTGGCGGCGGTGACGACGATCCTCGGCATGGCGCCGCTGCTCGCCGACGCCTTCTTCGCCTCGATGGCGGTGACGATCATGGGGGGGCTCGCCTTCGCGACCGTGCTGACGCTGCTCGCCGCGCCGGTTTTCTACGCCCTTCTCTTCGGTATCCGGCGGCGTCGCGCGGCTGCGCCCGACGGCGACGCGCCAGCGCCGGCCTGACCCTTCGCGCCGCGGGCCGCTCGGGTCGGGTTGCGTCCGCGCGTCGCCGCGGCCATGGTCGATGGGGCGGCGGCGGACCGCCGGCGCGCGCGGAGCGGACGGATGCGGAAGGTCGTTGTTGCGGCGGCGCTCTTGGCGGCAGGCGGCGTGGTCGCCCAGCCGATCGAGTGCGGCGGCGAGTACGTCGTGCGCCCGGGCGACACCCTGCAGCGGATCGCCGTGCGCGCCTATGGCCCGGAAGCGAACTGGCGGACCCTGTGGCAGGTCAACGAAGGCCGCCTGCGCCGCGACCCCTCGCTGATCGAGGTCGGAGACCGCGTCCTGGTGCCCTGCCTCGACCCGGAGGGCGCGCCCTATCCGGCGAGCGTCGATGCGTCCGAGCCCGTCGGTCCGATCCGCGTCGCCTTCGTCGATGCGCCTGGCGGCGGTCCGGCCCTGCATGCGGTCGTGCGGATGGCGCTGACGCGGCGTATCGGCGAGGAAGAGGTGATTTACGAGGACACGGCGACCCTCCGACCGGGCGATCCGCCCGAGGCGCCGGTCGGGGCGGCTGTCGTCGCGGTCGTTCAACCGGACTGCGCCAGCGACGCCCCGCCCGCGCGCGCGGCCTGTGAGGACCGCGTCTGGTCGGTCCCGCTGCGCGAGATCGTCGTCTCCGCGTTCAGCCGCGCCGAGCACGGCGACGCAGACTTGACCGCGCAGGAGCGCCTGTGTCTGCAGATCGGCCTGCCAGCGGCGCTCGCCGTCGACATGGGTTTCACAGAGGTCGCCGCCTTCGCGCCACCGCAGACCGCGGCCGCATGCCTCGGCGCGCTCGCCGCGGGAGAAACGGACGCCGCCGTCGTGGAGACTTCCGCGGCCGAGGCGGAGACCGCGCGTCTCGCGCTCGGCGCGACGCTGGTGGAGCACACCGCTCTCGCGCGGGCCGCCACGTTGCGCGCGGCCGCCAAGGCGGGAGACGCCGAGGGCGCCCGGGCCGTCGCGGCGATCGACGCGGCCCTCGCAGACGCCGTCGACGCGGCGATCGCCCGCGCCGCGCTGACGGCCGACGCGCTCTCGCGCTGAAGCGCGCCTCACGCCAGCGGATGGCGCCTGAGGAGCCGGAGCGGCGCGCCGCCGCCGGGATCGCCGAACAGGCAGAGGTCCTCTACGGCGACAGGCGCGTCGAGCGCCGGGGCGAAGGCGGCGGACAGGGCCTCGACCGCCTGCGCCGCTTCGGTCGGCGAAAGCCGCGTCGTCAGCGTCATGTGGAAACGGAAACGCGACAGAACGTAAGGGTACCCCCACCGCACGAGGTTGGCCGCCTCCACGGCGTCCAGTCCGGCGCCACCGCGGCGCGCGGCCTCGCCCGCCGTCAGCGGCGCCCGCAGGCCGTCGAGCTCGATGACGCACGCCGCCGCGAGGGCCTCGACCTCCGGCGCCGACGCCGAAGGCGACAGCGCGACGAAGCCGCCGAGCGACGCCACCCCGAGACGCAGCGACGACGGCGACCGGCGCGCCCTTGCGAGCGCCGCGACGGCGTGATCGAGGTCGGCCCCGACCACCCCCTCGGCGAGGCGGAACGGGGCCTTCAAGGTCGCGTGAAACCCGTATCGCGCCGCGTCGCGGACCAGCGCCGCGCGCGGCGCCGGCAGACCGGGCGCGTCGAGCGGGGCGACCGGCGCCCCGGATTCGTCCCGACCAAGCCAGCGCGCTCCCAAATCCGCAAGCGTCGCGCCCTCACGCGGCGCGAAATAGACCGCGTAACGCTCGAAGCCGTCGAGGTTCTGCGCCATCCGCCCTCCCGCGTCGCCGGTGCGCGCAAGCGATAGCGCGCGCCGCGCGGGGGCGCGAGCCTCGCCAAATTGATTTTCACGCGGGCGCGCCTTAAGCACGAGCGGCCTACGGAGTCCGCGCATGTCCCCCGAACTCGTGATCGCGAACGCCACCGTCGTGACTCCTGCGCGGGCGTTTCGCGGCATGGTGCTGGTCCGCGACGGGTTGATCGCCGACATCGCCGAGGGGGCGGGAACGCCGGCCGGGGCCGTGGACTGCGAAGGCGACTATCTGCTGCCGGGCCTCGTCGAGCTCCACACCGACAACATGGAGCGCCATCTCCACCCGCGGCCCGGCGTCGACTGGCCGCGCCGCGCCGCGGTCGCCGCCCATGACGCCGAATTCGCCTCGGCCGGCGCGACGACCGTTCTCGACGCGTTGCGTGTCGGCTCGGTGGGCGACGAGGGTCTCGGGGATTACGCCTTCGACGCGGCGGAGGCCACGGCGCAACTGCGCGCGCTCGGCCTCTTGCGCGCGGACCACTTCATCCATGTCCGCTGCGAACTGACGTCGCCCAACCTGATCGCGGAATACGACCGGATCGGAGACGACCCGCGCGTTCGGCTCGTCTCCGTGATGGACCACACGCCGGGCCAGCGGCAGTTCCGCAAGGTCGAGCACTACGTGCGCTACTACAAGGAGAAGAAGGGGTTCACGGACGGGGAGATGGCGCGGTTCATCGCAGAGGCCCAGAGCATCCAGCGCGCCTACGGCGCGCCGAACCGGGCGGCGCTGGCCGAGCGTGCGGCGCGCGGGCGCTTCGCGGTGGCGAGCCACGACGACGCCGACGCCGACCACGTCGCGGAAAGCCGGGCGATGGGCGCGACGATCGCAGAGTTTCCGACGACGATCGAGGCCGCCCGCGCCTCCCGCGACGCCGGGATGATGGTGATCATGGGAGCGCCGAACGTGCTGCGCGGCCTCAGCCATTCCGGCAACGTCTCCGCGATGGCGTTGGCCGGCGAGGGGCTGGTCGACATCCTGTCGTCGGACTATGCGCCGGCCTCGCTCATGCTCGCGGCGTTCAAGCTTGCGGAGGAGTCGCCCGCCCACGATCTGCCCAGCGCGATCGCCTGCGTCAGCAAGACCCCGGCCGAAGCCGTGGGCCTCGACGACCGCGGCGCGATCGAGGTCGGCCGCCGCGCCGATCTCGCGCGGGTCTACCACGTCGAGCGGCTGTGCGTGACGCGCGCCGTCTGGCGCGAAGGCGTCCGCGTTCTCTGACTTCAGGGGAGGGCGAACGGCCGCGCGTTGGCGAGCGCCGGGATCCGCCGCCGCGCCTCCGCCGGCGCGGCGAGGTCGAGGTCGGCGAAGGTCACCCCCGGCTGCTCGCCCCCGTCCGCCAGCACCTCGCCCCATGGGGCGACGGCGAGAGAGTGGCCCCAGGTCGTGCGGCGCTTCTCGCCGGGCGCGGCCGGATGCTCGCCCACCTGCGCCGGCGCGAGCACGAAGGAGCCGGTCTCGATGGCCCGGGCGCGCAGCAGGGTCTCCCAGTGCGCGCGCCCGGTCGGCACGGTGAACGCCGCCGGCGCGGTGAGGATCGTCGCCCCGGCTTCGGCGAGCGCGCGGTAGAGCGCGGGAAACCGCATGTCGTAGCAAATCGACAAGCCCACGACGCCCCACGGCGTCTCCGCCGTCACGGCCCGTTCGCCTGGTCTGAACGCGTCGCTTTCGCGCCATGTCTCGGTATCAGAGACGTCGACGTCGAACATGTGGATCTTGTCGTAGCGCGCCCGAACGACGCCGGTCGCATCGACGAGAAGCGAGCGGTTGGCGAACCGCTCGTCGCCCTCGATCTTCACCGCGAGGCTGCCGATAAGCAGCCAGACGCCGAGTTCCGCTGCGATGGCGCGCAGGCGCGTGAGCGTCGCGTCCTCGCGCTCCGTGGCGAGTAGGCTGCGCTGCCGCGCGCGGCTCTGCGAAACCACGTTGGTCACTTCGGGCGTCAGCACGAACCGCGCGCCTCCGGCTGCGGCTTCGCGGATCAAGGCTTCAGTGACGGGCAGGTTCGACGCCGGTTCGTCGGACGCCGTAAGCTGAACGAGGCCGACGCGCAGGCTGTCGGTCACGCCGTCAGCAGCGCGTCCAGCGCGCCCTTCCGCTCCAGCGCATAGAGATCGTCGCACCCGCCGATCGGCGCGCCGTCGACGAATATCTGCGGCACCGTCCGCCCGCCACCGGACCGCGCCGTCATCTCGCGTCTGCGGTCCGGATCGCTGAGGACATCGATCTCCTCGAAGGCCACGCCCTTCTCCGACAAGAGCCGCTTGGCGGCGTGGCAGTAGCCGCAGAGCGGCGAGGTGTAGATTTCGACCTGCTTCACCGAACCCTCCGCCGCCCCTCAAGCCGACGCGTCGTCCCGCGCGACGCGCGCCAGGACCAGCACGTCGACCCGCGCCGCGCCATGGTCATACAGCGCTTCGGCGCAGGCGGAAAGCGTCGCCCCCGTGGTCATCACGTCGTCGATCAGCAGCACGCGCGCGCCCTCGACCCGCCCACGCCACCGCCGCGACACGCCGAACGCGCCGGCGACGTTGGCGATCCGCGCCGCCCGCGTCCGCCCTTCCTGGCTTGGCGTGGCGCGCGTGCGCCGCAGAAGGTCGTAGGCCGCAGCGTCGCGCCTGTCGGCGAGCGCCAGCGCTGCGCGGACGAGTTCGGCCGACTGGTTGAACCGACGCCGGAGCAACCGCCGCCAGTGCAACGGGACCGGCGCGACGAGATCGGCTTCGGCGAGCAACCCGCGACCGGCGCGCAAGAGCCACGGGGCGGCCGCGCGCGCGACATCGAGCCGATCCCCATGTTTCAGCGCGAGGATCGCCCGCCGCACCGCGCCGCCGTACAGCGCCGCGGCCCTGCCCTGCGTCCATGCGGGCGGCGCGTGGAGGCATGCGTCGCAGTCCTCGATGACGCCTTCACCCAACACCGGCGCGCCGCATCGGTCGCAGACGGGCGGCGAAATGAAAGGCGCGTCCCGGAAGCAGTCGGGACAGAACCCGCCGACGCTGCCGGTCTCCGCGCCGCAGGCTATGCACACCGGGGGATAGAGCATGTCGAGCGCAATGGCCCCGAGGTCCCGCACGCGCATCGTCTTCCCTCGCCCGGACGTCGACGCTACTTCGATAGCCGAAGGGGGAGACATGTCCACACCGCCGCCGCTGTTCGACCCGGCCGCCCAACTCCAGCGCGCCGCGCGCGCCGCTCGGGCGTCAGGGTCGGCCGATTTTCTGCACCGCCGCGCTGCGGAGGGCGTGGCGGAGAGACTCGGCGATGTGATCCGGCCGTTTCCGGCCGCCGCCGTGATCGGTGGGGGCGGCGTCTACGCCGCATCGCTATGGAACAGCTTTGGAATCGAAACGCTTGTCCAGATGGAGCGCTCGCCGGCGATGGCGGCGCGCGCCGCCGCGCTCATCCCGGAGGCCGAGATCGTGATCGGCGATGGCGCGGCGCGCCTTGGCGAAGGTCGTTTCGACCTCATCGTCGCCGGTGGCTGGCTGCATGGCGAGAACGACGTGGTCGGCGCGCTCGTTCAGATGCGCCGCGCGTTGAAGCCCGACGGGCTGATGATCGCCGCGATGGCGGGCGGCCGGACGCTCTGCGAGCTCCGCGCGGCGCTGGCCGAGGCCGAGTCGGCGGTCGAAGGCGGCTTGAGCCCGCGCGTCGCGCCGATGGCCGACATCCGCGACCTGGGCGGCCTCCTGCAGCGCGCCGGCTTCGCCATGCCCGTCGCCGACTGCGAACGGCTGACCATCGACTACGCCGACGCCTGGTCCCTGATGCGCGATCTCCGCGCGATGGGCGAAGCGAACGCGCTCGCCGGCCGACGCCGCGGGTTCACCCGGCGCGCGACTCTCGAGACCGCGGCCCGACTTTACGCCCGGTGCTTCGGCCTCCCCGGTGGACGGGTGGCCGCGACGGTGGAGATCGTGTTCCTGACCGGCTGGTCCCCCGGCCCTGACCAGCCTGTCGCGAAGCGCCCCGGATCGGCGACGGCGCGGCTGGCGGACGCGCTCGGCGCGGTAGAGCGGTCGGCTGGAGAGAAAGTAGGCCGCCGATCGTCTTGATTTCCTGATCAGACGGGTTTGAAGGCGCGACCGCGCCTGCTACATGCTAGCGACGTCAACGGGGCCGGAGAAGACGAGGAACTCGCCCATGCTCGACATGCACTCTCGCCGTGACGCGCCCGGCATGGGTCGTCTCGCCTTCGCTCCCGCAGATCACCCGCCGATCGCGGCGGCGAAGGTCGGCGTCGCGCTCGTCAACCTCGGCACGCCGGATGGCACCGACTATTGGTCGATGCGGCGATACCTCAACGAGTTTCTGTCGGACAAGCGAGTGATCGACTACCCTGCGTGGCTTTGGCAACCGCTCCTTCAACTGGTGATCCTCAGCAAGCGCCCGTTCAGTTCCGGAGAAGCCTACCGAGGCATATGGAACGAGGAGCGTGACGAGAGCCCCTTGCTCACCATCACCCGCGCCCAGACGGAGAAGGTGCGGCTCGCGCTCGGCGCGCGCTACGGAGAACGCGTCGTCGTCGACTTCTGCATGCGCTACGGGAACCCGTCCACGGACAGCGTCATCCGCAAGCTCAAGGATGAAGGGTGCGACCGCATCGTCTTCTTCCCGCTGTATCCTCAGTATTCGGCTCCAACCACGGCGACGGCGAATGACCAGGTTTTCCGCTCGCTGATGAAAATGAACTGGCAACCGGCGCTTCGAACGGTGCCGCATTATGCGGATCACCCGCTGTACATCGAGGCGTTGGCGCAAACCGTGGAGCGCGCCTACGCCAAACTGGAGAACCGCCCCGATGCGCTTGTGACATCCTACCACGGCCTGCCGATGCGGTACTTGAAGGAGGGTGATCCGTATCACTGTCTTTGCTGCAAGACGACGCGACTGCTTCGCGAACGCCTCGGTTTTCGGAAGGAGGAAGTCGTCGTCACGTTCCAATCCCGCTTCGGACCCGAAGAGTGGTTGCAGCCATACACCGTTGAAGAAGTTGCTCGACTTGCTGATAGCGGCAAGAAGAACATTGCGATTATGGCTCCAGCTTTCTCGTCAGATTGCGTTGAAACGCTTGAAGAAATAAATGAAGAAATTAAAGAAAGCTTCATCGAGGCAGGTGGTGAGATGTTTACATACATCCCCTGCTTGAACGATGATGACGCACATATCGAAATGATGATCGCAATTTTGGAAAATGAAACGCAAGGATGGTTGTGAGGAATGCAGTAGACTTTTCGCCCCAAATCCCACTCAAGACTGTCGATTTCAAAGGCTCTAAATGCCGCTGTTTGATACTGATCCAATAAGGGAGATTCGGGACGCCCTGCGCGCATTGGCCGAGTTGTTCTACCGTCGCACCAACCTCGAAGGCCTGCTGCGCGATCAGTCGACCGCCGCAGCCACGACGAAACCGCCCCACGGAAAGAGGTTTTTTGACCTCCAGACCGTCAGCGCCGCCGAACACCGGAATGCGCCCGCCACCGTCGACCGCAGCCTCCTTTTCTGACCCAATTAGTCAAGTATGAATGCCGATGCCGTACATCGGATGCATTTTTTCGGTTGATTATTGCAGCGCCGCAAACAAGGCTCGATCCGGATTAGCCATGGAGGGAGGCGCATGCGCGCGCTGACGCCCGGCATTGCGCCGAGCCGCCTTGAAGAAAGCGCCTATCGGGCGGTTTTCGCCGACGCGCATCCGCCTATGTCACCACACGAAGCGCTTGTGGCGGCGGACCGCTGCTATTTCTGCCACGACGCGCCCTGCGTCGCCGCATGCCCGACGGCGATCGACATCCCGCTCTTCATCCGTCAAATCCAGGCCGGGCTCCCTGAGGCGGCGGCGAAGACGATCTTCGACCAGAACATTTTCGGCGGCATGTGCGCCCGCGTCTGCCCGACTGAGACGCTTTGCGAGGGCGCCTGCGTCCGGGAAGCCGCCGAAGGCGCGCCGGTGCAGATCGGTCTGCTGCAGCGCTACGCCACCGACGCCCTGATGGATCGCGGGACGCACCCTTATCGCCGCGCACCGGACACCGGAAAGCGCGTCGCCGTCGTCGGCGCGGGGCCGGCGGGGCTCGCGTGCGCCCATCGTCTCGCCGTGAAGGGCCACGCCGTCACGGTCTATGACGCGAGGCCGAAACCCGGCGGGCTCAACGAATACGGCATCGCCGCCTACAAGACGCCGGAGGATTTCGCGGCGCGCGAGGTCGCTTGGATCCTCGGCGTCGGCGGTGTGGAGATCGTCGCCGAAAGACGCCTCGGCCGCGACATGACGCTGGATGAACTCAGGCAGGACCACGACGCCGTATTCCTCGGCGTCGGCCTCCAGGGCGTCAACGCCCTGGGGGCCAAAGGCGAGGTGTTGCCCGGCGTGCGCGACGCGGTCGACTTCATCGCGGAGCTCCGCCAGGCCGATGACCTGGCCGGGCTGCCGATCGGGCGGCGGATCGTCGTGATCGGCGGGGGCATGACGGCCATCGACGTCGCGACGCAGACGCGGCTGCTCGGGGCCGAGGACGTCACCATCGTCTACCGCCGCGGCCGGGAGCGCATGGGCGCGTCGCGCCACGAGCAGGAGCAGGCGGCGGCGAAGGGCGTGCGGTTCAAGCACAACGCGCGACCGATCCGCGTGGTCGGCGACGGCGCCGCGCACGGGGTCGAATTCGAATACGTCGAGGAAACGGCCGACGGCTTGAAGGGTCTCGGCGAGACCTTCCTGCTCGAAGCGGATCAGGTGTTCAAGGCGATCGGCCAGTGCTTCGAGCCGGGACCTGCGCCTTCGCTGCGCCTCAACCTCGGCAAGATCGCCGTCGACGCCGAGGGCCGCACCTCGATCCCCGGCGTCTGGGCCGGCGGGGATTGCGCGGCAGGGGGCGAGGACCTCACCGTCACCGCCGTCGCGCAGGGCCGCGACGCCGCCGAGAGCATCCACAAGACGCTGATGGAGGCGTGACCATGGCCGACCTGCGGACAGACTTCGTCGGCATCACGTCCCCCAACCCGTTCTGGCTCGCCTCCGCGCCGCCCACCGACAAGGCGTACAACGTCGTGCGCGCGTTCAAGGCGGGTTGGGGCGGCGTGGTGTGGAAAACGCTCGGCCTCGACCCCCACTGCGTCAACGTCAACGGGCCGCGCTACGGAGTCGTCTATGGCGCAGACCGCCGCGTGCTCGGCCTCAACAACATCGAACTGATCACCGACCGCCCGCTCGACGTGAACCTGCGCGAGATCAAGCAGGTCAAGCGCGACTGGCCGGACCGCGCCATGGTCGTGTCCCTGATGGTGCCCTGCGACGAGGAGAGCTGGAGAACCATCCTGCCGCTGGTCGAGGAGACCGGCGCCGACGGGATCGAGCTGAACTTCGGCTGCCCCCACGGCATGAGCGAGCGCGGCATGGGCTCGGCCGTCGGTCAGGTTCCCGAGTACATCGAGATGGTGACCCGCTGGTGCAAGCAGCACTCGCGCATGCCGGTCATCGTCAAGCTGACGCCGAACATCACCGACATCCGCTACCCCGCGCGCGCCGCGAAGGCCGGCGGCGCCGACGCGGTCAGCCTCATCAACACCGTGACCTCGATCACCTCGGTCAACCTCGACACCTTCAGCCCCGAACCCTCGATCGACGGCAAGGGCACCCACGGCGGCTACTGCGGCCCGGCGGTCAAGCCCATCGCCCTGAACATGGTGGCCCAGATCGCGCGCGACCCCGAGACGGCGGGGCTGCCGATCTCCGGCATCGGCGGCGTCACGACATGGCGCGACGCGGCGGAGTTCATAGCCCTCGGCGCTGGAACCGTGCAGGTCTGCACAGCCGCCATGACCTACGGTTTCCGCGTGGTGCAGGAGATGACCGCGGGCCTCTCGCTCTGGATGGACGAGCAGGGGCACCCCGACCTCGCCGCCATCCGCGGCCGGGCCGTGCCCAACGTGACCGACTGGCAGCGTCTCAACCTCAACTACGTGACAAAGGCGCGGATCGATCAGGACCTCTGCATCAAGTGCGGCCGGTGCTATGCGGCGTGCGAGGACACCTCGCATCAGGCGATCAACATGTCGCCGGACCGCGTTTTCGAGGTGATCGACGCCGAGTGCGTGGCCTGCAACCTCTGCGTCGACGTCTGCCCGGTGGAGAACTGCATCACCATGGAGCGGCTGCCGGCGGGCGCGGTGGACCCACGCACGGGGCTCACCGTCAGCGACGAGCACGCGGATTGGACGACCCACCCGAACAATCCGTCCCGCTGCGCCGCGGAGTGACCCGCAGGCTTCGCCGAAAGTCGCAGACGCCGACGCGCCGTCAGCGGACAGCCTGAAACCTTTTCGACACCATTGGCCCCCACACCCATGGCGCACGGATCGCGCGCATCGGAGATCGGGCCATGTCGCTTCGTTCACGGCTTCTCACAGCCATCGTCGCCGCGGCGGTGATCGCGGGTCTCGCGACCGGCGCGCCGCTCTTCCTCGGCGCCGAGCGCCTGATGCGCGACGCGGCCGCGCGGCAGCTCGATTCGGTCAACGACCGTTTCGATGCGGCTATGGAGGATGAAATCGCCAAGTCGCTCAGCCTCGCGGCCACCTACGCCCTCAATCCGGACTTCGGCCGCGCGATGGCGACCGGCGACCGCGAAAGCCTCGCCGCGGCGCTCGGGCCGGGCTTTCCGGAACTGCGTTCCGTTCACGGCGTCGTCCAGGTCCAGTTCCACCTGCCGCCGGCCACCTCGTTCCTGCGGCTGCACGCCCTCGACAACCACGGCGACGACCTTTCGTCGTTCCGCCACACCGTCGTCGAGGCCAACCGCACGCAGCGCGCCGTCGCAGGACTGGAGCGCGGGCGCGGCGGCATCGGCGTCCGCGCCGTTCACCCCGTCTCACACGAAGGCGTCCATGTCGGCACGGTCGAGTTCGGCATGGACTTCTCCGAAGCCTTCTTCACCCGCCTCGCCCGCGGCGAAGGCGACGAAGCCGAATTCTACCTCTTCCCCGCCGACAATGTCGCGACCTTCGCCGCCGAGGACGCGCGGGAGGCCCGCGCCGCCAGCACCTTCGCCGGCCCGTCGCTGCTCTCGCTCGACGTGCTCAACCGCGTTCGCGCGGGCGAGAGCGTGGACGCCGCCTTCGAGATCGACGGCCGTCCCTACCACGGCCGCGCCATCCCGATCCGCGATTACGCCGGGCGCGTCGCCGGCGCCGCCAATCTCCTGATCTCGACCGAGGCCTTCGCCGCGACGTCCGCGGCGGTGACGCGCGCCGCGGTCCTCAGCGCCGCGGCGGGGCTGATCGTCGCCGGCTCGCTCGGCTGGTTCTTCAGCCGGTGGATCGGGAACCAGCTCGTGGCGCTCGGGCGGCGCATGGGCGCTCTCGCCGACGGCGACCTCACCTCTCCGATCGCCGACGTCGACCGCAACGACGAAGTCGGGGCGATGGCTCGGGCGCTCGAAGTGTTCCGCGCCAACGCGGCCGAAGTCGAGACACTCCGCGCCAGCCGCGAAGCGGCCGACCGCGACGCCAAGGCCCGTCACGACGCCATGGCCGCCCGCCTCGCCGCCGGGATCGGCGACGTCGTCGCCGCCGTCGCCAAGGGCGACTTCTCGCGCCGCGTCGCCTGCGATTTCGACGAGCCGGCGCTGAACGACCTCGGCGCCGCCGTCAACGCCCTCGCCGAATCGGTCAGCGACAGCGTCGGCGCCGTCCGCCGCGTGCTGGCCGCCCTCGCCGCGGGCGACCTGTCGCAGCGGATGCACGGGGCTCACGCCGGCGACTTCGCGGCGCTCCAGGGCGACCTCAACGTCACCGCCGACACGCTCGCGGAACTGCTCGGCGCGATCTCCTCGACTGTCGAGGCGCTGAAGCGGACCGGAGACGCCATGGCGGCGAACGCCCACCAGATGAGCGACCGCGCCAGTTCGCAGGCCGCCTCCCTCGAACAGACCTCGGCGACGATGGAGCAGATGTCGGCGACCGTCGCCTCCAACGCCAGCACCGCCGAACAGGCCGCCGAGCGCGCCGGCGAGGTCGCCGACGCCTCCCGGCGCTCTCAGGAGGCGATCGAGACCGTCGTCGAGCGGATGCGCGGCATCAGCGCCAGCGCCGATCGCATCGCCAGCATCACGGGCGCGATCGAATCGATCGCGATGCAGACCAACCTGCTCGCCCTCAACGCCGCGGTCGAGGCGGCGCGAGCGGGCGACGCCGGGCGCGGCTTCGCCGTGGTCGCCTCCGAAGTCCGCACCCTCGCCCGTCGGGCGTCCGAGGCGGCCAGCGAGATCAACGGCCTGATCGGCGAGAGCCAGACCGCCGTGGCGAAGGGCGTCGAAGGCGTCGACGGCGCCCGCGCCCTGCTGACCGACGTCGCCGGCCGCATCGGCGATCTCGACGCCCTGATCGCGGACATATCCTCGGCCAGCCGAGAGCAGGCGCTCGGCGTGCGGGAGGTGTCGACCGCCGTCGCGAGCCTCGATCAGGTCACGCAGGAGAACGCGCGCATCGCCGACCAGAGCGAGGCGGTGGTCTCAGCCGTCGTCGCCGAGACCAGGCGCCTCGAAGGTCTCGCCGCCCGCTTCGCCGCCGGCGCCCGCGGCCGACCCGCCCGCGCCGCCTGAGCGCCCGGCCGCCTCTTCGGTCGCGGCGAGCTCGAGACAGAGCGCCGCGACGCTGTGCAGAAACCGACACAGGGACGCGCCGTCATGCGACGGCGCGCGGCCTGAGGCGCCGGTGAGAGACCCGTCGCCGTAGCGCGGATGGGCGGCGCGCCTCGTCCGCCGCCAGACGCGCGCGACCGCGGCGCGCGCCACGATCTCGCGGGCCGAAGCGCGCAGATCCGTCTCGGGCCCCGCCGCGATCGCCCGCGCCGCCGCCAGCACGTCCTCCAGCGTCAGCCACCGGGCGAGGCTCACGCGGGCGCCGGCGGTTCGAGCGTCAGCAGATGCGCGGCGAGGCGCACGCGCCCGCCTGTGAACGCGCCGCCCTCGGGCGACAGCACCATTTCCGTCCCGCCGTAGTAGGCGAGCGGCGCGCCCGTCACGCCATGGGCGAACGAGCCCGCCGCCACGCCGTAGCCCGCGCCGTACCGCGCCGGATCGTCGGCGACGCCCAGACGCCATCCCGTCAGCCCGTCGCCGGTCAGCGTCTCCGTCACCCGCGCCGTGACGCCGATGACGACCGCCTTGTCAGGGATGAACGCCGGGGTGGCCGAAGCGCCGCCGGCGCCGACGACATGATCGATCGACACGACGCGCGCGACCGTGGCCGCGCCGCTTTCGCTCACGCCGATCCCTGCGCGCCAGGCCCCGACGACGAACACGACGGCCTGCCCTTCGTCGGCGACCCACACGCGCTGGCCGTCCCAGGGCCGGGCGAAACTCCAGCCGCCGTTGTCGAAGAACGCGATCTGCCCGCCGCGCCCCGCCCACGCGCCGCCGCCTTCGCCGGCCACGAGATAGGCGAGGCCTTCGACAGGCCCGGGCGGCGGATCGCTCAGCGCGCGCGAGGCGACGACGCCCGCCGCCAGCGCGTCGAGTCGCGTCAGCGCCTCGTTCACCGTCACATGCTTCTGCGTCTGCCCCGCCTCCAGCAGCGGCAGCGCCATCCGCGTCGTCTCAGCCATCGATGATGATCCTCGCTTCAGGCCCGCATCCGAGCGCGCCGCCGATCTCCGCCACGCCGATCTCAAGCCGCCCCGTCGCCCCGGCCGCCGCCAGCGCGCCCGGCGTCAAAAGCGCCGTCTCGCCCTGGACGACCAGGGTCGACCGAAGGCCCGCCGTCGTGGCGACCCGCACCCTGAACGTCGCCTCGGGCGCGCCGTCCCACGACGGCTCCGCCCACCCGTCCGCATCTTCGCGCCGTCGCGCCGCCCAGGTCAGCCGCACGCCCTCCGCCGTCCGCGCCGCCCGCAGCCGCGCCGGCCGCAGCGGCCGGCGCCCCGCATGATCGAACGTCGCCTCGGCGGAGCGATAGGTCTCATGGTCGTGACGCAGCGCCGCCGGGCCGACCCGGAAGCGCCGTTCGAGCCCGTGCGGCGCCGCCGCGTCGTCGAGCGGCGCGAGCGCCGCGTCGAGCAGCACGAAAGCCGCCCCCGCCGGCGTCGGATCGCCGATCGCCGCCTCCGTGCCCGCCTGCCCGCGCAGCAAGGCGCTCAGCCGCCAGACGCCCGGCTCGACCAGTTCCGCCCTGGCGAACTGCAGCACCTCCCACGCGCCCGACGCCCCGCGCACCGCCGCGAGATTGGCGCCGTCGAGCACGGCGCGACGCGTCGTCGAGGCGAGCCCGCCGCCATGGAGCCTCACCACCGCCTCGCCCTGCACCCAGCGATGCGGCGCAGCGGCCGCGAGCGGCGCCGCCAGAGCGCCAACGACAGCCGGCCGGTGGACCTGCGCCGCCAGCCGCGGCGCCTCGCCCTCCGGCGCAAGCCAGATCGACACGGCGCCGGGCCACGGTTCGGCGAAGGCGCCGACCACCGCCCCGCCGGCGGAGCCCGCCGTCCGCGGCGCATCGACGAAGACAGCCTCCACCGGCCCTGCAGGCGGCGGCTGCGCGACGGCGACCCGCGGCGTCCACGGCGCGCCGTGCGCGGCCTGTCGCCGTCGCATCCGCCGCGCCGTGATCCGTCGCGCGCCCTGATCCTCGATGCGCTCGATGCGCCAGTCGCCCGCGCCCTCATCCAGCGCCAGCGTGACCACGTCCCCCGGCTCAAACCGCGCCGCCGACGGTCCCAGCGCGAACCGCGCCTCCTCGACCGGCGCGCCGACCTCGCTCAGCCAGCCTTCCACAGTCCGCTGCGCCGCGTCGCGCGACAGCGCCAGCGCAGCCTCGGTCGCCTCCACCCGTTCGGGGCCGGCGGCCTCCCGGCGCGCCTCGACCGCCGTCGGGGCGTAGGCCGCGTCCGCGTCGAGAAAGCCGAGCCGCGCCGCCGTCGGCCGCTCGCCGGCGCCCTCGCGCGCGATCCAGACCTTCGGCGCGTCATCCACCAGCGCCGGCGGGTCGACGATCGTCACCGACCGCCCGCCGCGATGCGCGAACCTCAACCGCCCGCCGGCCTCCGCCGCGTCGAAGTCGTAGGCCAGCATCAGCGGCTGCAACGCCTGCCGACCCGTCGCCGTCGCGTCGAGCAGATACCCTTCCACGACGCCGTGCAGGCCGTCGACGTCGAACGCCTCCACGCCCGCCGCGACGCAGATCTCCGCGACCACCTCCGCCAGCCCCGCCGCGGCCATCCGCCCGGTGATCCAGTGCCCGCGCAGGTGGTTCTCGCCGTCCGACCACAGGTCGAGCCGCTGCGGAAACGCCGGCCACGGCCGCGCGTCCCATGTCCAGACATGGGTCATGCCGGTGTCGATCATCGGCCCGCCGTAGACCGGCGAGACCGGGTTGACGCCCGGCGCGCGCCAGTAGCCGAGCGCCGCCTGCAGGAACCGCCGCTGCGCGTAGGCGTCCACCGCGCCCGTCGAGAACCACGGCGCGGCGTGTTCCGACGACTTCGGGTCGAGGAACACGTTCGGCTGGTTCGGCCCCTTGTCGACCGCGCCGCAGCCGATCTCGGTGAACCAGATCGGCTTCGAGCCAGGCGCCCACGCCGTCGGCGTCGTCCGCCGCACGCCGCCCGGCCGGTCGTGGTGCGGCGAGCCCCACCAGTTCCGCAGGTCCTTGACCCGGAACACCCAGTCCTCGCCGTGAGCGGTGTCGACGATCGGCGTGCGCCGTTGCGCCCGACGATCCTCAGCCGATGCGTAGAACCAGTCGTAGCCCTCGCCGCCCTCCACGTTCGCGCGGAGATACGGCAGCGACCCGATGGACCCCGCGCCCACGTCGAGATGATCATCCCCGTCGCGCCAGTCGGCGAGCGGCATGTAGTTGTCGATCCCGACGAAATCGATCGCGTCCGAGGCCCACAGCGGGTCTAGGTGGAACAGCACGTCGCCCGAGCCGTCGTCAGGCCGATGGCCCGCATACTCCGACCAGTCCGCCGCGTAGCCGATCTTCGTCTCAGGCCCGAGGATGGCGCGCACCTCCTCCGCGAGCGCCCTGAACGCCGCGACCGCGGGATAGCTCTCCGGCCCCGAACGGATCGTCGTCAGCCCGCGCATCTCCGAACCGATGCAGAAGGCGTCGACGCCCCCCGCCAGCCGGCAGAGATGGGCGTAATGCAGGATGAACCGGCGCAGCGACCACTCCTCCGGGCCGCTGTAGCGCACCGTCTCGCCTACGGCCGCGAAGTCATCCCCGCGCGCCGCGCCGAAGAACGCCGCCACCTCGTCCGCCGCCGCCCGCGTCTTGTCCGCCGAGCCGGCCACGCCAGGCGCGCGCTCCAGCGTGATCCGCCCGCGCCACGGATAGGCCGCCTGCGCCGCGCCGCCGTAGGGGTCGCCGAGCGCATTGTCCGGCCCGACGTCCATCAGCAGGAACGGGTAGAACGTCACCGCCATGCCCCGCGCCCGCAGCTCGCGGATCGCCGCGATCACGCTGCGGTCCGACGGCGTGCCGCCGTAGACCGGCCGTCCGTCCGCGCGCCCGACGCGCTTCGCCGACCCCCGCTCCAGCCCGCCCACGACCCACCGCACCGGCTCCGTGGTCTTGTCGGTCTCCTCGACCGCCGGTTCCACCCGGCAGCGCCCGCAGCGCAGGTCGTCGCCGAACCAGCTGACGATCAGCAAGGCGGCCCGGCACGCCGGCGCCTCCGCCTCCAGCTGGTCGAGCGCCGCCAGAAGATCCGGCCCGTCGTCGCCGACCGCGTTCTCGGGAACCGTGCGCCCCGGCCCGAGCCGCCGCCGCACCACCTGCGTCTCCAGCGAGAACTCGCCTGTGCCCGGCGACAGCGCGACCGCCTCGATCAACTCGGGCAAGGGCCGCTCGAACTCCGGCGACAGCGCCGGGTCCACCCGCGGCTGGCGGCGCACCTCGACATGGAACTGCGGTATCCGGTTGCCGAAGAGCCCGAGATCGAGGTGCTCGAACACCACATAGGCGACGCCTCGATACGCCGGCGCCGCGCCCGGCCCTTCGAGCGCCTCGATCAGCGGGTCGGGCTGCGCGTCCGGCCCGCCGCGGTGCAGCCGCACCTCCGCCGCGCCCGCCGGCAGCAGCGCGCCGTCGGCCCAGATGCGCCCGATCCCGTCGATCGGCCCTTCGCAGAGCGCGACGGCGAGGCTGACGGTGTAGCTGCGCGTCGTCACCGTGGCGCGCGCGGCCTTCGAGCCGCGCGTGGTGCGATCAACGTGCTCGTGGAAGCGCGACGCCCAGATCACGTTGCCCGCGACCCGCATCCGCCCGAAAACACGCGGGATCGGCGCGCCCTCCCGCGCGCCCATCACCCGAAACCCCGAGGCGCGCCCCGTCTCCACCGCCGCCGCGCCGCCGAGCAGCCGCTGGTCGAGCGCGCCCCCGATAAGGCCACCCGCCGCGCGTCCGACCAATGCGCCGGCCGTCGCGCCCGCGCCGCCGAAAACCGCGGCGCCGAGCGCCCCGCCCAGCGCCGCCCCCGCCGAAGCCAGAACCAGCGTCGCCATCACCGCGCCTCCCGCAGCCGGAACGCCGCGACGATGCGGCGGGCCCACGTCTCGCCGAGCGGCGACTCGACGACGCCGACCCCGCTGTAGGCGTGGATCATGGTCGGCGCGCCGCCCGCATCCGTCGCCAGCACCGCGAGATGCTTCGCCGGCCCGCGCGCCCCGAGCCGCATGAGCAGCACATCACCCGCCACTGCGGTCTCCACGGGCGTCTCGTCCGCATGCCGCCCGAGGGCCGCCCGCAGCGCCGCCGCCTCCGCCCAGCCGTCGCCGTCCGGGCCGTATGGCGGCGCCGCCTCCGGCTCGCGGCCGTAGACCGCCCGCCAGACGCCCCGGATCAGGCCGAGGCAGTCGGCGCCGGCGCCGACCGCGCTCGCCCCGTGACGATAGGGCGTGCCGACCCAGGCGCGCGCCGCGCGCACCACCGCCGCGCCGAACCGCTCACCCATACCGCGACCCGCCATCGTGCGCCTCGCCCTCCCGCGGCCAGGCGGCGACCCAGTCGTCTCCCGGCACGTGCGGAAATCCCCTGAAGTTCAGCGTGTTGCCGAACCGCGTCCGGCAGGTCTCGAAGCGCTTGTCGCACCCCGCCGTCACCGCGAAGGCGTCTCCCGCCACCGCCGGCCGCACAGGCGGCGCCCACAGCGCCAGCACGCCGCCGCCCTCGTCGGCGCGCACCGCCGCCTCCAGACCCGCGTTCGCGCCGGTCAGCCACGCCAGCCGCCCCCGCGCGAACCAGCCCGCCGCGAAACCCTCCAGCCCGGACGCGACGAGCCGCGCGCCCTCGGCTGACGCCACCACGCCCTCGGCGGTCCACGCCGCCGCGTCGATCCCGCAGCGCGCGTCGCCGAAGGCCGCGTCGCACTCGGGCAGAAAGGCCCGCCCCGTCGGCCGGTCGAGCGGCGCCGAGACGCCCTCGACCTCCGCCGTGAACGCCGCCTCGCCGCGCTCGATGGCCGCGAGCCGCCCACGGAACGTCAGATGCCGCACGGCGGGCTCGCGCCAGTCGACCAGCCACTGCGTCACCGCCGCCCCGTCGAACAGCCCCGCCGCCACCTCCTCGGCCGAGATCGCGGCGGAGGTCAGCGCGCCCGCCACGGTCACGTTGTCGGGCGCGAGGCCGCCCGTTCGCTCGACGGCGCTCGCGTCCAGCGCGCTCGCCGCCTCGAACGTCAGCCCGTCGAAGGAGAGCGGCGCGTCGTGGTCGGTGAAGCCGAACGCCCGCCCGTCCCGCCGCTCGATCCGCCAGCAGCGGCAGAGCGTCGTCGCCCCGCCGTCCAGCCGCGCCTGCAGCGCCGCGTCGACCGCCCGCATCAGACCCGCACCTCCACCACCGGGATCGACGGGATCTCCCCCGCCTCGAAGGCGCCGAGATTCACCTCGATCCGGTCGGTGTCGAACCGCGCCGGCACGTCGAACAGGAACCCCGCCGTCAGCACCGCGCCCGGCGCCGGCGCGACGTCGAACGTCACGACGCCGGTCGCCGCATCCACCGAGAACCCCGCCGCGAGCGCCGCGCCGTCCACGCCGATAAGCACCGATCCGGCGACCGGCTTTGCGATCGGCCGACGATACGCCGCCGGTCCCGACGCGTAGGTCTTGGCGAGCGGAAAAGCCCGCGTCTCCCCGTCCCCGACGCCGAGCGGACAGTCGAACGCCGTGGGCGTCGCCGACGGCGCGCAGGACTTGTGGTCCGCCCAGTCCCGCCAGCGGAACCCGTAGAGCCGACCCATCCGCGCCTCGAAGAACCCGAGCACCGCGTGGATGTCGTCGAGGCGGCGCAAGCCCAGCCCCGCGTCATACCGCCGGCGCCCGTGCGCCCACGGCGTGTTGCGCTCTTCGAACCCGCTCGCCAGCGTCACGATCTCGGTCTTGCGCTCGGGCCCGCCGCTCGACCCGAAGGAGAGCGCGGGCGGAAACAGCACTTCGTGGAAATTCATCGCGCCCTCACAACCGCCGCCGGCCGCGGGCGACCGCGCGGGCCAGCGCCGCGGCGATCTGCGGCTCCGAACGGCGGAAACTGTCCGCGTCCGCCGCGACCACGTTCACCGTCACCGAGACGCCGCCCCCGCCCCGCACGCCGAGCCGCCCGTCGGGCCCCCGCGCCAGCGGCATGATCGCCTCCGGCCCCGCCTCGCCCATCACGCCGACGCCGCCCGCGGTCGCGAAGGCCGTCGGACCCGTCACCACGCCGCCCGCCGCGAACCCGCGCACCGCAGCGGCCGAGACGCCGCCGACCGCCGCCCGCGCCGCCGCATCCGCAAGTCCCGCGAGCCCGGCCCCCGCGGCGTCCGTCAGCGGCCGCGTCGCCGCCCGCATCGCCGCGCGGCCGACGTCGCGCGCCAGCCCCCGCAGCGCGTCCGAGAGCGACGCGCCGCCGAGCGCCGCCTGCTCCATCGCGCGCCGCAGCCCGACGCCGACCGACGCCGACAACCCCTGCGCCGCCCGGTCCGCGGCCTCCAGCGCGCCAGCTGCGCGCGCGAGGCCCGCGCCGTCCTCATCCATGTCCATGGTCCGCCTTCCCGTCCGGATGCCGCGCCATCAGCGCCTGCAGCCCCGCCCGGCCGAGCGGCGCCGGCGCGACGCCGAACCGCCCTTCCGCCGCCCGGCGCAGCTCCACCGGCGTCATCTCCCAGAACGTCGCCGGCGCGAGGCCGAGCCGCCCGAGCCCGAGCCGCATCAACCCCGCCCAGTCGAGCCGCCGCCTCACGCCCCCGCCTCCGGCGCATCGCCCGCGAAGGCCGCCTCCAGCAGCGCGACCGCCGCCGCAGCCGCCCCCAGGGCACCGCCCGCGACCTGCGTCGCCGGCAGCGCCTCTGCGCCCGCCGCGTCCCCCGCGCCGCGCAAGCCCGCCTGCAACACGGCGATCACGTCGCGGGTGGTCAGCCCGCCCCGCTCGATCCGCGCCGCGAAGTCGACGAGCCCCTCCGCGCCCAGCGCCTCCTCCAGCTCCGCGAGCGCGCCCAGCGTCAGCCGCAGCCGCCGCGGCGCGCCGTCGAGGGTCACCGAGACCTCGCCCGCATGGCGGTTCGCCATCGCTCAGAGCTCCCGGAACGTCAGGGCGCCCGCGCTCTCCAGCGCCATCTGGTAGACCGCCTCGCCGTCGTGCTCGCCCGCGTACTCCAGCGTGGTGATCTGGAACGGCCCGTCGATCTCGCCGAAGTCGGGGATGGTCAGCCGGAACGTCGGCGTCGCCCCCTCGAAGAACGCGCGCCTGAGCGCCGCGTCCGACGCCGCGTCGCGGAACACGCCCGAGCCGCTCACGCTCGCCGACTGCGCCCCGGCCCCCGCCAGAAGTTCCCTCCAGCGGCCGGGCGAGTCAGCCGTGGTCGCGTTCACCATCGCCGCGCCGAGCGAGAGCCGCGTCGCCCGCAGCCCCGCCACCGTCTCGAAACCGCCGCCGTCGACCGCCAGCCTCACCAGCAGGTCGCGGCCTCTCTGCGCCGCCATCGCCGTCTCCTTTCCGTGAAAAACCCGCCCGCCGCTCAGGCGGGCTCGACGATCAGCCGGAACCGCAGGTCGATGCGCCGCATCCCCTCGCGCCCCCGCCGCGTCCGGGCGCCGAGAAACCGCGCCGACACCACCCGCGCGCCCTGGATCGAGAGGGGCCCGAGCGCCGCGTCCGAGACCGCCGCCGCGATCCGCTTCAGCGCGGCGAACCCCAGCGCCGCGCCGACCACCGCGATCTCCACCGCATGCGCCGCGCCGGCGAGATCGCCCGCGCCCCACGGCGAGACCGCCTCGTCGCCGATCAGCACGTAAGGCCCGGTCGCCGCGCGCCCCGCGGCGCCCTGCGGCGGCTCGTCGTGGACGCCGCCGGTCGCCAGCGCCGCGATCTCCGGATGCGCGGTCAGCGCGGCGTGCAGCGCCGCCTGCGCCGCGCCTGCGAAGGCGTAGCTCATGCCGCCCGGCCCTCCTCGGTCCAGCAGATCAGGAACCGGTTGTGCGGATCGGCCTCCGTGACGCCGAGGATCGCGAACAGCCTCTCGCCCTCGCGAAACCGCTGCCCCGCCGCCGGCCGCGCCGCGGCCCCGAACGGCGCCCAGCGCACGGTGATCCGGTGCGACAGCCGCGAACCGCCCGCCTCGCCCCAGAACCGCTCGAACGCCGAGACGCCCCGCACCTCCGCCCACACCGCGCCGAGCGCGCGCCACGCGGCCACGCGTCCGCCGGCGCCGTCCTGCGTCTCGACGGCGGCCTCCAGCGTCAGCCGCCGGGTCAGCGTCGCCCCGCTCACAGACGCACCCGCCGGTAGGGCGCGAGCAGCGCCGCCACAGTCCCGACCGACGCCGCCGCGTCGTCGCCCCGCCACCCTTCGAAGTGCCCGGCCGCCAGCGCCAGCGTCGCCTGTCGCAGCTCCGCCGGAACCGCCGACCACGCCGCCCATCCGGCGTCGAACGTCGCCACGACCCGTCCGCCCGACGGTATCCGCGCCGGGGCCGCGCCGCGCCGCGCGACCACCACGGGCGGCGATTCCGGCGCCAGAATGAAATTCTCGGCCGGATGCGCCGTCCGCAGCCCCTCCCGGTCCTCCAGCACGATCTCGACCAGCGCCGTCACAGGCTCGACCGGCAGCGTCAGCCGTCCGCCCGGTTCCCAGGCCGGCGCTGCGAAGCCGAAGCGGCGCGCGACCAGCACGCGCCCGGTCCGCCGCTCGACCGCGCGCAGCGCCGCCTCCAGCGCGGTGCGCATCGCGGCCTCCACCACCGGGTCGCGCCCGAACCCGGTCGAGAACCGCAGGTGATGGGCGAGGTCGTCCAGCCGCTCGGGGGCGACCGCGAGCGGGGAAAGCTCGATCAACATGCAACGCGCCTCTTCCAGAAAACCCGGTCAGGCCGGGCGCCGCCTGCGCCCGGCCTCCGCCGTCTCAACCGGCGGGCGTCACGCCGCGGCGAACCTGAGCAGCTTGATCGCCGCGAAGTCCGTCACCGCCCCGCCGACGCGCGCCGAGGCGTAGAACTGCACGTGGGGCTTGGCCGAGAACGGATCGCGCAGGATGCGCAGGTCCGGCCGCTCGGCGATGGTGTAGCCGGCGCGGAAGTCGCCGAAGGCGATCGCGGTCGCGCCCGGCCCGATGTCCGGCATCGCCTCGCAGGTGATCACCGGATAGCCCAGCAGCCGCGAAGGCTCGCCGCAGCTCAGCGATTCATGCCAGAGGAACCGCCCGTCGGCGTCCTTCATCTTGCGCAGCGTCCCGGCGGTCTTCGAGTTCATCAGGAAGGCGCCGTTGGCGCGATAGCGCGCGCCGAGGCTGTAGACGAGATCGACCACGTCGTTCGACGGGTCGGACACGCTGAACCCGCCCTCGACGCCGGTCGCGACATAACCGAGCGCGCCCCACGCCCAGTCGGCGTCGGCCACGGCGTCGTAGCGCAGCAGGCCGGTCGGCTTCTCGACGCCGTCGCCCAAGATGAACGCCGCCGCCTCCGCGCGCCCGAAGGTCTCCGCGATGCTCGCGGCCAGCCACCCCTCGATGTCGAAGGCCGAGTCGTCCAGCAGCCGCTGCGAGACCTTCGGCATCGCCGCCAGCTCGTGGAGCGGGATCGTGATGCGCTCGATCGGGCTCGTGCCCGTCTCGCCCATCGCCGCGGCCTCGCTCACCCAGGCGGTCTCGAGCCCCGCATGGTCGACCAGCACTTCATAGGCGCCGCCCTCGACCGAAACCACGTTGGCGATCGCGCGGAGCGACGAGGCCCCCTTGCGCAGCGCCGCGATGTCGCCGGCGGTCTGGGTGTCGACGAGATAACCGCCCTCGGTCCCGGCGGTTCCCACCAGCGCCTTCCGCTCGAGCGCCGCGGCGCGCAGCCCGGTCTCGTCGCCGTCACGCAGATAGGCGGCCAGCGCCTTGCGTTCGGGCGCCCGCGACTCGCCCGCCAGCGCAGGCCGCGCGCCAGCGCGCCGGTCGAGCATGCCCAGCCGATCCTCCTGAATTTTCATCTTGGTCTCGATCCGCTCCTGAAACGTCTTGAAGTCCGTCACGAAGCGCCGCAGCGCCTCCTTCGCATCGGGGGCTTCGGCCGCCCCCGTCCGGGTCGCGTCGTCCATCGCAATGCTCTCCATGAAATCCGTCCGCTCAGGCGAGCGCGCGCCGCGCCGCCTCGATCGCCGCGGCCAGCGCCGCGTCGCCGTCGTTCTCCCCGCCGCCCTCGGCCTTCGCCGCGCGCGCCTCCGGCAGCATCGGGAAGGTCACCAGCGACACCTCCCAGAGGTCCACCTCCAGCAGCCGCCGCCCGCCGTCCGCCGCCTTGGCCGCGCGCACCGTGCGGTAGCCGATCGACAGCCCGTCGATCGCCCCCGCCCGCACCAGCGCCGCCGCCTCCGCGCCGGCGCGGATCTCGGTCAGCAGCCGCCCCTTCACCCGCAGGCCGCGGGCGTCCTCGGCGATCTCGTCCCACACGCCGATGGGCTGCGCCGGGTCGTGCTGCCAGAGCAGCTTCACCCGCCGCCCCGCCCGCAGCAGCGAAGCCGCGAAAGCGCCCGGCGCCACCACGTCGCCGCTCTGGTCGGCGACGTCGAACAGGCTGGCGTAGCCCTCGATGCGCCCGTCCTCCGCCGCGGCCAGCCCGTCGACGGAGACGAACTTGGTCTCCAGCCCGCTCGCAAGCGCGGGGGTCTCGATCATCATCGCGATGCTCCCGATCGGTCGGCGGCGCGGGGCGGCAGGCCGAGCAGCCGCCGCTTCTCGTCCGCATCCAGAAACTCGGCCGAGGCGATCCGCGCCCACTGCGCGTCGCGCTCGGCGGCGAGCGCCGGCGTGCGGTCGAGGTCCGCCTCGATCCGCACCGCGCCACCCCACCGCCACCCGAGCCACCGCGACAGCGCCGCCCCCGTCCGCCGCACCAGCGGCGTGACCGTCTGGCTCCAGAAGGCGCGGTTGGCCTCGTGGTAGTTCGAATAGGTGTTGTCGCCGGGCAGGCCGAGCAGCATCGGCGGCACGCCGAACGCCAGCGCGATCTCCCGCGCCGCCGCGTGCTTGGTGGCGAGGAACTCCATGTCCGAGGGCGAATACCCCATCGGCTTCCAGTCGAGCCCGCCCTCCAGCAGCATCGGCCGCCCGGCGTTGCGCGCCCCCTGGTGGTGCGTCTCCAGCTCCGAGACCAGCCGCCGGTACTGCTCGTCGGTCAGCGTCTCGCGCCCGTCCGCGCTCTTGTAGATCACCGCCCCTGAAGGCCGCGCCGCGTTGTCGAGCAGCGCCTTGGTCCAGCGCGAGGCCGCGTTGTGCACGTCGACGGAGGCCGCCGCCGCCTCCAGCGGCGCCATTCCGTAATGGTCGTCGAGCGGGTGGAAGGCCCTCAGGTGCAGGAGCGGCGGCGCGTCGACGTCCATCGCGAACCGGTGCGCCTTGCCCGACACCCGATATTCATAGGCCTGCGGCCAGCCGTCAGGCCCGGGGATCACCCGCACCCGCTCGGGCCGCAGAACGTGCAGCTCCGCAGGCCGCCCCGCCGCGTCCGCCACCGCCTCCAGATAGGCGTCGCCGGCGATCTGCAGATGGCCGTAGACGGCCTCCAGCAGCGCCGTACCGTCCTGCCCCGGATTGGGGTCGGCGAGCAGCTCGGCCAGCGGATGCGCCGCCGCCTCCGCGCCCCCCTCCAAGAACCGGAACGGGATCGAGGCCGCCGCCTCCGCGATCATCCGCACGCACCGGAAGCCGACCGCGTTGCCCGCGTAGCCGGCCCGCGCCAGCGACGCCGTCTCCTTCGGCGTCCAGGCGGCGCGGCCCAGCGCATGCACCACGGTCAGCCCGCCGACCGCGGAGGCCTTCCGCTCGGGCGCGGTCTCGTCGCGCGCCCTCTCCTGGCGCCGCGGCTCGCGCCGCGCGCCGAACAAGCTGAACGCCATCGGCGTCTCCTCCGAAATGAAACCGCGCCGGACCTGCGCGCCTACAGCGAGCGCACCGCCGGCCGTGATCCGCCGCCCTCGATCAGCGCCGTCACCGCCCACACCAGCGCGTCGACCCGGTCGGGCGACCGGCCGCCGCCCCCGAAGGCGCAGAGCTGGTCCTCCAGCGTCGCCATCACGCCGACATGGCGCACCAGCCCCTGTTCGTAGAGCGCCGACACCGGCTCGGCCCGCGCCGCCTTCCCCCGCGTCGCCCGCACGGCCATCACCGGCGCGTGCGGATCGATCCGCCGCAGCGTGGCGATCACCATCTCGCCGCCCTGGTTGGTCTCGGCGACGATGCGGTCGGCGCGCCAGCGCCGCGACGCCTCCACGGCCCGCGCCGCCCACACCGCCGGGCTCGCCCGCCCGAGCGAGCAGTCGTCGAGCACGTAGAACGCCTCGCCCGCGCGCCCGACCACCACGATCCCGCATTCGTCCGACGCCGGTCCCGCCGTCGCCGGCGGGTCGACCCCGACGACGATCCGGTCCATCTCCGGCCCCGCGGTGACCCGCGCCGCCTCGATGCTCGCGCGCCGGAACAGCGCGTCCGGCGCCTCGCCGAGCATCTCCCCGCCGAGCTCCTGCCGCCCGAGGTGAGTCCCCCGATAGCGCCGGGTGATCGCGCCCAGAAAACTCGGCGCGAGGTTGGCCCGGTTCGCCTCGGTCGGCGCCGATGTCGCGACGGTGGCCGGATCGTCGAGGATCGCGCGCAGCAGCGCCATGTCCCGCGGCGTCGTCGTCACGATCTGGCGCGGGCGCGCGCCGAGCCGCAGGCCGAACTGCAGCATGTCCCACGCCTCGCCCGCGCGCCGCCACTTCGCCAGTTCGTCCGACCAGGCGCAGTCGAACTGCGGCCCGCGCAGCGACGGCGGATCGGCCGCCGAGAAAAGCTGCGCCTCCGCCCCGTTCGCCCAGAACAGCTTGTGTCGGCTCGCCACCCACTCCGGCCGCCGGTCGGGCGGCGAGCAGGCCAGCAGGCCCGACTCGCCCATCACCATGACTTCGCGCGCCTGCTCCCAGGTCTCCGCCACCAGCGCCACGCGCCGCGCCAAGCCGCAGGCGGCAGGCGTCGCGCCCTCCACCTGCCGGCGCACCCACTCGGCGCCGGCGCGCGTCTTGCCCGAGCCGCGCCCGCCCAGCACCACCCAGGTGCTCCAGTCGCCGGGCGGCGGCAGCTGGTGGTCCGCCCGGCCCCAGAACTCGAACAGGTGCGGCAGGGCGGCGAGCGTCTCAGGGGTCAGCCGGTCCAGCAGCCTTTCGTGCGCCGAGACCGGCGCGGAGGCGAGCCAGGCGGCGAGCGACTTCGGCCCGCGCCGCGTCGAGGTCAAGCGGCGCGCCGCCAGCAGCAGCGGGTCCGCGTCGGCGGTTGACGAGCGCTTCTTCAAAACCGAGCACCATGAGCAATGTCTGTTGGTGGGCCTTCGCCAACCGCCTGGCCTCCTCGGAGGGCTCCCCGGCCTGCGCCGCGTCGATCTCGGCGCGAAGCTGGGCGGCGAAGTCGCGGTAGAGCGCCAGCGCGTCGGCGCGGGCGACCCGCACCGTCTCGGCGTCGTCCTCAACCAAGAGACGCCTCCATCAAAAAAATCTGCGATACAAATGAAGAAGGCCGCTCGCTTCCGAACGGCCCGATTCCCCGACTATGCGCTTCTTCTACAGCGCAGCGCGCGAAAAGTCAAGTTTAATAAAGTATTACTGGCTTGCCCGCTCGCGTTCTATGGCCCGCCACGCGGCGACGTTGCGGTTGTGCTCGGCCAGCGTGCGCGCGAACGCATGGCCGCCCGTCCCGTCGGCCACGAAATAGTACTCGTCGCTCTCGATCGGCTGGGTCGCCGCGAAGATGGCGGCGCGACCCGGGTTGGCGATCGGCGTCGGCGGCAGGCCGTCTATCACGTAGGTGTTCCAGGGCGTGCGGCTCTCGATGTCGGCCCGCGTCAGGGCGCGCCCGAGCGGCCCCTCGCCCCGCGTCAGCCCGTAGATGATCGTCGGGTCCGACTGCAGCCGCATCCCCCGCCGCAACCGGTTGTGGAACACCGCCGAGACGCGCTCGAGTTCGTCGCGCACCGCGGTCTCCCTCTCGATGATCGAGGCGAGGATCAGCGCCTCCTCGGGCGAGCGCAGCGCCGAGCGTTCGTTGCGCGCCGCCCACGCCTCCTCGAGGATGCGCCGCTGCATCTCGGTCATGCGCGCGATCACGCTCGCCCGCGTGTCGCCCCGCTGCACCGCGAAGGTCTCCGGCGCCAGCGAGCCCTCGGGCGGGATCTCCTCGATCTCGCCGGTCAGCACCGGCGAGGCGTTCAGGATCGCGACAGCCTCGTGCGACGTCCGCCCTTCCGGCACGGTGACGAAGTGCAGGATCACCCGGCCGCTGCGCAGGACGTCGAGCACCTCCTCCATCGACGCCCGCGCAGGGATCGCGAATTCGCCGAAGCGCAGCCGATCGGCGCCGCCGTCGAGCCGCGCGCCGACGCGGAACACCCGCGCCGAGGCGATCACGCCCTCCGCCTCCAGCTTCTCCGCCACCCGGTCGAGCGTCGCGCCTCGCGGCACCTCGAACACCGCCTCCGTCTCCAGCGGCCCCGGCCCCCGGAACGTCCGCTCGCCCCACGCCGCCAGCCCTGCGATGGCGACGCCGAGAACGATGATCAGCGTGATGGCGCTGGACGCGAGGTTGCGCATCGCCGCCTCAGCGCGGCTTGGCGAGCACGAGCGAGGCGTTGGTGCCGCCGAAGCCGAAGGAGTTCGACAGCGCCACCTCGATCCGCCGCTCCACGGGCCGGTGGGGCGCGAGGTCGATGTCGGTCGCGACCGAGGGATCGTCGAGGTTCAGCGTCGGCGGCGCCACCTGGTCGCGCAGCGCCAGCGCGCAGAAGATCGCCTCCACGGCGCCCGCCGCGCCGAGCAGGTGCCCGATCGAGGACTTGGTCGACGACATCGTGACACGGGGCGCCGCGTTCCCCAGCAGCCGCGTCACCGCCGCGAGCTCGATCTCGTCGCCCGCCGGCGTCGACGTGCCGTGCGCGTTCACATAGTCGATATCCGAGGCGCCAAGCCCCGCCTTGTCGAGCGCCGCCCGCATCGAGCGATAGCCTCCGTCCCCATCCGGCGACGGCGAAGTGATGTGGTGCGCGTCGCCGGACAGGCCGTAGCCGAGGACTTCGGCGTAGATCTTGGCGCCGCGCGCCTTGGCGTGGGCGTATTCCTCAAGCACCACCACCCCGGCGCCTTCACCCATCACGAACCCGTCCCGGCCGCGGTCGTAGGGGCGCGACGCACGCTCCGGCGCATCGTTGTAGCCGGTCGACAGCGCCTTGCACGCCGCGAAGCCCGCCACCGCCAGTTCGCAGATCGGCGCCTCCGCGCCGCCCGCGACCATCACGTCGGCGTCGCCGTCCCGGATCAGCCGGGCCGCGTCGCCGATCGCGTGGGCGCCGGTCGAACAGGCCGTCACGACCGAGTGATTCGGACCCTTGAAGCCGTATTTGATCGAGACCTGCCCCGAGCAGAGATTGATCAGCGCCGAGGGGATGAAGAACGGCGACAGCCGGCGATGACCCTTGTCCCGCACCGTCAGCGCGCCCTCGGCGATGGTCTCGATCCCGCCGATGCCCGACCCGATCATCACCCCGGTGCGCTCGCGCGCCTCCGCGTCGTCGGGGCCGGGCGTCCAGCCGGCGTCCTCCACGGCCATCTGCGCGGCCGCCATGGCGTAGACGATGAAGCGGTCAAGCTTCCGCCTGTCTTTCGCGGGCACCCAGAAATCAGGATCGAAGGCGCCCGGCGCGTCGCCGAGCGGCACTTCGCAGGCGATGCGGGCCGGCAGATGCGCGGCGTCGAAGTGCCGGATGATCCCGGCGCCGGACTTGCCGGCCAGCAGGTTGCGCCACGTCTCCTCGACGCCGCAGCCGAGCGGCGTCAGCGCGCCCATGCCGGTGATGACGACCCGCCGCATCCCTGCGCCTCCCCGTTCCGTCGCCGGGCCGCCGCGCGCCGCCTTCGCGACACGCGGCCCGCCCCTTCAGGCGGCCGAGGCGTTCTCGGTGATGAACTTCACCGCATCGCCGAAAGTCTGGATGGTCTCGGCGGCGTCGTCCGGGATCTCGATCCCGAACTCCTCCTCGAAGGCCATCACGAGCTCGACCGTATCGAGGCTGTCCGCGCCCAGATCGTCGATGAAGCTGGCGCTGTCGACCACCTTCTCCTCCTCGACGCCGAGGTGCTCCACGACGATCTTCTTCACGCGCTCAGCGATGTCGCTCATCTGTCTTCCTCGCTAGATCGAGCCGCACGGGCCCCTTATTCCACCCTCACGGGCCACCCCTACGGAGCCGCCTCCGGCCGCCCGCGTCGCGGGACGCGCCGCGCCGACGCGCCCCCGCCGCCCTCGTTCGAGCCGCCGGTTGCTTAGCACACCCGCCCGAGGGCGCAAACGTCCTCAGACCATCGCCATCCCGCCGTTGACGTGCAGGGTCGCGCCCGTCACGTAGCGCGCCTCGTCGCTCGCCAGAAACGCCACCGCCGCAGCGACTTCCGCCGACGTCCCCATCCGCCCGGCCGGAATCGCGCCGAGCAGCTTCTCCTTCTGCGCGTCCGCCAGACCCGCCGTCATCGCCGTCTCGATGAACCCCGGCGCCACGCAGTTCACCGTCACGCCGCGCGAGGCGACTTCGGCCGCCAGCGACTTCGACATGCCGATCAGCCCGGCCTTCGACGCCGCGTAGTTGCCCTGTCCCGGGTTGCCGGTGACGCCGACGACCGACGTCACCGAGACGATCCGCCCCCAGCGCGCCTTCATCATGCCGCGCAGGCAGCCGCGCATCAGCCGGAACGCCGCCGTCAGGTTCACCGCGATCACCGCGTCCCACTCGGCGTCCGACATCCGCATGAACAGGTTGTCCCGGGTCACGCCGGCGTTGTTCACCAGAATGTCGACCGCGCCCATCGCCGCCGTGGCGGCCTTCGGCAGCGCCTCGACCGCGGCTGCGTCCGACAGGTCGCAGGGCAGCACGTGCGCCCGCTCGCCGAGCGACGCCGCCAGGTCCTCCAGCGGCGCCACGCGCGTGCCGCAGAGGCCCACCGTCGCCCCTTGCGCGTGCAGCGCCGCGGCGACCGCGCCGCCGATGCCGCCCGAAGCGCCGGTCACCAGCGCGCGTTTTCCCGTCAGGTCGAACATGCCGCCCCCTCTCGCCCCTCAGCGGGCGTCGCCGAGAATCGCCGCCGCGACCCGCGCGGCGTCCGCGGGCTCGTTGACCGCCGTCGCCGTCAGGCCCTTGTCGATGCGCTTGGCGAGGCCCGTCAGCACCTTGCCGGCGCCGATCTCGACCAGCTCCCGCACGCCCTGTCCGGCCATCCACAGCACGCCCTCGCGCCAGCGCACCGCGCCCGTCACCTGCCGCACCAGCAGGTCGCGGATGCGCTCGGGGTCGGTGACCCCTTCGGCCGCCACGTTCGACACCACCGGCGCCGCCGGCGCCGCGATCGCCGTGTCGGCCAGCGCCGCCCGCATCGCCTCGGCCGCCGGCGCCATCAGCGCGCAGTGGAAGGGCGCCGAGACCGGCAGCATCACCGCCCGCTTGGCGCCCCGCGCCGCCGCGATCTCCGTCGCCCGCGCCACCGCCTCCCGCGCGCCCGAGACCACCACCTGCCCCGGCGCGTTGTCGTTGGCCGCCTCGCAGACCCCGAGCGCCGCGGCCTCCGCCGCGATCTCCCGCGCCGCGTCGATCTCCAGCCCGAGCAGCGCCGCCATCGCGCCCGAGCCCACCGGCGCCGCCGCCTGCATCGCCCGACCGCGCAGCCGGAGCAGCCGCGCCGCATCCCCCACCGTGATCGACCCGGCCGCGCAGAGCGCCGAATACTCGCCGAGGGAATGCCCGGCCACGTAGGCGGCGTGCGCGCCCACGCGCACGCCCTCCGCCTCCAGCGCCCGCATCGCGGCGAGCGAGGTCGCCATCAGCGCCGGCTGCGCGTTCTCCGTCAGCTGAAGCGCGCTCTCGGGTCCCTCGAAGACCGTCCGGCTGAGCGATTCGCCGAGCGCCGCGTCGACCTCCTCGAACACCGCCCGCGCTGCGGGATAGGCGTCGGCCAGCGCGCGGCCCATGCCGACCGCCTGACTGCCTTGCCCCGGAAAGACGAACGCGCGCGCCATGCGGCGGGTCCTTTCATGGTGAACGGCGGCCTTCAAGCCCGCCCCGCCCCCGCTGTCAAGGCGCGCGCCTTGCCATCGGGCGGCCGCGGCGCCATAAGCCGCGCTCTCCCGGAGATCACGCCCTCGCGTCGCCTCTCGGGTGCGGGCTTTCGGGAGATCACGCCGCCCGCACGGTGAAGCACGCCGGACAAGGAAGCGCCATGTCGCTCTACGAGCACGTGTTCATCGCGCGTCAGGACATCTCCAACGCGCAGGCCGAAGCGCTGATCGAGCACTTCGGCCAGGTTCTGAAGGACCACGGCGGCGACGTCGCCGGGTTCGAGTACTGGGGCCTGCGCTCCATGGCCTACCGGATCAACAAGAACCGCAAGGGCCACTACCTCTTCATCCGCTCCGACGCGCCGGCCGAGGCTGTGCAGGAGATGGAGCGCCTGATGCGCCTCCATGACGACGTGATGCGCGTCCTCACCGTGAAGGTCGAGGCCCACGAGGAAGGCGAGAGCGCCGTCGTCCGCGCCAAGAACTCCCGCGACGACCGCGGCCGCAGAGGCGATCGCGGCGACAGGGGCGACCGCGGCGATCGGGATCGCGGCCCGCGCGGCCCGCGGCGCGACGACTGAGCGAGAGGAGCACACCCATGGCCCGCAAACCGTTTTTCCGCCGTCGCAAGAGCTGCCCGTTCTCCGGCGAGGGCGCGCCGACGATCGACTACAAGGACGTCAAGCTCCTTCAGCGCTACGTCTCCGAGCGCGGCAAGATCGTGCCGAGCCGCATCACCGCCGTCTCCGCCAAGAAGCAGCGGGAACTGGCGCGCGCCATCAAGCGCGCCCGCTTCCTCGCCCTGCTTCCCTACGCCGTGAACTGAGGGAGGCTTCGATGCAGGTCGTACTGCTGGAACGGGTCGAGCATCTCGGCCAGATGGGCGACGTGGTCTCCGTCAAGGACGGCTACGGGCGCAACTTCCTCCTGCCGCAGGGCAAGGCGCTGCGCGCCACCAAGGCCAACCTCGCCCGGTTCGAGACCGAGCGCGCCCAGCTCGAGGCGCGCAACCTCGACCTGAAGCGGGAGGCCGGGGCGGTCGCCGCCAAGCTCGACGGCCAGTCCTTCGTGGTGATCCGCCAGGCCTCCGACGGCGGCGCGCTCTACGGCTCGGTCACCGCCCGCGACGCGGCCGAGGCCGCCACCGCCGGCGGCTTCTCGGTCGAGCGCCGCCAGATCGTGCTCGACCGCCCGGTGAAGGAGCTCGGTCTGCACCCGATGCGCGTCGTACTCCATCCGGAAGTCGCGGCGACGATCACCATCAACGTCGCCCGCTCCGCCGAGGAGGCCGCGCTCCAGGCCCAGGGCAAGACCATCGCGGAGCTGCGCGCCGAGGAGGAGGCCGCCGAACAGGCCGAGTTCGACGTGCAGCGCCTGTTCGAGACCGCCGACGACGAGGAGGGCGGAAGCCCCCGCGGCATGGAGGTCATCGACCCCGACGCGGAGGACGACCGCCGCTGACCCGGCGCGCCGCCGGATTTCCGGGGCCGGCCGCTTGCGGCCGGCCTTTTTCGTTTCGGCGCGCCAGCGCCCCTCAGGCCAGGACCGCCGCCGCGTCGACCGCCTCGACGCCAAGCGCCGCCGCGACCGCCGGATGGGCGATCCGGCCGTCCCACACGTTCAGACCCGCGCGGAGATGCGCGTCGGCGCGCAGCGCCGCCCGCCAGCCGAGGCCCGCGATCCGCAGAACGTGGGGCAGGGTCGCCGCGTTCAGCGCGTAGGTCGAGGTCCGCGCCACCGCCCCCGGCATGTTCGCCACGCAGTAGTGCACGATCCCGTCGACGACATAGGTCGGCGCCGCATGGGTCGTCGGCCGCGAGGTCTCGAAGCAGCCGCCCTGGTCGATCGCCACGTCCACCAGCACCGCCCCCGGCCGCATCGTCGCCAGCATCGCCCGCGTCACCAGCTTCGGCGCCGTCGCCCCCGGAATCAGCACCGCCCCGATCACCAGATCCGCCGTCGCCACAGCCGCCGCGACGCTCCCCCCGGTGCTGTAGAGGGTCCGCGCCGAGGCGCCGAAATGGGCGCTCAGCCGCTCCAGGGCCGCGGGGCTGCGGTCGAGGATCGTCACGTCCGCGCCGAGGCCCACCGCCATCTGCGCCGCGTTGAACCCGACCACGCCGCCGCCGAGGATCACGACTTTCCCCGGCGCCACGCCCGGCACGCCGCCGAGCAGCACGCCGCGCCCGCCCTTCGCCGTCTCGAGCGCCGCCGCCCCCGCCTGCGCCGAGAGCCGCCCCGCGACCTGGCTCATCGGCTTCAGCAGCGGAAGCCCGCCGTGCGCGTCCGTCACCGTCTCGTAGGCGATGCAGACGGCGCCCGAGGCCATCAGGTCGCGCGCCTGCTCCGGGTCGGGCGCGAGGTGCAGATAGGTGAACAGCACCTGCCCCGGCCGCAGCATGCGCCGCTCCGCGGCCTGCGGCTCCTTCACCTTGACGATCATCTCGGCGCCGTCGAACACGGCGGCCGCGTCGGGCGCGATCTCCGCCCCCGCGGCGCGATAGGCGGCGTCGTCGGCGCCGGCGCCGAGCCCGGCGCCGGTCTCCACCGCCACCGCATGGCCCGCGGCGACGCATTCCGCCGCGCTCTCCGGCGTCAGCCCGACGCGGTGTTCGTGATTCCTCACTTCCTTCGGCACGCCGATGCGCATGGCGACTCCTCCCGGCTCTTGTTCTTGATCCCGCCATGGTGCCGCGCCCGAGGCGGGATTTTTCGCGAGAATCATCGGCCGGTATCCGCCCCCATGGTAGAAAGTCCCGCCATGCGCCCGGATGCTCGGAAAATTTCTCTCGATACGTTCGATGTGAAGATTCTTCTTGCGCTGCAACAGGACGCAGCGCCGCCCATCGCCGCCCTCGCCGAGCGCGTCGGCCTCTCGCCCTCCGCCTGCCACCGCCGCGTCAAGCTGCTGGAGGAGGCCGGCGTCATCGCCGGCTACCGCGCCGTGCTCGACCCGTCGGCCCTCGGCCTGACTCTGGCCGTGTTCGTCGACGTGACGCTCGCCTCGCAGGGCGAGGCGGCGCTGGAGGCCTTCGAGCGCGCCGTCCGCGGCCACACCGAGATTCTCGAATGCTGGCTGGTGTCGGGAGAGGCGGACTATCGCCTGCGGGTCGCCGCCGTCGACATGGCCGACTACGAGCGCATCCACCGCGCCGTGCTGGCCCGGCTGCCCGGCGTCGCCTCGATCCGCTCGACCTTCGGCCTCGGTCGGGTCAAGGCGTGGTCGGGCTACCCGGTCCCGCCCTGATCGCCCGCCGCCTCAGGCCCCCGCCGGCGCCGTCCGCGCGGCCATGGCCTCGGCGAACAGCCGCGCATGGCAGGCGCGCGCGTCCTCGTCGCCCTCCGGCCCGCGCCCGAGGTCGGCGGCCAGCGCGAAGAACCCCGGCGCCGGCAGCCCGCCCCGCGCCCGCCCCACCACCAGCGCCGCGACGAACGGCCTGCCGGCCGCGGCGTCCTCGCGCATCGTCGTCTCCAGCGCCCGGGCGACCTGCCCGATGGCGTGGGGCGGCCGCACACCCAGCGCCTCGGCGAGCGCGCCGTAGGAGACCGGCAGCCGCGCCGGATCGGCCGCTTCGAGATAGGCCCGCACTCGGCCCGCCAGCGCCGGATCCGCCGCTTCGCCGACTTCCTCCCGCGCCGCGCCGTCCGGCCCGACGACGGCCCGCCACAGGCGCTTGCCCCAGCGCACCGTCAGCCGGGTGAAGCCGCTGTCGGCGCCTTCGCCGCGCTCCTCGACGCTCGCGACGCGGCCCGCGCGCATCTCGGCGCGCAGCGCCTCGGGCTCGACGCCGAAGCGCTCCGCGAGCCGGCCCGCGTCCACCGTCCAGCCGTCGCCGTCCCGCGTCGCCGCGGACCCGAGCGGGCTCGCGCCCTCGCGGCGGAAGAACGGGTTTTCGCCCGCCGCGTGGTCCGTGACGTCGACGATGCGCCCGATTCCCGGCACGGCGGCGCGCAGGATGCGCTCGACCCCGTCGCGCAGCGTCGCGGAGGACGCCGCGCACCCCTGGCACCCGCCCGACATGCGCAGCTTCACGTCGCCGTTCTCGACCGCCACCACGTCGACGCGCCCGCCGTGTTTGGCGATGGCCGGATTGGCCGACCCGTCCAGCGCCTTCCGCACCGCTTCGAACATCCGCGCGTCGGCATCCAGGTCCTGCGCCGGCCGAAGCGGCGGCGCGGCGTCGTGCGCCGGCAGCGCCGCGCGGATCGCCGCCGCCACCGCGGGCTTCAGCGCCGCCCAGTCCGCCTCCGCCGCCTTCGCCACCGTGATCGCCGGTCCGTCGAACGCCACCCGTCGCACGCCGTCGAGCGCGAACAGCGCCGCGGGCAGCGGCGCCTCGGCCGCCGCCGCCGCGTCGTCGAACGCCACCGCCCCGTCGGCCACCGGCCGCTCCAGCACGAACCGCGCCGCGTCGGGGTCGCGCGGCGAGGTCTCGGCGCGGATGCGGACCGCGGCGCTCACAGCTCCTCCACCTCGACCGCCGCGAGCCCGCGCAGCTTCGGCCAAGTGTAGATGCCGGTCGAATGCCCGTCGGTGAAGCTGACGGAGAGGGCGTAGTTCCCCACCGAGGCGACCCGCGCCGGCGCGATGTCGAGCGGCACGGTCGCCGGGTCGAGCAGCGCGCGCCCGGTCACCTCGTCGACGCACCCCGCGCAGGGGCAGGCGAGGCGCAGGTCGCGCACGTCGATGCGCTGGTCACGCCCGTCGGCCCAGAGAATCCCCAGCGTGCGCGCGTCGCGCCGCTCCACCGCCAGCGGCGTGTCCGCCGGCGCGCCGGGCTGCGGCGCGCGGCTCTCCGCGCGGGCCCCCGCGTCGGGCGTCCAGTCGAAGGCGAAGCGCGCCGGCATTCCGGCCGCGGCGGGCGCCCGGCCCGACAGCGCGGCGGCGATGGCGCGATATGCCGCCGCCGGCGCGCTCTCGGGATGCGCCAGCACCACCGGCCGGCCCTCGTCGCCGCAGTCGACCACCTCCGCCGACAGGGGCACCGCGCCGAGGAACGGCGCGCCCAGCGCCTCGGCCAGCTTCTCGCCGCCGCCGCGGCGGAAGATGTCGCTGACGGTCCCGCAACTCGGGCAGCAGAAGCCGCTCATGTTCTCGACCACGCCGAGCAGCGGCACCTTCACCTGTTCGAACATTCGCGCGCCCCGCCGGGCGATCTTGAGGCTGACGTCCTGCGGCGTCGTCACCACCACCGCGCCCGCCAGCGGAAAGCTCTGCGCCAGCGTCAGCTGCGTGTCGCCGGTGCCGGGGGGCAGGTCGAGCACCAGCCAGTCGAGCGGCCCCCAGTCCACGTCGGCGATGAACAGGCGCAGGTATTTCGTCACCATCGGCCCGCGCAGCACCGCCGGCGCGTCGTCGCCGGTCAGCATCCCCATCGACATCACGCCGATCCCGTGGGCGCGCACCGGCTCGACCTTGCCGGCCGGCGTCATCGCCGGGCGGCGCTCGGGCGGTATCCCCAGCATCCCCGGAATCGACGGCCCGTAGATGTCGGCGTCGACCAGCCCGACGCGCGCGCCCTCCGCCGCCAAGGCCAGCGCGAGGTTCACGCTGACGGTGCTCTTGCCGACGCCGCCCTTGCCGCTCGCCACCGCCACGATGCGCCCGAGGGCGCCGAGATCGCTCATCGTCCCGCCTCCAGCGCGTCCGCGCGCGGTGTGAAATCGGCGCAGAGCCGGTCGAGATCCGCCGCCGCCAGCGCCGCGCCGTGGCGCAGGCACCAGCAGTCGTCCTCGGCGCCGCCGGGCGCGGGCACGCAACTCTCGCAGTCCGGGCAGAACCCGAACAGGCTCTCGCCCCGCGCCCCGTCCATCATCGCCACGAGCCGCGCCGCCGCCGTCGACAGCGCGCGCCGCGCCCCGGCGGGCAACGCCTCGATCGCCCCGACCAGCCGCCGCATCGGGTCGCCCGCCAGCGCCGCCCGGCCCGCCGCCGTCGGCTCCAGCCGCACCGACCGGCCGTCCTGGCCCGAGCGCGTCCGCGCCAGCAGCCCGCGCGCCACGAGCGCCTTCACGGTCTGGGAGGCCGTGCCGCGGCTCGTCGCGTGGAAACTGGCGAAGGCCGACGGCGTGCGCGACGGCGCGTTGGCCTGCGCGAAGTAGCGCAGCGCGGCCCACTGCGCCGCCGTCATCCCGTCGGCGGCGGTCTCGGCGTCGCCCGACCGCGCCGCCCGCCCCAGATGCACGAGCAGCGCCGCCAGCGCGTCCGCCTGCATGTCCCGATTCGACTCCATCCGCTACTGATAGCGTCTCGCTACTATCCCGATCAAGCCTCGCGCGGTATGCGGACGCCCGCCGCCGCCAGAACCGCCTCGGTATGCTCCCCGAGCCGCGGGGCCGGCGCAGGCTCCACGCCGGGCGTGGCCGAGAACTTCACCGGCAGCCCCAGCGCCGAGACGCGCCCCGCCGTCGGGTGCTCGACCGTCGCCACCATGCCGCGCGCCCGGGCCTGCGGGTCGGCGTGCATCTCGGCCACATCCAGCACCGGCCCCGCCGGCACGCCCCCCGCAGCGCAGGCCGCGAGCCAGTCGGCGGTCGTCCGCGTGCGGAACCGCGCCGTCAGCGCCGTCTCCAGCGCGTCGAGATGCGCCATGCGGTCCGCGTTGCTGGCGAAGCGCGGATCGGAGAGCAGGTCGCCGGCGTCGAGGATCGCGCAGAGCCGCTCCCAGTTGCGCTGGTTCGCCGCGCCCACGGTGATCCACCCGTCCGCCGTCTCGAACGCCTGATAGGGCGCGTTCAGCGGATGCGCCGAGCCGAGCGGCCCCGGCGCCGCCCCGGTCGCGAAGGCGATCGCCGACTGCCAGTAGGTGTGGACGATCCCCGCCTCGAACAGCGAGGTGTCCACCCGCTGCCCCTCGCCGGTCTTCAGCCGATGCGCGTAGGCCGCCAGCGCCCCCATCGCCGCGAGGATCCCCGCCGTGATGTCGGTCACCGGCGCGCCGACCTTCACCGGCGGCCGGCCATGCCCCTCGCCGGTGATCGACATCAGCCCCGACATGCCCTGCGCGATCAGGTCGAAGCCGCCCCGGTCGGCGTAGGGCCCCGTCCGCCCGAAGCCGGATATCTCCACGTAGATCAGCCCCGGGTTGCGCGCCTTCAGCGTCTCGTAGCCGAGGCCGAGCTTCTCCATGGTCCCGAGCCGGTAGTTCTCGATCAGGATGTCGGCCCCGTCGATCAGCCGCTCCAGCGCCGCGCGGTCGTCCGGGTCCTTGAGGTCGAGCATGACGCCCCGCTTGTTGCGGTTCATCATCATGTAGGCCGCGCTCTCGCCGCCGATCACGGGCGGGACCATCCGGCGCGAGTCGTCGCCCTCCGGCTTCTCGACCTTGATCACCTCGGCGCCCATGTCGGCGAGCATCAGCCCGCAGACCGGCCCCGCCATCACATGGGCGAGTTCGACGACCCGCACGCCCGCCAGCGGTCCGCGTCCTGCCATGGCGTCACCTGTAGAAGTATTCGACGAGGAACATCGGCACGGCCTCCACGTAGGTGGACAGGATCAGCACGAACAGCAGCACGGCGACGAACGGCAGGTTCACCTTCGACACCTCCCAGATGTTCGCCTTGGCGATGGAGCACGCGGTGATCAGCACGCTGGCCACAGGCGGCGTCTGCTGGCCGATGGCGAGGTTCAGCGTCACGATCAGCCCGAAGTGCACCGGGTCGATTCCCACCGTGTTGATCAGCGGCACGACGATGGGCACCACCAGGATGATCGCCGCCGCCGAGTGCAGGAAGAAGCCGATCACCAGGAAGAAGACGTTCAGGATCAGCAGGATCAGCCACCGCTCGTCGGTCAGCGAGGTCAGCCAGAACGCCAGCTCCTGCGGGATGCGGCTGCGCGTCAGGAAGCCGCCCATCAGCACCGAGGCCGCGACCAGCAGCATCACCACCGCCGTCTGGATCGCCCCGTCCATCAGCGCGACGCGCAGCTCGCGGAAATCCGTCTCGCGATACCACAGCCCGACGACGATCGCCGCGACCACCGCGAGCCCCGCGGCTTCGGTCGCCGTGACGATGCCGCCGAAGATGCCGCCGAGGATGATCACCGGCAGGGCGAAGGTCGGCAGCGCCGCGACGAAGGTCTCGCGCAGGCGGCGCAGGTTGAACGCCTCCTCCACCGGCAGGTCGTAGCGCCGCGCGAACCAGTAGGCGACGCCCATCAGCCCCGCCGCGCCGATCAGCCCCGGCACGACGCCGGCGATGAACAGCTGTTCGATGGAGGCGCCCGCCGTCACCCCGTAGAGGATCATCGGAATCGAGGGCGGGATGATGATGGCGAGCGACGCCGACGAGGAGGTGATCGCCGCCGAGAACGGCGCCGAATAGCCCCGCTTCTTCATCTCGGGAATGATCACCGAGCCCATCGCCGCGACGTCCGCCACCGCCGACCCGGAGATCTCGGCGAAGAACAGCGACACGCCGACGTTGACCATCGCGAGCCCGCCGCGCACGAAGCCGATCAGCGCGGTGACGAACTCGATCAGCCGCCGCGTGATGCCGCCCGCGTTCATGATCGCGCCCGCCAGCACGAACATCGGAATGGCGATCAGCGAGAAGCTCGTCGCCCCCGAATACATGTCGAGCGCGATGGAGACGAGCGAGGACCATCCCTCCGTCGCGACCAGCCCCAGCACCCCCGCCAGCGCCAGCGCCACCGCGATCGGCACGTTCAGCATGATCATCGCGAGCATCGCGAGGAACACCGCGAGGATGATCATGCCTTGGTCTCCCCAGCAGTCTCGGGCGTGATCTCGGGATGCTCCAGCGAGACCCCCGCCATGGTCAGCCGCCAGTATTCGGGAAAGGAGAGCAGCGTCGCGAGGATGTAGAGCGCGCCGCCGATGGGGATCACCGACTGGGTGAACTGCACCGGAACCCACGACAGGCTCTCGAGGTTCATGCCGCGCAGGATGGTCACCACCGTCCACCCCGCCCAGGTCAGCATGCCGAAGAACAGCACCGTCAGCGCCTCGGCGACCACGAGCGCGACGGCCCGCATCCCCCGCGGCATCGCCAGCAGCACGCCGTCGAACCCGATGTGCTTGCGCTTCAGCGCCGCCAGCGCCGCGCCGTAGAAGGTGATCCACGCAAGCTGGATCGCCGCGACCTCGTCGTACCAGATCAGCGACGCGCCCGCCTTGCGCATCACGACCGCGTAGACGACCACGACGGTCAGGGCGACCATCTGGAAGATCAGGAACCACTCGAGAACGCGCTCGAGCCCGCGCGCGACCATGCGCATGGCGCTGCTCCGGCGAGAGGGGAAAGAGGCCGCCGCGCGACCCGGCGCGCGGCGGCAGGGGGGAGTCGGCTCAGTTGGTCGCCGGCCGCAGCGCGTTGATGCGCTCGATCAGCTCCGGCCCGCCCGGCACGGTCGCCGCGAACTCCTCGTAGATCGCGCCCGAGGCTTCGACGAAGGCCGCCGTGTCGGCCTCGTTCACGGCGACGCCGGCCGAGGCGATGACGTCGAGCAGCTCGTTCTCCAGCCGCTCGGCGGTCTCGTGCACGAAGGCGCGGGTCTCGCGGGCCGCCTCGCGCAGGATCTCCTGCACTTCGGGGTCGAGGCGCGCGAAGTGGTTGGCGTCAACCGCCACGAAGGCCGGCGTGTAGACGTGGCCCGTGATCGAGAGATAGCGCTGCACTTCCTGGAAGTTGGCCGAGGCGATCTGGGTGTAGGGGTTCTCCTGCCCGTCGATCACGCCGGTCTGGAGCGCGGTGAACACGTCGGAGAAGGACATCGGCGTCGGGTTGGCGCCGTAGGCCTGGAACATGCGCGCGCGCCACTCGCCGCCCGGAATGCGCAGGCGGATGCCGCGCAGGTCCGCCGGCACGTTGATCGGGCGGGTGTTGTTGGTGATGTGGCGGAAACCGTTCTCCCACACCGCGAGGATGTGGAAGCCCTCGCGCTCGGCGGCCGGGTTGAACACCTCGTCCAGCATCTCGTCGGCGACGGCGCGGATGTGCTCGCGGTTCTCGATGATGTAGGGCATCTCGAACACGCCGAACTCTGCGGCGATCGAGGACATGATCGAGGACGGCAGCGAGAAGGTCTGCTGGTTCAGCCGCAGCCGCTGCATCATCTCGCGGTCCGAGCCGAGCTGCGACGAGCCGAACACCTGCACTTCGGCGCGGCCTTCCAGCCGTTCGTTGGCCAGCGCCGCGAAATGCTCGGCCGACTGCGCGAACAGCGAACCCGGCTCGCCGACATGGCCGAAGCGCAGCACCTGCTGCGCCAGCGCCGCCTCGCCCGAGAGCCAGAGCGCCGCCGCGGCGGCGACGAGTTTCGTCATCTTCATGGGTTTTCCTCCGTTGTTGTCGTTAGGCCGCCGGTCGCGCCGGCTCAGGCCGCCGCCTTCGCGCCGCCCTTCTGCGGGGCGGTCTCCACCAGATAGGCCATGGCGGCGTCGGCGCCGCCTTTCTGATGGGGGACGCCGGCGAGCGCCAGCCCCATCTCCACGCCCGAAAGCGTCCCCATCAGCATCAGGTCGTTGAAGTCGCCGAGATGGCCGATGCGGAACACCTTGTCGGCGAGCTTCGAGAGCCCTGCACCGAGCGACATGTCGAACGTGTCAGAGATCACCGCGCGCAGGGCGTCCGCCGAATGACCCTCGGGCATGAGCACCGCGGTCAGCGAGCTGGAGTAGTGCCGCGGCTCCTCGCACCACAGCTCGAGCCCCCAGGCCCGCACCGCGCGGCGGGTGGCCTCGGCGTGGCGGTCGTGGCGCGCGAACACGGCGTCGAGCCCTTCCGCCTCCAGCCGGTCGATCGCCTCGACGAGGCCGTAGAGCAGGTTGGTCGCCGGCGTGTAGGGGAAGAAGCCCTTGGCGTTCGGCCCCAGCATGTCCGACCAGTCCCAGTAGGCCCGGATCGAGGTCGCCTTCGCGTGCGCCGCCAGCGCCTTCGGGCTGACCGCGTTGAACGACAGGCCCGGCGGCAGCATCAGCCCCTTCTGGCTGCCCGCCACGATCACGTCGACGCCCCAGTCGTCCATCCGCATCTCGATGGAGGCGAGCGCCGAGATGGTGTCGACCATCAGCAGCGCGTCCGAGCCCGCCGCGTCCATCGCCGCGCGCACCTCGTCGATCCGCGTCGCGCACCCGGTCGAGGTCTCGTTCTGCACCACGCAGACGGCCTTCACGTCGGGCCGCGCGCGCAGCGTCTCCTCCAGCGGCTGCGGATCGACCCCGCGCCGCCAGTTCGACTGGATCATCACCGGCTCGAGGCCCAGCTTCTCCGCGATCCGTTTCCACAGGCTCGCGAAGTGCCCGGTCTCGACCATCAGCACCGCGTCGCCGGGCGAGAGCGCGTTGACCAGCGCCGCCTCCCACGCCCCGGTTCCGGAGCCCGGATAGATCACGACATGGCCTGCGGTCGTGCGCACGATCCGCTTCATGCCGTCGAGCGCGCGCTTGCCGAGCGCGGCGAAGGCGGCGCTGCGGTGGTCCATGGTCGGATGGTCCATCGCCCGCAGCACGCTGTCGGGCACGTTCGTCGGACCCGGAATCTGCAGGAAGTGCCGGCCGGCCCGCATCGTCTCTCTCCCAGCGGTTTATTGCGTCCGGACCATGCCGAACGTTCGATTCTTGCCCTTCATAAAATTGAATGCATAATGCACGTCAAGGAAAATGATGCGTTAATGTCGCGGGGGCGGGATGCGGGAAGGGCGGTTCGCGGGGCTGGCGCGGGCGATCGAGGGGGAGGTGCTGACCGGCGCCTTCGACCGCGGTCGGTATGCGACGGACGCCTCGTTCTACCAGATCACGCCGGAGGCGGTGGTCGCGCCGAAAACCTTCGCCGACGTCGAGGCGACGCTGGCGGCGGTGCGCGCCGAGGGCGGGACGATCACCGGCCGCGGCGGCGGCACCAGCCAGGCGGGGCAGACCGTCGGGCCGGGCGTGGTGGTGGATTTCTCGAAGCATCTCAACGGCGTGCGTCATCTCGACGTCGCCGGCCGCCGCGCGGTGGTCGAGCCGGGGATCGTGCTCGACGAGCTCAACCGCCGCCTCAAGCCCCACGGGCTGTGGTTCCCGGTCGACGTCTCGACCGCCTCCCGCGCCACCATCGGGGGCATGGCGGCGAACAACTCCTGCGGCTCGCGCTCGCTCCGCTACGGCCGGATGCGCGAGAACGTGATCGCCATCGACGCCCTGCTGCCCGACGGAACCCGCGCCCGCTTCGCCGAGACGCCCCGCGAAGGCCCCCGCGCCAACGACCCCTTCGGCGCGCTCACCGCCGACATGCTCGCGCTGGGCGCCCGCGAAGCCGCTGAAATCGAAGCGCGTTTCCCGAAGGTCCAGCGCCGCGTCGGCGGCTACAACATCGACGCTCTGGTCCCGAACGGGCCGACGAACAACATGGCGCATCTGCTCGTCGGCTCCGAAGGCACCCTCGCGCTCTTCGAGACCGTCGAGATCGCGCTGTCGCCGCTGCCCGGTCCGAAGGCGCTCGGCGTCTGCCATTTCCCGACTTTCCGCGCCGCGATGGACGCCGCGCAGCACCTCGTCACCCTCGGGCCGACCGCCGTCGAGCTGGTCGACCGCACCATGATCGAACTGGGCCGCGACATCCCGATCTTCCGGCCGGTGATGGAGGAGGCCGTCCGCGGCGACCCCGCCGCGCTGCTGCTGGTCGAGTTCGCCGAGACGCCGGAGGAGAACCGCCGCCGCCTCGACGCCTTGGGCGAGATGATGGCCGAGCTCGGCTATCGCTGGGGCGACCCCGGAAAGGCCGAGGGCGGCGTGGTCGAGGCGGTCGACCCGGCCTTCCAGGCGCGGATCTGGGACGTGCGCACCCAGGGCCTCAACATCATGATGTCCATGCGGACGGAGGGAAAGCCGGTCTCCTTCGTCGAGGACTGCGCGGTGGAACTGAAGGATCTCGGCGATTTCACCGACCGGCTGACGGCGGCGTTCCGCAGGCACGGCACGGACGGCACCTGGTACGCCCACGCCTCGGTCGGGCTCCTGCACGTGCGCCCTGTCCTGAACCTCAAGCAGGAGGTGGGCGTGAAGGCGCTGCGCGCCATCGCCGAGGAAGCCTTCGAGATCGTGGCGGACTACAAGGGCTCGCACTCCGGCGAGCACGGCGACGGCCTCGTGCGCTCGGAGTTCCACGAGAAGATGTTCGGCTCGCGCATCGTCCGCGCCTTCGAAGCGGTGAAGGACCGCTTCGACCCCGAAGCCCGCCTGAACCCCGGCAAGATCGTCCGCCCGCCGAAGATGGACGACCGGTCGCTGTTCCGCTGGCCCGAGGGCTACGCCGCCGAGCCGCGCGAGACCGCCTTCCGCTGGGACGACTGGCCGGGCGGCCTGATCGGCGCGGTCGAGATGTGCAACAACAACGGCGCCTGCCGGAAGCTCGCGGGCGGCGTGATGTGCCCCTCCTACCGCGCGACGCGGAACGAGCGCGATCTCACCCGCGGCCGCGCCAACACGCTCCGCCTCGCGCTGACCGGCCAGCTCGGCCCCGACGCCTTCGCTTCCGACGACATGGCCGAGACGATGAAGCTCTGCGTCTCCTGCAAGGCCTGCCAGCGCGAGTGCCCCATGTCGGTCGACATGGCGAAGATGAAGATCGAGGTGCAGGCCGCCCGCGTCGCCAAGCACGGCGCGAGCTTGCGCGACCGGCTGATCGGCCACCTGCCCCGCTACGCGCCGCTGGCCGCCCGCGTCCGCTGGCTGGCGAACCTGCGCGACCGAATCCCGGCGCTGGCGAGGCTCTCCGAACGGCTGACCGGCTTCGCCGCCGACCGCCCGCTGCCTGCCTGGCGCGCGCCCTTCGCCGAACCCGCCGACGACCCGGAGCCCGAGGTCATCCTGCTCGCCGACACCTTCAACCGCCATTTCGAGCCGGATAACCTGCGCGACGCGGTGGCGGTGCTGCGCGCCGCGGGCCTGCGCGTCGGCTTCGCGCGGGCGCCGAAAGGCCGGCCGCTCTGCTGCGGGCGCACCTATCTCTCCGCCGGGCTGGTCGCGCAGGCGAAGGCCGAGATGGCCCGCACGGCCGAGGCGCTGCGCCCTGTCATCGAGCGCGGCGGGGCGGTCGTGGGGCTCGAACCCTCCTGCCTGCTCACCTTCCGCGACGAGGCCCCGAGGCTGATCGACGGCTGGACGGCCGAGATGGGCACGCGCGTGATGCTGCTCGAGGAGTATCTGGCGCCGCTGGCCGACCGGCTGCCGCTGAAGCCGCTGCAAGGCCGCGCGCTGGTCCACGGCCACTGCCACCAGAAGGCCGCGAACGTCATGGGGCCGGTGGAGAAGTTGCTCCGCGCGATCCCCGGGCTCGACGTCGGCGTGATCGAGAGTTCATGCTGCGGCATGGCCGGGGCGTTCGGATATCAGGCGGAGACGGCGGCGGTGTCGCGCGCCATGGGCGAGCTGTCGCTGGCGCCGGCCGTCCGCGCCGCCCCGGACGCGATGATCGTGGCCGACGGCACTTCCTGCCGTCACCAGATCGCCGACCTGGCCGGGCGCGACGCGGTCCACGTCGCGACGGTGCTGCGCCGGTCCGTCGAGGCGGCGGCGTGACCATGCTCGACCGCCGCGAGCCGATCGCGCGCCGCCCGCTGGCCGAGGCGCTGGCCGACCGCCTGCGCGACATGATCGTCGAGGGCGATCTGCCGCCCGGCGAGCGGATCTCCGAACGCGCGCTCTGCGAGCGGTTCGCCGTCTCGCGCACGCCGCTCCGCGAGGCCCTCAAGGTGCTGGCGCGCGAAGGGCTGGTGACGCTGACGCAGCACCGGGGCGCCGCGGTGGCGGCGCTGACCATGGACGATCTCGAGGAGGCCTTTCCGATCATGGCGGCGCTCGAAGCGCTGACCGGGGAACTCGCCGCCGCGCGCGCTTCGGAGACCGAGATCACGGCGGTCGCGCTGCTGGCGGAGACCATGGAGGCGGCCTGGGCCGCGCGCGACCGGGCGCGCTATCTCGGGCTCAACGACGACTTCCACGCAGCCCTGTCGGAGGCGGCGCGCAACCCCAGCCTCGCCGAGATGAAGCGCGCGCTCGACCGCCGCATCCGGCGCGGCCGGCGCGGCGCGAGCGTGAGCGAGAAGCGCTGGGCGGAAGCCATCGCCGAGCACCGCGCCATCGCCGAGGCGCTGGCGGCGCGGGACGCGGCGCGGCTCTCGACGCTGCTGCGCGCCCACATGGAGAACAAGCTCGCGGCGCTGCGCGCCATGGCCCCGCCCCCGATGGCGCCGTCCCCGGAGGACGAATGACCCCCGAAGCCGCCGCCGCCCGCCTGCTCGACGCCCGGCGCACGGGGCGCCCCTTCGCCGCCGCGCCGGACGACGGACCGGAGAACGAGGCCGCGGCGCTCGCCGCGCAGGCGCTGGTCGCGGCGGAGGTCGGCGCCGTCGGCGCCTTCAAGACCGGCCGCAAGGCGCCCGGCGCCGCGCCGATCATGGCGCCGATCTTCGCGCGCGACGTGCACGCCACGGGCGCGGCCCTCGCGGGCGGGCGGCTCCGCGGGGTGGAGCTGGAGGTCGCGTTCCGGCTGGAGCGGCCGGCCCCTGACGCTCGAGACCCCGATTTCGAGGCGAAGCTCCGCGCCGCGGTCGTCGCCCTGCCCGCCATCGAGATCATCGAAAGCCGGCTGGACGACATGGAGGCGGCGGGCGCTCACTGGAAGCTCGCCGACAACCAGATGAACGGCGCGCTGGTGCTGGGCGCGCCGCTCGCCGACTGGAGCGGGCTCGCGCTCGCACGCCCTGCGCTCGGCCTCTCCATCGCAGGCGACGTGGTTCAGGCAGGCCCGACCGACGCGCCCGGCGGCGACCTGTTCGCGACGTTCGCCGCCTTCGTCCGCCGCGTCGGCGGCCATTGCGGCGGATTGCGGCCCGGCGTGGCGGTGATCACCGGCAGCCTGACGGGCATGCGCTTCACCGTGGCCGGCGCGGCTGTGGAAGGCCGGATCGACGGCCTCGGCGCGGTCTCCTGCCGCTTCGCCTGACTCAGGCGGCGTTGCGGAGCGCGACGAAGGCCCCGACGAACGCCACCAGCCCGGTGAGGAACGCCCCCCACGCCGTGTCCGCCGCCACCATCCGCCACGACCAGTTGTTCAGCGTCGCCATGTTGGTGAGCTCGTAGGCGCCGTAGGCCATGGCCCCGAGCAGCACGCCGGTTCCGGCGGCCTTCATCACCGACCCCGCGGCGACGCCGGGCATGATCGCGAACCACAGCACTCCGGCGGTGTAGGCGAGGTAGAACACCGCCGCGGCCAGCCAGTCGGGCGAGGCGCGCAGCATCCCGCCGATGTGGCTTTCGAAGATCGGGCGCATGACCAGCGTCAGGAACACCGCGTCCACCACGATGAAGGCGCCGAGGGCGGCGAGGTAGGCGTAGAGCATGTCTCACTCCTCCGTCTTGCGGCGCTCGGCCCGGCGGCGCGCGCGCCATTCTTCGCGCTTGAGCAGCTCGCGCTCGAAACCGCGGGGGTTGGGCGTGTAGAACCGGGCGGCCGGGTCGTCCTGCAACGCCTCGGGCAGGCAGGGCTGGCCGGAGAAGGCGTCGGGATGGTCGTGGTCGTACTGGTAGCCGCGCCCGTAGCCCTGCTCCTTCATCAGCCGCGTCGGCGCGTTCAGCAGATGCATCGGCGGCGGATGCGACGGCCCGCGCCGCGCCAGCGCCAGCGCCGCGTCGAAGGCCGCGTGATGGGCGTTCGACTTCGGCGCGGTCGCGACGTAGACGACGGCCTGCCCCAGAAACAGCCGCCCCTCCGGCCAGCCGATGCGCTCGAACGCCTGCCACGCCGCCACCACCTGCGGCAGGGCGTGGGGGTCGGCGAGGCCCACGTCCTCCGAGGCCGCGCAGGTCAGGCGGCGGAACACCGCCTCCGGGGCCTCGCCGCCTTCGATCATGCGGGCGGCGTAGTAGAGGGCGGCGTCGACGTCGGAGGCCCTGAGCGATTTGTGGAAGCAGCTGAGCAGGTTGTAATGGGCGTCGCCGGCGCGGTCATGCAGCGGCGCGCGCTTCTGGAGGCGCTGCGCGAGATCGGCGACGGCGAGGGTCTTCTCCGCGCCGGCCACCTGTTCGGCGAGGTTGATGAGGAAACGCGCGTCGCCGTCGGCCATGACGCGGAGCCGCGCGCGGGCCTCAGGGTCGAGCGGCAGCGGGCCGGTCACACCCTCGACCCGCCGTAGCAGGGTTTCGAGCGCGGCGTCGTCGAACCGCGCCAGCGTCAGCACATGGGCGCGGGAGAGCAGCGCGGGGACGAGCGAGAAGCCGGGGTTCTCGGTCGTCGCCCCGATCAGCACCACGGAGCCGCGCTCGACGTCGGGCAGCAGCGCGTCCTGCTGCGCCTTGTTCCAGCGGTGGATCTCGTCGACGAAGAGAACGGTGGCGCGGCCCTGGCGGTGGCGCAGCCGCGCCGCCTCCAGCACCTTGCGCAAGTCCGCCAGCCCCGCCATCACCGCCGACAGCGTCTCGAAGGAGAGGCCCGCCTCCCGCGCCAGCAGCCGCGCTATGGTGGTCTTGCCGACGCCGGGCGGCCCCTGAAGGATCAGCGAGGCGAGCGTGCCGCCGGCCAGCATCCGCCCGAGCGGGCCGTCGGGGCCGAGCAGATGGTCCTGCCCGATCACCTCCGACAGCCGCGCCGGGCGCAGGCGTTCGGCCAGCGGCGCCGGGCCCTCGGGCGGTTCGGCGAGCGGGCCGGGCGCGGCGGCGGCGGAGAAGAGATCCATCATGGCCTCCGGCGGCCCGCGTCATCGCAGGCGCGGCGCGAAGTCTCTCCCGCGCCGCGCCGCGATGCAACGGCCCCCGTCAGCCCGAAAAATACTTCTTCGAGACCGACGCCGCCACGCAGTACTTCGGGTCGACCATGTTCCCGAGGCGCACCTTGGCGGCCTGGGTCAGGAACATGTAGGCCTCCATCTCGTCCATCGGCTTCTCGGCCGCGAACCACCGCACCAGTTCGCGGTAGGCGATGCGCGCCGCGTCCTCCAGCGGGCGGGCGCAGCCGATGGTCATCACGAAGTCCTCGGTCTCCAGCCGCGGCCAGGCGATGGCGTGGTTCTTGATCAGGTCGATCTGGAGCGTCACCGTCGCCGGCATCTCCAGCGCCACGCCCGACACCTCGCCGTCGCCCTGGATGGCGTGGCAGTCGCCGACGAAGAGCAGCGCGCCGTCCTTCTGCACCGGAAAATAGACGATGGCGCCCGGCGCCATGTCCGGCAGGTCCATGTTGCCGCCGTAGTAGTCGGGCTGCAGCGAGGAGATCGCCTCGATCTCCGGCGACACGCCGATGGTGCCGATGAACGGCTCGTAGGGCAGCGTCAGGTCCTCGGACCAGTAGA
>RECW01000248.1 GCA_007693835.1 Paracoccaceae bacterium | reverse complement strand
CCGATCCGGCGCTTGGCCTGCGCGGCCTCGCCGGGGTCGTTGACGATGAAGGGATAGATCACCGGCATGGCGCCCGTCAGCGCCTCGGGCCAGCACTCGTCGGACAGGGCGACCGCCTTGCCGGGCAGCCATTCCAGCGTGCCGTGAGCGCCGACATGAACCAGCGCGTCGGTCTCGCCGCGCAGCCACAGGTAAAACGCGACGTAGGCGTGGCGGGGCGTACGCGAGAGGTCGTGATACTCGGCGTCGCGCGCCGCCGTCGCGCCGCGCTCGGGTTGCAGGGCGACCACCGCCCGGCCGCGGCGCAGCGCGACGAAGGCGAAGGCGCCGTCCTCCACCGCCGGGTCGTCCTCAGGCGCGCCCCACGCCGCGGCGAGCGCGTCGCGCAGGCCGTCGGGCAGGCGCGCCAGCGCCGCGCGGTAGGCGGCGAGCGGCCAGCGCACGCGCGACGCCCTCAAGTCCTCCACCGTCACGCCGTCCTCCACCGCCCATCCCGCCTCTGCGAGATCGCCAAGGATGGCGTCGGCCGAAGCGACGGCGTCGAGGCCGACGGCGTGGGCGAGGTTCCATTCGCGGCCGGGATAGGTGGAGAGCACCAGCGCGACGCGTTTCTCGGAAGCCGGCGTCGCGGCCAGCCGGCGCCACGCCGCCGCCCGGTCGGCGATGGCGGCGATGCGGGGCGGCTCGGGCCGGTGGGCGACGCGGGCGAACTCGAGGTCGGGGTCGCGGGCGCCGGGCTCCTTGAACGAGGCGACGCCGGCGAAGAGCCGGCCGTCCACCTCCGGCAGCGCGACGTGCATCGCAAGATCGGCCGGCGACAGGCCGCGCGCGGCTTCGGCCCAGGCGGCCCGCGTCGACGTCGACAGCGCGACCTGCAAGACCGGCGCGCCTGCTGCGTCGAGCGGCGAGGCGCCGTCCGCGCCCCGCCCCGAAAACGCGGTCGCGTTGACGATCACGGCGGGCCGCAGCGTGCGGACTTGCCGCGCGAGCCACCCCGCCGCCTCGGGCGCCTTCAGCGAGGGCGCGAAGAGACCGAGCGCGCGGAACCCCCGCGCCGCGAGCGCCTCGCACAGCGCCTCGACCGGCGCCAGGTCGGCCGCGACGAGGTAGGAGCGGTAGAACGCCACCAGCGCGAGCGGCGCGTCGCCGGGCGTCGCCGCGATCAGGGGGCAGGCGACGCCGTGCCCCGGCGTCCAGGCGCCGACCATCGGCACCGCCTTGGCGCCCGAAACCGGGCCTGCATAGAGCCCGGCCGCCATCGCGAGTTGCGCCAGCGCCGCCTGCGCCGCCACCGCCCCGCCTTCGTCGCAGAGATGCTGGAGCCGCCGCAGCGTCGAGACCGGCACGGTGGAGAACGCGTCGAGCGAGGCGTCCGGCCGCCCGTCTCCCGGCAGCACGGCCAGCGCGATCCCGTTCCGTCGCGCGAGCGCCGCGATCTGCTGCAACCCGTAGGGCCAGTAGGGGGCGCCGCCGATCATGCGCACGAGCACGCCCTTCGCGCCCTCCAGCGTCTGCTCGACGTAGACGTCGACCGAGAGCGGGTGCTTCAGCGCGGCGATGTTGGCGAGGCGCAGGCTGGGCATCCGGCCTTCGCGTCCGCCGCCCCGCGCCCACCCCGCCGCCATCGCGCCGAGATCGCTGTCGGAGAGCGACAGCACGACGAGGTCGGCGGGACGCTGGCCGAGGTCGGTCGGCGTCTCCGTCTCGTCGAGGCCGTGGCTTTCGCGGAAGACGACGTGCATGGCGTCAGGCCGCGACCTCCGGCGCCAGCGCGGCGCGGATCGCGGCGGGGTCCATCACGTCGTGCTCGCCGATGGCGACCAGCCGCCCCGCGCGCGCCTCGCCCGGCCGCCACGGCCGATCGAACTGCCAGCGCACCCGCGCGCCCACCGCCTGCACCAGCAGGCGCATCGGCTTGTCCGCGACCGCCGCGTAGCCCTTCACGCGCAGCACGCCCTGCGCCCGCGCCAGCGCCTCGATGCGCGACGCCAGTTCGGCGGGGTCGGAGACCGGGGGCAACTCCACCACCACGCTCTCGAAATCCTCATGGTCGTGGTCGTCGGCGCCGTCGTGGTGCGAGGGTCGGTTGGCGAGATCGGTCTCCGCCGCCGCCTCGAGCCCGAGGATCACCCGCGGGTCGACAGCGCCTTCCGCCGCCTCGATCACCGGCAGCGGACGCGGCGCTTCTGCCGCGATCACGGCGCGGGCCCTGGCCAGCCCTTCGGGCCCGGCGAGGTCGGGCTTGGTGAGCAGCACGATGTCGGCGCAGGCGATCTGGTCCTCGAACACCTCCGACAGCGGCGTCTCGTGGTCGAGGCTGTCGTCTGCAAGCCGCTGCGCCTCGACCGCCGCCGGGTTCGGCGCGAAGCGGCCTGCGGCGACGGCTTCGGCGTCGGCCAGCGCGATCACCCCGTCGACGGTGATGCGCGAGCGGATCGCCGGCCAGTCGAAGGCCTTGAGCAGGGGCTTCGGCAGCGCGAGACCTGAAGTCTCGATCAGGATGTGGTCGGGCCGCGGCGTCCGCGCCATCAGGGTCTCGATGGTGGGGATGAAGTCGTCGGCCACCGTGCAGCAGATGCAGCCGTTGGCGAGTTCGACGATGTTCTCCTCCGGGCAGTCGGGAATGGCGCAACCGCGCAGGATCTCGCCGTCGACGCCGACGTCGCCGAATTCGTTGACCACCACCGCGAGCCGCCGCCCGCCGGGGTTGCGCAGCAGGTGCGAGATCAGCGTGGTCTTGCCCGAGCCGAGAAAGCCCGTGACCACGGTGACGGGGATTTTCGCGAGGTCAGACATCGGCGGGCTCCGAGAGTGAGAGGGGCGGGACGCGGGCGAGGCTGCGCTTGCGGAAAATCTCGGGCCGCTCGCGCCACGGCACGAGGCCGTCCGCGGTGGCGGCGTAGCGGGCGGCGCCGTCGAGGATCGCGGGCGCGTCCGCCTCGTCCATGCCGCCGTAGACGTAGGACCATCGGCCCGGCCCCGACAAGGCGACGCTCGCACCGTTGGAGCAGGCCGACAGGCACTCGACGCCGACGACCTGGACGCCCTCGGGCGCGGCCGCCGCCACGAGCGCCGCATGCAGGCGCGCGCCGCGCACGGGGCGGCCCTCCTGATCGGGCTCGCCGGCGCGGCAGGTGGTGCAGACGAGCAGCGTCGCCGGTCGCGGCGCGGGCGGGCGCCGTCGGGCCTCGGAAAGGATCGGTGGTGGGGGCGTCTCGGCCCCTTCGACAACAGCCATCGCGCGCTCCTTGGCGTCGCCCTCCGCGACGCGGTTTCACGGAGCGCATGGCGGGCTGGGCGAGGCGACGGCCGCCACGCCTTCCCGCGCAGACGCCCCGCCTGCGGCAGTCTCTCCGCCTCTGGCGAGGCGGCGCGCTGGCAGGTCTCCCGGCTTGCGGATGCGGCGCGGGTCGCGCCTCGGTCGTCCCGCCTTCCCGGCTTGCGCCAGTGGCGTCGGACGGCCTCTCCGGTCACGGTCGCGGGGGCGGCCTGGCTTCGGGTCTCCCCTAGCCTGTTCCCTTTTCACCCGTTTACACGGGCACCAGCGTCGGGCCAGATGCGCGCCGATGCCGCCGCCTGTCAAGCGCGAAGGACGTCAGCCATGGACGACGCCACCACCCGTCACAACGAGAAGATGCGCCGCGTGAAGGCGGCGCGCGACGAGATGATGAAGACCAAGACCGAGGAGCGCGGCCTCGTCATCGTCCACACCGGGCCGGGCAAGGGGAAGTCGTCCTCGGGTTTCGGCATGGTGATGCGCTGCATCGCCTGGGGCATGCCCTGCGCCGTGGTCCAGTTCATCAAGGGGAACTGGGAGACAGGCGAGAAACGCCTGCTGCGCGAGCGCTTCGCGGACGAGTGCCGCTTCTTCGTCTCGGGCGAGGGCTTCACCTGGGAGACGCAGGACCGCGACCGCGACGTCGCGGCGGCGCGGAACGGCTGGCGGATCGCGCAGGAGCAGATCCGCGACCCCGCGATCCGCTTCGTGCTGCTCGACGAGATCAACATCGCGCTGCGCTACGATTATCTCGACGTCGCCGAGGTGGTGGCGTTCCTCAAGGCCGAGAAGCCGCCGATGACCCACGTCTGCCTGACCGGCCGCAACGCCAAGCCCGAACTGATCGAGGCCGCCGACCTCGTGACCGAGATGACGCTGGTCAAGCACCCGTTCCGCGAAGGCGTGAAGGCGCAGCGGGGCGTGGAGTTCTGAGGCGCGCGCCAGGATGAGCGCCATGGGCCGGGCGCTGATGATCCAGGGCGCCGGCAGCAACGTCGGCAAGTCGATGCTGGTCGCCGGCCTCTGCCGCGCCGCGCGCCGGCGGGGGCTGCGCGTCGCGCCGTTCAAGCCGCAGAACATGTCGAACAACGCCGCCGTCACCGTCGACGGCGGCGAGATCGGGCGGGCGCAGGCGCTCCAGGCCATGGCCTGCGGCCTCGCGCCGCATACCGACATGAACCCGGTGCTGCTCAAGCCCGAGACGGAGACCGGCGCGCAGGTCGTGGTGCAGGGTCGCCGCGTCGCGACGGTCCGCGCCCGCGACTACGCCGCGCTCAAGCCCTCGCTGATGGCGCCGGTGCTGGAGAGCTTCGGCCGGCTGCGCGAGACCTGCGACCTCGTGCTGGTCGAAGGGGCCGGCAGCCCGGCGGAGGTCAACCTGCGCGCGGGCGACATCGCCAACATGGGGTTCGCGCGGGCGGCCGACGCGCCGGTGATCCTCGTCGGCGACATCGACCGCGGCGGGGTGATCGCGCAGATCGTCGGCACGCAGGCCGTGCTCGACCCGGCGGACGCGGCGATGATCGCGGGTTTCGCCATCAACAAGTTCCGCGGCGACCCGCGGCTGTTCGACGACGGCTACCGGCTGATCGAGCGGCGCACCGGCTGGCGCGGGTTCGGCGTGGCCCCGTGGTTCCCCGACGCCTGGCGCCTGCCGGCCGAAGACGCGCTCGACCTCGCCGGGCCGGCCCGCGGCGCGGGGCTCCGCATCGTCTGCCTGGCCCTCTCGCGGATCGCGAACTTCGACGACCTCGACCCGCTGGCGCAGGAGCCCGGCGTGCGGCTGACCATGCTGCGCGCCGGCCGCGCCCTGCCCGGCGACGCCGACCTGGTGATCGTGCCCGGCAGCAAGGCGACCCGCGCCGACCTCGCCTTCCTCCGCGCGCAGGGGTGGGACGTCGACCTCGCCGCCCATGTGCGCCGCGGCGGCCGCGCGCTCGGGCTCTGCGGCGGGTATCAGATGCTCGGACGGCGCATCGCCGACCCCGACGGTCTGGAAGGCCCAGCCGGCGAGACGCCGGGGCTCGGGCTGCTCGACGTCGAGACGGTGATGACCGGCGACAAGCGCCTGACCGACGTCGCAGCCGAGCACGTCGAGACCGGCGCGCCGTTCCGCGGCTACGAGATCCACATCGGCCGCACCGAAGGCCCCGACTGCGCGCGCCCCTTCGCGCGGGTGGCGGGCGCGCCGGAAGGCGCGGTCAGCGCGGACGGGCGCGTCGCCGGCAGCTACCTGCACGGCATGTTCCGCGACGACGGTTTCCGCGCGGCGTGGCTCGCAGGCTTCGGCGCGGCGTCCGACCTCGCCTACGAGGCCGGCGTGGCGGCGACGCTCGACGCGCTCGCCGACCACCTCGAAACTCACCTCGACGTCGACGGCCTTCTGGCCGCGGCGCGCTGACGCCGCCTCAGAGCAGCGCGAGCACGACGAGGACGGCCCCGCAGAGCGCGATGGCGCGCGCATAGAGCGCGAGACCGCGCGAGAGCGCCGCCGCGTCGGGGTCGGGATCGGCGCCGTTCACCCACGGCTCGTCCGCCACGCGGTCGGCGTAGACCCGCGGCCCCGACACCCGGACGCCGAGCGCCCCCGCCATCGCCGCTTCCGGCCAGCCGGCGTTCGGCGAGCGGTGGCGGCGGGCGTCGCGCAAGGCTGTCCGCGCGGGCTTGAGCGGCGCGCCCGACGCGAGCGCGAAGGCGGCCGCGGTGACGCGCGCCGGGATCAGGTTCACGAGGTCGTCGAGCCGGGCCGCGGCCTTGCCGAAATCCTCGTAGCGGTCGCTGCGGTGGCCGATCATCGAATCGAGCGTGTTGACCGCCTTGTAGGCCGCGATCCCCGGCAGCCCGGCGACGAGGCCCCAGAACAGCGGCGCGACCACCCCGTCCGATGCGTTCTCGGCGAGGCTCTCCAGCGCCGCGCGGGCGACGCCCGCAGCGTCGAGCCGCTCGGGGTCGCGCCCGACGATCATCGCCACCGCGCCCCGGGCCGCCGCGAGATCGCCCGCCGCGAGGGGCGCCGCGACCGCCGCGACATGCTCGTGCAGCGACCGCGCCGCGAGCCACGGCCACGCCAGAAAGCCGCCGACCATCACCAACGCCCAACCGCCCGGCAGCAACGCCTGAACGAGCCCCGCAGGGGCGGCCGCGGCGGCGACCGTGATCGCCGTGGTCGCAGCCCCCGCCATACGCCGCCGCCAGCGCCCGCCCGCGTTCAGCCGCCGCTCCAGCGCCGCGATCAGCGCGCCGAGCCAGACCACCGGGTGCCCGATGCGCGCATGGAGGCGCGGCGGCCAGCCGAGCGCCGCGTCGATCGCCAGCGCCGCCGCCATCATGCCCGCGAACGCCATCGTCCCGCGCCTCCCCACCGTCGTCCGGCGGCGGATTCCCACGGCCGCCGCGCGATGTCCATCAGCGCGCGACGACGCCTGTTGCCAGTCGCGACGATCCTGACGCACTGTCGGGCGCGACGCTGCGGCCCTGTGAACGCGCGCCGGCGTCGGGAGAAAGACGCACCCATGCCGCCGACAATCTCGACACGACGCGCGGCCCACGCCGCCCCGATCCGCAGCGCCGGACGCACGCGCCCGGCGGCCCTGTCATGAGCGCGGTGCGGAAGGTGGCGCTGGTCTCGGGCGCCAACCGCGGCATCGGCGCGGCCGTCGCCGCCCGGCTCGCCGCGGACGGCTGGGCGCTGAGCCTCGGCGCGCGCAGCGGCGCCGTCGACGCCGTGGCCCCCGGACCGACCGTTCACGTGCGGGCCTATGACGCGACGGCCGAAGGGTCGGAGGCCGCATGGGTCGCCGAGGCGCTCGACCGCTTCGGGCGCATCGACGCGGTGGTGGCGAACGCCGGGCTGCTGATCGCGAAGGACGTCGTCGCGGCGGAGGACGCCGACCTCGACGCCATGCTCGACGTCAACGTCAAGGCGCCGCGGCGGCTGATCAAGGCGGCGTGGCCCGCGCTGACGGCGCACGGCCACGGTCGGGTGGTCGTCGTCGCCTCGCTGTCGGGCAAAAGGGTGAAGTCGGCGAAGTCGGGGCTCTACGCGATGACCAAGCACGCGGCCCTCGCGCTCGCCCACGCGGTCCGCCACGCCGGCTGGGCGCAGGGCGTGCGGGCGACCGCCGTCTGCCCCGGTTTCGTGGCGACCGACATGGCGCGGGGACTGAGCGCCATGCCGCCCTCCGCCATGACCCGGCCCGAGGACGTCGCGCGGCTCGTGGCGCTGGCGCTCGACCTGCCGAACGAGGCGAGCGTCGCCGAGCTTGCGGTCAACTGCCAGGCCGAGGACAGCTTCTGATGCCAGGACCGACCGTCGCGCCCGTGGCGGGCGACGCGACCCTCCCCGAAGCCGTCGACGTGGCGGTGATCGGCGGCGGGATCATCGGCTGCGCGACGGCGCTGGAGCTCGCCGAGCGGGGGCATTCGGTCGCGCTCTGCGAGAAGGGCGGGATCGGCGCGGAGCAATCGAGCCGCAACTGGGGGTGGGTGCGCATCTCGCGGCGCGACCCGCGGGAAGTGCCGCTGATGGCCGAGTCGATCCGGCTGTGGGAGGACCTCGACCGCCGCGTCGGCGGCGACACCGGCTATCGCCAGAGCGGCATCGTGTTCCTGTCGCCCGACGACGCGGCGCAGGCGTGGAACGAGGACTGGCTGAGGAACCTCGACGGCATGCAGATGGGCGGCGCCATGCTGAGCGCCGCCGAGGTCGCGGCGAGGTTCCCCGACCTGAAGGCGCCGGCGAAAGGCGCTCTCCACACCCGCAAGGACGGCCGCGCCGAGCCGCAGAAGGCGGCGCCCGCCGTCGCCGAGGCGGCGCGCCGGCAAGGCGCCCACATCCTGACGCGCTGCGCGGCGCGGGTGATCGAGACCGAGGGCGGCGCGGTGTCGGGCGTGATCACCGAGCGCGGGCGCATCCGCTGCGGGGCGGTCGTCGTCGCCGGCGGCGCGTGGTCGCGGCTGTTTCTCGGCAACCTCGGCGTCGACCTGCCGCAACTGCGCGTCGTCAACTCGGTGCTGCGCACCGAGCCGCTGGAGGGCGGCCCGGAGGAGGCGCTGAAAGGCGCCGCCTTCGCGGTGCGCAAGCGGGCCGACGGCGGCTACACCGTGTCGAGCACGCTGGCCAACCGGTTCGACCTGACGCCTGACGCCTTCCGCCTGTTCGCCAAGTTCCTGCCCGCCCTGATGCTGGAGTGGCGCACCATCGGCCTGCGGGTCGGCCAGCCCTTCCTGGCGGCGGCGACGACGCCGCGGCGCTGGTCCGGCGACGACGTCACGCCGTTCGAGCGCACGCGGGTGCTCGACCCCGCGCCGGACGTCAGGGCGCTCGACCGGGTGATGGCGCGGCTGCGCGAGGCGCTGCCGGTCTTCGAGCGCGCCGTCGTCGCGCAGCGCTGGGCCGGCGCCATCGACGTGACGCCCGACGCCCTGCCGGTGATATCGGGCGTGGACGGGCGGCCCGGGCTGTTCCTCGCGACCGGGTTCTCCGGCCACGGTTTCGGCATCGGCCCCGGCGCCGGACGGCTGGCGGCCGATCTCGTGACAGGCCGCGCGCCGACGGTCGACCCTGCGCCGTTCCGCTTCTCCCGCTTCCACGACGGCACGGCCCTGAAACCTATGGTCACCATCTGACCGGCCCCCTGCGGATGGTCGCATCGCGCCGCGCCTTGGCCTAATCTCGCCGCGAAGGAGCGGGAGACGAGCATGGGCGCGCTTTACGACGACGACTTTCTCGACGCGCTGCGGCGCGGGGCGGCGGCGGTGGCGCCGCAGTGGGGGCTCTCGCCTCGCACCGAAGTGACGCTGCTGACCATCTCCGAGAACGCGACTTTCCGCGCCGACGACCCCGAACGCCCCGAGCCGGTCATCCTCCGCGTCCACCGCCCGAACTACCACACGCGCGAGGAGATCGACTCCGAGCTCGACTGGATCGAGGCGCTCCGCGCCGAGCGGATCGTCGAGGCGCCCGAGCCGCTGCGCACCACGGACGGCGCGCGCCTCGCCGAATTCGCCCACGACGGCGAACCGCGCCATGTCGCGGCCTTCGCCTTCCTGCCCGGCGCCGAGCCCGAGCCCGACGGCCGGCTCGCCGCCGGCTTCGCGACCCTCGGCGAGATCAGCGCGCGGCTGCACGGCCACGCCCGGCGCTGGGCGGCGCCGGCCGGCTTCGCGCGGAAAGTCTGGGACTTCGAGACCACCATCGGCGCGCGCCCGCACTGGGGAAGCTGGCGCGACGGCCTCGGGCTGACGGCGGAGGGCCGGGCGACGCTGGCGCGCTGCGCGGCGGCCATCGGCGCGCGGGTCGCGGCCTACGGCGCGGGGCCGGACCGCTTCGGGCTGGTCCACGCCGACCTCCGGCTGGCCAACCTGCTCGACGACGGCGAGCGGCTCGCGGTGATCGACTTCGACGACTGCGGCTTCGGCTGGTTCGGCTACGACTTCGCCGCCGCCGTCAGCTTCCTCGAGGAGGAGCCTTTCATCCCCGACCTCGCCGCGGCGTGGGTGGAAGGCTATCGCCGCGTCGCGCCGCTCTCGGCCGAGGACGAAGCGATGTTGCCGGCCTTCGTCATGCTCCGCCGCCTGATGCTGACCGCCTGGATCGCCACCCACGCCGAGACGCCGACCGCGCGGGAGGCGGGGCTGGGGGCCTACACAGACGGCACGCTGCGCCTCGCCGACAAGTTCCTGTCGCAGGGCTGAACGCGATGGCGGAGCGGCGCCCGATCCTCGACATGAACGCCTATGCGGGCGGCGCCGAAGGCGACCCGCTGCTCGCGCGCCGCATGGCCAACGTCGGCGCGGCCTCGGTGCTGTTCTACGACCGGCCGCTCGCGCTGGTGCGCGGCCGGGGCGTGTGGGTCGAGGCGGCGGACGGCGCGCGGTATCTCGACTGCTACAACAACGTGCTGTCGGTCGGGCACTGCCATCCGCGGGTGGTGGAGGCGATCGCGGCGCAGTCCGCCGACCTCGCCATCAACAGCCGCTACCTCAGCGAAGTGGTGGAGCGGTATCTGGAGCGGCTGAAGGCCACGCTGCCGCCGGCGCTGTCGAACGTGGTGCTGTGCTGTTCGGGCAGCGAGGCGAACGACTTGGCGATGCGCGCGGCGATGAAGACGACGGGCCGGCGCGGGTTCGTCGTCACCGAAGCAGCCTACCACGGCAACACGCTGGCGGTGACCGAGATCTCCCCCTCGTCGTGGAAGCGCGGCGGCCCGCCGCCCCATGTGCGCCTCGTCCCTGCGCCGACGCAGGCGGCCTACGGCGAAGATGTCGCCGGCGGCTTCGGGCGCGCGGTGGCGGCGGCGGCGGCCGATCTCGACGCGGCGGGCTTCGGGCTGGCGGCGTTCTTCGCCGACTCGATCCTGTCCAGCGACGGCGTCTACGGCGATCCGCCCGGTCTCCTCGCGCCGGCGGTCGCGGCGGCGCAGGCGGCGGGCGGGCTCTACGTCGCGGACGAGGTGCAGCCCGGCTTCGGGCGGACGGGCGCGGGCCTCTGGGGTTTCGCGCGCCATGGCGTCAGGCCCGACGTCGTGACCATGGGCAAGCCGATGGGCGCCGGCTACCCGATGGCCGGCATGGCGACGCGGCCGGAGATCCTCGCCGCGTTCTGCGAGGACACCGGGTATTTCAACACCTTCGGCGCCAACCCGGTGGCCGGGGCCGCAGGGCTCGCGGTGCTCGACGTGATCGAGGACGAAGGGCTGATCGCCAACGCCGCGCGGGTTGGGGGGCGGCTCCTCGCAGCGTTGCAGGGGCTCGCCGCAGGCGACGCGCGCATCGCCGAGGCGCGCGGCGCGGGCCTGTTCATCGGCGTCGAGATCGCCGGACCGGACGCCGGCGCGCGGGTGCGGCGGCTGACGGAGGGGCTCAAGGCGCGCGGCGTGCTGGTCGGGGCCGCCGGGCGGTTCGGCGAGGCGCTGAAGCTCCGCCCGCCGCTGACGCTGACCGACGCCGAGGCGGACTTCTTCCTCGACGCCTTCGCGCAGGCGCTGGGCGACCTGCCCGACGCGGATCAGTCGTTCTTCTCGTAATCGTACTCGATCCGCAGCCGCACCGGCTCGCGGGCGCCGAGCCGACGCGCGACGTCGTTCACGATCGCGCCGAGCAACGTGTCGTCGTCCGCCGTCGCGACGGCCGGCCCCGCAGGCCGCGCAGGCGCGGCGGGGCGGCGTTCGGGCAGGGGCCGCGGCGGCGACCCGGCTTCCAGCCGCTCCACGGTTTCGCGGAAGATCTCCGCGGGCAGGCCGCCGCCGGTGACGCCGACCAGCGGCGTGTTGTCGTCGTTGCCCATCCAGACGCCCACCACCCAGTCGGCCGTGAAGCCGATGAACCACGCGTCGCGCGCGGCCTGGGTGGTGCCGGTCTTGCCGGCGACCGGTCGGCCCGCGGGCGCCGCGCGCCGGCCGGTGCCGTTGCGCACGACTTCGCCCATCATCCACGTCATCTCGCCGGCGATGCGGTCGTCGAGCACGCGCCGGCGCGGGCCGCCGCCGGTCATCAGCGGTTCGGCCGCGCCGCGCACGCGGATTTCGCGAATGGCCCAAGGCGCGCCGTCGAGGCCGCCGCTCGCGAAGGCGGCGTAGGCCCCGGTCATCTCGATCAGCGTCGCCTCGGAGACGCCGAGCGCCATCGCCGCGCCGTCGGCGATGGGGGAGGTCACGCCCAGCTTGCGCGCCATCGCCCGCGCCCGCTCCCGGCCCGTCCGCTCGTTCAGCCGCACCGCGACGGTGTTGATCGAGCGCGCGAAGGCTTCGGTCAGGGTGACGGGGCCGGCGAACTCGCCGCCGAAGTTGCGGGGCGACCAGCGCCCGATCGTCAGCGGCGCGTCGCGGATCACCTCGTGGGGCTGCGCGCCACGCTCCAGCGCCGCGGCGTAGACGAAGGTCTTGAACAGCGAGCCGGTCTGGCGCAGCGCCTGCGTGGCGCGGTTGAACGCGCCCTCCCGCGGGTCGCGCCCGCCGACGACGGCGCGCACCGCCCCGTCGGGGCTCATCACCACCACGGCCGCCTGGGCCTTGCTGTCGGGGCGGACGCGGTTCTCGAAGACCGCGCGGACGGCGGCCTCGGCGGCGCGTTGCGCGGCGGGGTCGAAGGTGGTGCGGATCACCACGTCCTCCCGCGTCGCGCGGGTCAGGTAGACCGGCCCCGCCTCCATCACCCAGTCGGCGAAATGCCCCCCCGCCCGCGCCGCCGCCGCCGCCGAGAGCGTCGCCGGCTCGGCCCGCGCGCGGGCGAGATGTTCGGGCGTGATCCGACCAGTCGCCGCCATGGCCGTCAGCACCACGTCGGCGCGCGCCTGCGCGCTGGCTACGTCGCGCGTCGGCGCGAAGCGTGACGGCGCCTTGAGCAGGCCCGCCAGCATCGCGGCCTCGGGTATGGTGAGAAACTTCGCCGACTTGCCGAAATACCGCTGGCTCGCCGCCTCGAACCCGTAGGCGCCGGCGCCGAGGAAGACGCGGTTGAGATAGAGCGCGAGAATGTCGTCCTTGTCGTATTTCAGCTCCATCGCCAGCGCGAGCGGGATCTCGCGCAGCTTGCGGTCGATGGAGCGGCTGTCGTCCAGGAAAACGTTCTTCGCCACCTGCTGGGTGATGGTCGAGCCGCCCTGCACCACCCGCCCGGCGCCGAGATTCACGACCGCGGCCCGGATCAGGCCGCGGATGTCGATGCCGGGATGATGAAAGAACCGCCGATCCTCGGCCGCGAGGATCGCGTCGATCAGATGGGGCGAGACGTCGCCCGGCCGGATGGCGCCGCCGAACTGCTCGCCGCGCCAGGCGAAGACGTCGCCCTTGCGGTCGAGCATCGTCACCGAGCCGCGGTCGCGCCCGTCGAGCAGCTGGTCGACGGGCGGCAGCTGCGAATAGGCCACGCCGACCGCCGCCGCAACGATCAGCCCGACGCCGAGCGCGACCCGCAGCGTCAGGCCGACCAGCGCCAGCACCACCGCGCGGATCGCGCGGTCGAGCCAACTCTGCCCGTCCGCCGGCGCGCGCACGGGTTTCGGGCCGGGTTTGCGCCCGGGTTTCTCGCCTTTCCGCCTCGCCACGCGCTCTCTCCGGTCAGGCCGCTCGGGACGGATCGTCCGCGGCGCGTTGACCCATTCATAGCGCGCCGCGGCGGAAATGGGGAGGAAACGCGGCGAGGCCGCCGACGGGTGTGTCGCGCAAGGCTCAGGCCGCCGCCTCCTGCGCGGCCTCGGCGAAGGCGCGGAACAGGCGGCGGTGGGGCAGCTTGTAGAACAGCAGCTCCGGGTGCCATTGCACGCCGACGCGGAACGGGGCGCCCTCGTGCTCGATGGCCTGCACCATGCCGTGACGGTCGCGCGCCGCCACCAGCAGCCCTTCGCCGAGCACGTCGACCGCCTGGTCGTGCAGGCTGTTCACCCGCACATGGTCGAGCCGCAGCACGTCGCCGAGGCGGGTGTGCGCCTCGATGCGGATGCGCTTCAGCGGCAGGGGCGTGCGCGGGTGGCGGCGGATCTCGTAGTGCTCGCGCACGTTGCGGTGCAGCGTGCCGCCGCGGAACACGTTGATCATCTGCGCGCCGCGGCAGATGCCGAGGATCGGCCGGCGCGTGCCCCAGAACAGCTCCAGCGCCTGCAGCTCCAGCGCGTCGCGCTCGGGGTCGAGGCGCACGTCCGGCCGCACTTCGCCGCCGTAGAGGGTCGCGCCGATGTCGTCGCCGCCGCCGATCAGGAGGCCGTCGAGCCCGTCGAGCCGCGCGCGCTCCAGCGGCGGCGTGATGCGCCGCGCCCGCGCGCCCGCAAGCAGCAGGGAGAGCGCCGCGAACCCCCAGAGGGCGAAACCTCTCCCGGCGGGGCCGGTCACGCCGATCAGCGGGCGTCGGTTGGGCCTTCCCCCGATCACAGCCGGTCGGCGATCTCGATCGAGCGCGGCGCCCAGCTCCGCGGCAGCATGCGCAGGCGGTTGTCGAGCCACTCCTCCGCCGCCTGCTGGAGGATGTCCGGCCGCTCCGCCAGCCGCTCGACCTTCACCCACCTCGCCCATTCGAGCCCGATGCTCCAGAACGGCGAGTTGATCTCCGAGTTCGGCAGCCGGTAATGCCAGGTCGGCCGGGCGTTCACCTTCTCGTTGGGCAGGGCCTCGGTCACGCGTCGCGCGTCGAGGTGCTTGCAGAGCGGCAGGAGATCCACCTCCCGGTCGCGGGTCGGGTTGGCGCGGAGGTAGTCGTCGATGAACCGGCCGCGGTCGGGGTTGTAGGCGGGGTCGAGCAGCCGGGCGCAGTAGCCGGTGGGAAACGGCGTCTCGAACAGCCAGATGCGCCGGCAGGGGTCCACGTCGATCTCGTGGCGCAGCCAGTCGCGCAGCAGCACGTAGGCCCGCAGCGTGGCGAGGATGTCGGGCGTCTCGAGCGACGGCAGTTCGGGGTTGAGCTGCAGCCCGAAGGCGTAGAGCAGGCTCTCGCGGGTGCCGAGCGCGCCGAGCCCGCAGAGCCGGGCGCGCAGCGCGTCGAGGGCGTGCGCCTCGTCCCACGGGATCGGCGGGCACGCGATCTCGGTCGGCACCACCATCGACGAGACGCCGATGGCGATGTCGCGGAGCGTCTGTTCCGGCTCCTCGACCGGAGGCTTGTGCGCGAGGCTCATGTCGAGTTCGACGCGGAAGTCGCCCCACGGCGTGTCGGCGACGTCGATCACGTGGGGGTTCCGGCGGCGCAGCGCGCCGCCGAACAGGCCGTGCACCGCCTCGGCCGCCGCCTCGACCGGCACGCCGGCGAACTCGATCTCGACGCCGACCATGCGCCGGCGCCCCGCGTCGGTGTCGGGTCGGGGCGGCGCGGTCCATGGAGCGGCGCGGGCCGCGGGGTTCTCGGCGGTCAAGGGCGACCTCGGAGCCAGGGGCCGGGGAGCCGGCGCGGCCGAACCGCGCCGCGCGATCAGTGCGCCATCAGCACGGGGATCGGCGAGTCGCGCAGCACGCGCGCGGTGACGCCGCCGATCAGGTCCTCGCTGAACTTCGAGTGCTCGTAGGCGCCCATGATGAGCAGGCCGGCGCCGATCTCCGCGCAGGTGGAGAGCAGCGCCTCTCCGATGGCGCGGCGGCGGGCGGGAATCATCAGGAACTCGGCGTCGAAGCCGTGGCGACGCAGTTGCGCGACCGGATCGCGGTGCGCGCGGCGATAGTCCTCCTCGTCCTCCTCGTCGCCGACGCTGACCACGGTGACGTGCGCGCCCGCGGGCAGCACGTGCACGGCGTCGGCGAGGGCGCGGGCCGAGGCGCGCTTGCCGTCCCATGCGAGCACGGCGCGCGACGCGCTTGAGAAGTCGGCGCAGTCGGGCGGCGTGATCAGCACCGGGCGGCCGGACTGGAGGGCGACCACGTCGGGGCTCGGCGCGAAATGCTCGGCGCCCGCCTCCTGCTCGAACCGGCCCATCACCACGATGTCGTAGGTGCGGGCGAAGTCCACCACGGCGCCGGTCGGGTCGCCGGTCACGTCGACGAACGAGACGCCGGGGCGCTCGCCGCCGGCGGCCTCCCAGAACGCGCGCGCGATCTCGGCGCGGATCTCGGCCTCCTTCTGGCCGAGCATGGTGTCGAGTTCGGAGGTCAGCCACGGCGCCATGCTCGACCGCGCCCGCGCCACCCCGTGGGCCAGCACGCCCGTCACCTGCGCCTCGCGCTCCGCGGCGAGCGAGACGGCCAGGGCCAGCGCGCTCCGCGACGCCGGCGCGCCGTTGAACGCGACCAGGATGCTCTTGATGGCCATGACTGTCCTCCTGCAACGCTCCCGCCGGCAGGCGGGAAATCAGGCGCTTTCGGCGCGCCGCTTGAGACGAAGGTCCCTTTCGCCTATCTTTACAGCGTCTGACGCCGCGTGGACAGGTCTGCGCGGCCGCAGCGACAGGAGGACGTTCTGACGGAACGGCTCGCAACGGACGCGCCCCGCGTCCACCCGGCGACGACGCGCATGGCCGCGCCGGACGCCGCCGCCCGAGACGCCGCGCAAGGCGCAGACTCCACCCTCGCGCGCGTGCTCGCCTCTCTCGACGACGACAAGGCCGAGGACGTGGTCGCCATCGACCTCGCCGGCAAGTCGCCGCTCGCCGACCACATGGTTGTGGCGTCGGGCCGGTCGGCACGGCAGGTGAGCGCCATCGCCGAGAAGCTCGTCGACCGGATCAAGGCCGCCACCGGCCGCAGCCCCCGCGTCGAAGGCAAGGAGGCCGGCGACTGGGTGCTGATCGACTGCGGCGACGTGATCGTGCACGTCTTCCGGC
>RECW01000154.1 GCA_007693835.1 Paracoccaceae bacterium | reverse complement strand
GGCGGCGCGCTTCGACGTCGGGCGCTTCCGCAACGCCCCGCCCGTGCTGGTCGAGCCCATCGAGTTGGAGAAAACACCCGCCCCTGCGCCGGAGCCCGATATCGTTCCTGACGGGAACGGTTCCGACGACGCCCCCGTCCGCGACGACCAGCCCGCGGAAACCGTCGAGGACGTAGACGGTATTCCCGCCGCCGAAACCCTTCCCGACCGGAAGGGTATCGCCGCCGACGCCGAGACCACGGCCCATCCGCCCGACCCGGCCCCGCCCGACGTCGCCGCAGCGTGCGCGCCCGGTCTTCCGACGCCGCAGCTTTTGTTCGTGGCGGCGGTCTCGCTGGCGCTCGGCGGGCTGTTCCTTTTCCTGAATCCTATGCACCGGCTGCCCGCACCTTCGTGCTCCCGTAGCCTCTGTCCCGGATGCTCGCAGCATACGCCTTCAGCGCTCACAGCCGACAGCCGGGATCGAAGCCCCAATCACCCCATGCCGGTTGCAAACTCCCTCGAGCGCCTGAACAGGGAAGTGAAGCGCCGCGCCGACGTCGTCGAAATCTTCCCGAACAAGGCCCCCCGCCCGCCGCCGCCTTCACCGACTGTCTCCGCCGTTCTCAATGGGCGACCTCGGGGACGCCCGGTCCGCTCAGGGTCGACTGAGCGCGCGCATGTCGACGGCGATGCGGACGGACAGGCTCTCCAGCGAGTCGTGGAGCAGTTGGAGTAGATACGCGGGGTTGTGCGTGTAGCCGCCCCGATCCTTCGCGACCACCTGGTAGTTGTAGGCGGCCTTCAACAGCCGCGGCGTCCACCGCGCGTACCGGTTGCCCGGAACCGCTTCGCTTTCGCCGATCACGCCGTCACCGTCCGTGTCATGGAAGAAGTAGGGGAAAACATCCTCGGCGTAGCCTATCGGCGCGCCCGCCACTTCGGCGGCGTAGGCCTGGATCGCCTCATGGAGCTGTCGGTGAAGGCCGACGATCTCTGCGTGGACGCCCCCGGCGATGTCGCCGTCTCCGTCGAAATCGGCGTGCCGGGTGCGGATGCTCGTGAGTTCGTCGACGCCGCGATGGCAGGCGAGGCACCCGTCAGGCGCCACCTGCGTCGTGTGCGCGTCGTGGCAGGCGACGCAGGTGTCGGCCCCCGGCACATGGCGGAACCGTCCCACATAGCGACGGTCAGGGTAATGGAATCCGGCGCGACCGTCGCCGCCCTCCATGACCGCCGCGGCGACCCCGTAGTGGATGTTCACGAATCGCAGATCGGGCGAGACGGCGTCCTCGTCGATCCCGGCCGTGGCGGCGGCGACCGCATCGCCCGACGCCCGACCCGCGTGGCAGACCGTGCAGGTCGCGTTGGGGCCGAGCCCGTGGACGGCGAAGCCTGACGGCAGCGTGACGCTGTCGAGCGCATGCGCGGCGGATGTGTGGCATGCGGCGCAGCCGATCACGGCATTGATCGCCGCCGGCTTGTTCACGACGCCGGCGGCGCTGCCGTCGGCGCCCAGAAAGTCGATGAAACCCGGCTCGGAATGACAGGCGGCGCAGTTTTCGGGGACCGATCCGTCCTTGTTCCAGTAGGTGAACGACCGCGAGTCGCGGTCGGCGTGAGACGATGCGAGCCACGCCTCGACCAGAGCGGCGACATCGGCGTGGGCCGCGGCGGAGGACGACAGGGCCGCCAGCGCCGTCGAGGCGAGCAGAAGGCGGAAATCGCGGAGCAGGCGCATCCAGGGGCCTCCGTCTGGCGGTCTGACAGGCGGCAGTCTGCCACAGCTCGGCCCGCGCGGTCTTGACGTTGGTTAAGGCGAAGCGTCGGCTCATGCCCAGCACTGGTGGCCGGCGGAATACAGGACGGGGGATCGCCATGACACGGCTGCGCACATCCGCGCTCCGGTGGCCCCGAACCGGCGGCGGCGCGTTGGCGCTGCTCTACGTCGCCATCGCGCTAACGCCGCTCGCGCTCGCGACGGGGCGACCGGTCGCGCCGCTCGAGCCTTGGGAGCGGTTCGGCGCAGGGCTCGGCCTCGCGCCGCTGACCGCGATGGCCATGCAGTTCGTGACGTCGGGCCGCTTCAGATCTGTGTCGGGCGGGCTTGGCATCGACAAGATCATGGCGTTCCACAAGATAGCCGCGTGGTGGGTTCTTGGCGCGCTGTTGCTGCACCCGTTCGCATACGTCCTGCCGACCGTCCTCGACGATCCCGATCTGGGCCGCCGCCGCCTCGTCGCCTATCTCACGCTGCCGCAATACCGGACCGGGGTCGTCGCGCTGGTTGCTCTTGCGCTTCTGGTGGCGGGGTCGAGGCTGCGTGAGAGTCTGCCCCTGCGCTACGAGGCGTGGCGCGCCTTCCATGTCGCGCTCGCCGTGACGGCGGCGGGCGCGGGTCTCCATCACGCGCTGACGGCCGGACGGTTCAGCGCGCTCGGGCCGGTCGAGGGCTGGTGGTGGGGCGTTTCCGGCGCGCTCGTCGCCGTGATGGGGACGCTCTACGGCTGGAGATGGATCAGGCTCCATCTCCGGCCGTGGCGGCTTCACGCTGTCACCAAGCTGGCGGACCGGACATGGGAACTCGACATCCGGCCGGCGCCTGGCGGGAGGGACTTGCGCTACGAGGCCGGGCAGTTCCTGTGGATGACCGAGGGCGCGCGGCGCTTTCCCCTCTTCGACCACCCCTTCTCCATCGCCGACAGCCCGATGCGGCCCGGCCTGCGCCTGATCGTCAAGGAGGCGGGCGATTTCACCGACCGGATCGGCGCGCTGCCGCCCGGCGCGCCGATCGGCGTCGACGGTCCTCATGGCGAGTTCTCGCTGGAGAACCACGCCGGCGACTCGGTGCTGCTCGTCGCCGGCGGCGCTGGTCTCGGTCCGATCATGGGGCTGCTCCGCGATCTCGCGGCGCGGAAGGATCCGCGACCGGTGCGGCTCGCCTACGCGGTCGCGCATCCGCTGGATTTCGCCTGCCTCGAAGAGATCGAGGCCGCCATGACGGTGCTGTCGCTGCGGGTGCTGCCCGTCTGCGAAACCGAAGTGGAGGGATACGCCGGCGCTGTGGGGCGTCTCGACCGTCCGCTTCTCGACCGTCTCCTCGAAGGGCTCGAGCCCCGCGACGCCGTCGCGATGATCTGCGGGCCGGGGCCCATGGTGGTGGCGGTGTCCGACGCGCTTCATGAGATCGGCCTGCCCATGGAGCGCATCGTCTACGAGCGCTTCGATTACGCGTCGGGCGCCGCGTCGCGTCAGGACCGGCGCCGGCTGCGCCGCTTCCTGCTTGTCGGAGCGGGCCTCGCGGCGGGCGTCGCGCTCTTCGCCGCCCTTCCGCATTAGGCGCGCTCCCAAGCGCGCCCCGCTTCGAAGATCCTGACCTCGCTCGGCCACGGCCCCAACGCCCGATCGGACCTTGGAGCCCTTCTTCGGGACGTCTCCGGCTTCATCCCGTTCAAGGCGTGACGTGCCCGTCAGGCCAACCACGCCCTGTGACCGACGCGGACCCCTCGGCCTTCTGGCGTCTCTACCGTGAGCGCGAGGGCTTGGCGTAT
>RECW01000258.1 GCA_007693835.1 Paracoccaceae bacterium | reverse complement strand
AACAGCATCGACCGCGTCGGCGAGCAGGTGGCGCTCGTCGTGAACTGCGTGAAGCGGACGCCCACCGCCGCGAGCGCGTCGAGGTTGGGCGTGTGGATCTCGCCGCCGAAGGCGCCGATGTCGCTGTAGCCTGCGTCATCGACCACGATCAGCAGGATGTTCGGGCGGCCATCGGCGGCGGCGTCGCCCGACGCCTGCTGCGCGGCGGCCGGGGCGGCGAGGGCCAGCAGGGCCGCCGATAGGGCCGAGGCGGCGGCGTGAAGGATGCTCGGAGTGTGCGTCACGGCCTCGTCTCCAACAGGCGCCGGCGGGAGTCACTGGACATCGACGACGACATACTGGGCCCCATAGGGCTCGTAGTAGACGCCGCCGCAACTGTGGTAGCTCGCGCCGTTGATCACGACCGTCGTGCAGCCCACCGGCAGCGCGGCGATGTAGATCGTGGTGCGCCGCACGACGCGCCGCGTGGTGCGGCGCGCGACGCCGGCGGCGCTGACGGGCGTCATGGGCCGCCCCACGCGCGCCTCGGCGGCGGACAGCGGACCCGTCCGGCCCCAGGCCGCGAAATCGAAATCAAGCGCGAGACCCGCCGCGAACGCCGCGACGATCGCAAGCCGACCGGCCATTCCTGCAAGCATCGCCGTCACTCCATCATGTCTCGCGCGGCGTCCGCCGCGGCGATCTCGCGCGCGCCTTCGGGCGCGGTGAAGCTGAAGTCGTCGTCCGCCTCGAAGCGCCAGTCGTGGAACTGCGCCGTGAACTGCGGCGCCCCCATCAGCCATTTCGAGGTGATGACGTAGCGGACGGGCAGCGCGGCGCCTTCGGCGCGGACCCACAGCTGCCAGTCGTGGTCGTCGGCGCGGTAGAACAGGTGATGCGCCGCCACGCCGCCGACCGTGGTGACGCCGATGTAGTCGCCGCTCTCGACGCCGTTCATCAGGTTGCCGCACGGATCGGCGTAGAGCAGGTCTGCCCCGCCCGCGGCGCCCTCGCCGAACACGGCCAGCAGCGCGTCGAGCCCCTCGTCGAGCCCGCCCGGCGCGGGCGTGACCGCATAGCCGCCGAGCGCTTCGGACCAGACCGTCAGCGTCGCGCCGTCATGGACGGCCTCGACCGCGCCGAACGGCCCGTCGCGCCGCATCCGGAAGCCTGCGGCGCGGTCGACCACGGCGGTCGTCGTCGCCACGAGCTGCAGCTTGCGCCCGTCGCGCAGGATCACGTCGGTCGAGCCGTCCGACGTCACCGTGAAGGACGCGAGGCCCCCGAGCGCCGCGCACATCCCGCGCAGCACCGCTTCGGCGCCCGGATCGATCTCGGCTGCCCCGACCGGCGCCGCGACCAGCGCCGCCATCACCGCCGCCCTGCAGGAAATCATGGTTTCCGATCCTCTCATGCTCGATGGGTGATTGCGGCGGCGGGCGGGCGATCCGCCCCTGTCGCCCATTGCGGCCGCGCAGGGCACGACCACGTCAGAACTTCAACACGAGCGCGGTGAAAGGGCCGAACATCTGCATGTCGATCTCCTTGCCGCCGCTCTCATAGTCGATGGACAGGTAGCGATAGCCGAGTTCCGCGCTGACGCGCTCGGTGAAGGCGTAGTTCGCGCCCGCATACGCCTCCCATGTGAGCTCCGAGCCGACGCCGAAGCCGCCGATGTTCGCGAAGGCGTTCAGGGTCACACGCTCGGTGGCGGCGTAGCCGACGCGGGCGCCGAAGAGCGGATCGACGTAGGCGGTCGATTTCGACGCGCTGCGGTCGTTGATCGCCACGCGCGAGTCGAGCGAGACGATCCGGGCGCCGCCGAAGGCGTCGACGAAGGCGCCGCCGTCCTCCACCAGACGCCAGGCCGCGACGCCGGTGAACATGAAGAGCTTGGAGTCGACGCTCTGGCGGCCGCCCAGAGGGCCGGTCTCCGAAACCCCGAGATCGGTATAGAAAACGTCGCCGAACAGGCCGAGCCGCCCGCGCCGCGCCTCGGCGGTCCCGAACAGGCCGAAGTTCAGCGCATCGAGGATATCGGTCGCGCTCGTGGAGACGTCCGCGCTCACGGAGCCGCCGGGCCGGTCGATGGTGGCGTCGACCTCCATCGCCGGAAACCAGCCATAGGCCGAGACGATGAAGCTCCAGTCCTCGGCGGCGGCGCTCGTGGCGGCGAGGGTGGCGCACAGGGCGGCGATGCAGCGTTTCATGACGGATCCTGCGGGTCGGGGAGGCGGGCGGCGAAAAACGGCGGCGTGTCGGACCAGAGCTCGCCGCTGTCGAACAGGCTGGCGCCGAAATCGAACAGGCACTGCATGAAGGCCCGGTCGAACTCCTCGACGGGGTCCGGGCAGGGAACGGCCGCCGGCACGGCGGTCACGTGGAAGCCGATGCCGTCGCGCTGCGCGATGGCGTGCAGGCGGTAGACGTCGCCGATCGCGCTGCCGCGGATCAGCGAACTCACCGCCGCGCCGCCGATGCTGGCCACGCGCGGGCGGAGCGTCTGGTAGGGCGGCACGAGGTTGTTGTTGACGATCACATAGACGTCGCGGTCGAGGTCGCGCCCCAGCGCGCGGCGCGTCAGCTCGCCGATGGGCAGCGCCGGCGAGACGAAGGTGACCTGCGACGAGGCCCCGCCGTCCACGTGCATCTCGTCGAAGACGCGCCCGTCGGGCGTCTGCACCTGCACGAAGATCGGCGGGAAAGCGACCGGAATGGCCGCCGAGGCCCGGATCAGCTCGCGCACCAGTTCGAGGGCTCCCGGCTCGCCCGAGTCCGCGATGGCGCCGATGTCCCAGATCACGGGGCGCCCGGCGTCGAGGTTGGTGGTGCCGATGTGCAGGATGCGGCCCTTGCGGTGCTCGACGGCGATGGCCTCCAGCAGTTCGGGCGTGACGTAGCGGGCGATCACCTGCCGCAACCGGCTGGTGTCGGTGAGCGCAGCACCCGAAACGATGCCGGAGAACAGTGTGGTCTCGAGAAGATCCGCTGTCGAATACTGCGTGTAGATCTCGCGCAGCGTGGCGTCGTAGTCCGGGCCGAGGAACGCGAAGGGCGCGATGATCGCGCCGGTGCTGACCCCGGCCACGCCCTGGAACTCGGGCCGCGTCCCGCTCCGGCTCCAGGCGTCGAGGATGCCCGCGCCGAAGGCGCCCCACTGGCCGCCGCCCGACAGCGCCAGATAGCTCAGCCGCGGCGTGCGCCCCGCCGCGATCTCGGCGCCGAACTGCGCTTGCAGGATCGCCTGCCGCTCTGCGACGCGCTGCTCGACGTCGGCCAAATCGAGGCTGTCGCCCCAGTCGCGCAGCCCGTCGCGGCCGAACGGCTGCGCCGAGGCCGCCAGCGCCTCCGGCACCGGATTGCGCAGGATGCCGGTCCCGCAACCGCCCAGCGTCAGGACCAGCGCGACCACGGTCGTCAACCATGCCGAGGCTCGACTGCGCCGCGGCGACACGTCGCCCGGAGCCGAGACATTCGTGCAAAGCGAGCACCGCTTGCTATTCTGAACCGCCCCGGCTTTACCGGAGGGTGATTGCTTCAATGGTCAGGCGGCTTGGT
>RECW01000136.1 GCA_007693835.1 Paracoccaceae bacterium | reverse complement strand
TGGCGCACCGGAGAGGATTCGAACCCCTGACCCCCAGATTCGTAGTCTGGTGCTCTATCCAGCTGAGCTACCGGTGCGTGCGGCGGTGGGTAAGTCGCGGGAGCGAGGTTGTCAACGGCGCTCGACGCGGTCGCCATCATCCTTCGCGGTCTCGCGCGCCTGCAGGGGCGACCGCCGCGACGGCTCTTTCGCAGCAGACGCCGCGCCCGAAGCGCTGCGCTTCGCTGGCGCCCAGATATTGGGCGAAGCCGGTGCGGTCAAAGCGCCTTGAGATGCCGAACCGGCCGTCCGCGCGAAACGCTCGCCGCCGCGCCCACGATGGCGTCGGCATCGACCCCGAAGTGGCGGTGCAGCTCCGAAACGCGGCCGGTCTGGCCGAAATGCTCGACGCCGAGCGCGATCGTCCGGTGGCCCTCGACCGCGCCGAGCCACGCCAGCGTCGCGGGATGGCCGTCGATCACCGTGATCAGCGTGCAGTGGCGGGGAAGGGGGGCGAGGAGCCGCTCGACATGGGCGAGGGCGCCCGACAGCCCGCGGCGCCGGGCGCGCTGCGCCGCCGTCCACCCGGCGTTCAGGCGGTCCGCCGACGTCACCGCCAGAACGCCGACGTCGCGCCGGTCCTCGCCGAGGCGCCCCGCCGCCTCGATGGCGTGGGGCGCGACGACGCCCTGATAGGCGATCACGACTTCCGCGTTGGGGCCCGGCTCGCGCAGCCAGTAGGCGCCGTCGATCACGCCCTGCGCCGACGCGCCCGCCAGCCGCCGCCTCGGTTGCTCCAGAGGCAGGGTGGAGAGGCGGAGGTAGACCGAGCCGCCGGTTTCGTCGCGCAGCCAGGTCCGCTCATGGTCCTCCAGAAACCGGGGGTCGCCTTCGCCGTCGCGCTGCATGTAGTCGAAGGCCCAGTCCATGATCAGCGCGGTCTCGTCGGCGAAGGCGGGCTCGAAGCTCGCCAGCCCGTCCTGGCTCATGCCGATCAGCGGCGCGCCGATCGACTGGTGCGCGCCGCCCTCCGGCGCCAGCGTGACGCCGGACGGCGTGCCGACGATCATGAACCGCGCGTCCTGATAACAGGCGTAGTTCAGCGCATCGAGGCCGCGGGCGACGAAGGGGTCGTAGACCGTCCCCACCGGCAGCAGCCGTTCGCCGAACAGCGAATGCGACAGCCCCGCCGCCCCGAGCAGCAGGAACAGGTTCATCTCCGCGATGCCGAGCTCGACGTGCTGGCCCTGGCGGTCGAACCGCCATTTCTGCGCCGACGGGATGCGCGCCTCGCGGAACACGTCCGCGCGGGCGTCACGGGCGAACAGGCCGCGGCGGTTCACCCAGGCGCCGAGGTTGGTCGAGACGGTGACGTCGGGCGCGGTGGTCACGATGCGCTCGGCGAGCGGGCTCTCGTCGCGGGCCAGCGCGTCGAGGATCTTGCCGAAGGCGGCCTGCGTCGAGATCTCGGTCTCCTCCAGCGCCACGGGCCCCGGCGTCGCCACCCGCGCGGCCGCGAAGCGCCGTCGCCCCGCCGCGAAGAACGGCGCGCGGTCGAGGAAGGCGCGCAGCCCCTCCGCGTCGTCCACGCCCGCAAGCGGCGCCCATTCCGCCCCGTCCGGCACCCCCATCGCGCGCTGGAACTCCGCCATCTGCGCCGGCGTCATCAGCCCCGAATGGTTGTCCTTGTGGCCGGCCAGCGGCGTGCCCCAGCCCTTCACCGTGTAGGCGAGGAACACGGTCGGGCGGTCGTGGGTCACGGCGTCGAAGGCGTCCGCCAGCGTCTCGACGCAATGGCCGCCGAGGTTCTCCATCAGTCGCGCAAGCTCCGCGTCCGAGCGGCGCTCCAGCAGCGCCGTCGCCGCGCCCTGGTCGGCGATGTCGTCCATCAGGCGTCTCCGCCACGCCGCCCCGCCCTGGTAGACGAGGGCCGAGTAGTCGTCGTTCGGGCAGGCGTCGATCCACGCCTTCAGCCGCTCGCCGCCGGGCTCGGCGAAGGCGGCGCGTTGCAGGGCGCCGTATTTCAGCCGCACCACGTCCCAGCCGAACGCCTCGAACACCGCCTCGACGCGCCGCCACAACCCCTCGCGCACCACGCCGTCGAGCGACTGGCGGTTGTAGTCGATCACCCACCAGACGTTGCGCAGGTCGTGCTTCCAGCCTTCCTGCAGGCACTCGTAGACGTTGCCCTCGTCGAGCTCCGCGTCGCCGACCAGCGCGACCATCCGCCCGAGCGGACGCCTGGCGGCCCACGGCTTCGCCGCGAGATAGTCCTGCACCAGCGCCGCGAAGGCGGTGATCGCGACGCCGAGGCCGACGGAGCCGGTGGAGAAATCCACGTCGTCGACGTCCTTGGTGCGCGAGGGGTAGGACTGCGCGCCGCCCCAGCCGCGGAACGCCTCCAGCTTCTCGCGGGTCTGGTTCCCCATCAGATACTGGATGGCGTGGAACACGGGGCCGGCGTGGGGCTTCACCGCCACCCGGTCTTCGGGCCGCAGCGCATGGAAGTAGAGGGCGGTCATGATCGAGACCATCGAGGCCGACGAGGCCTGATGCCCGCCCACCTTCACCCGGTCCTTCTCGCGCAGGTGGTTCGCGTTGTGGATGGTCCAGCAGGCGAGCCAGAGCAGCCGTCTTTCGATCTCGCGCAGCCGCGCCGCCTTCTCCGCGTCCATGGTCGCCTCCCGAGTCGTCGGGGCGAGGATCGGGCCGCGCGGGGCGAAAGGCGAGTCCGGCGTCAGCGCCGGCGGAAGGGCGCGAACCAGCCGAGGCCGTCCTCGGTGCGGCCGGCGGGGCGGTATTCGCAGCCGACGAAGCCCGCGAAGCCCACACGGTCGAGCGCGTCCATCAGGCGGCCGAAGGCGAGTTCGCCGCCGTCCGGCTCGTTCCGGTCGGGGACCCCGGCGACCTGCACGTGGCCGAGCACCGGCGCGGCGGCTTCGATCGCGCGGGTGACGTCGCCCTCCTCGATCTGGCGGTGGTAGAGGTCGAGCTGGAGCGAGAGATTCGGCGCGCCGACCGCCTCGATCACATCCAGCGCGTCGGCGAGGCGGCGGAGGTGATAGCCGGGCATGTCGCGGCCGTTGATGGGCTCCACGGTGAAGGCGAGGTCGGGCGCCGCGGCGCAGGCGCCGCGGAGGTTGGCGACGTAGGTCGCCCGCGCGTCAAGGCCTTCCGCCAGCCCCGCCATCAGGTGGATGCGCCCGGGTCGCGCGACGGCCGCGTAGGCGCGGGCCTCGGCGACAGCGGCGGTGAAACGGTCTTCGTCGCCGGGCAAGGCCGCAAGGCCGCGCTCGCCCGCCGCCCAGTCGCCCGGCGGGGCGTTGAACAGCGCGAGCGTCAGATCGTGCGCGCGCAGCAGCGCCGCGGTGGTCTCGGCCGCCTGCTCGTAGGGAAACAGGCACTCCACCGCCTCGAACCCGGCTTCGGCCGCGGCGCCGAAGCGCTCGGCGAACGGGCGTTCGGTGAACAGGAACGAGAGGTTGGCGGCGAAGCGCGGCATGTCAGTCTCCGAGGGTCGCGAGCCAGTCGAGCAGGGCGGCGGCCAGCGCCCGGCGCGCCCGGCCGCTGACGAAGACGCCGATGTGCCCGGCGTCGAGCCCCTGCTCGGCGTAGGGCGTCGCGGGGTCGAGCAGCGGCCCGAGCGCGCGGCAGCAGGCGGGCGGCGCGATGTGGTCGCGCAGGCCGTAGAGGGCGAGGACAGGCGCCCGGATGTCCGAGAGCCGCACGGGCGCCCCGTCCAGCCGGAAGGCGCCCCGCGCCAGCGCGTTGCGCTGGTAGAGCTCGATCACGAGTTGCTTCGCCGCCTCGCCCGGATGGTCCGGCCGGTCGGCCAGCCAGCGCTCCATGCGCAGGAAGAGGGCGAGGCGGCCGGGATCGCGCGCGACGTCGAGCAGGTCGAGCGTGTATTTGCGCGACGTCTTCGCGGGCGTCAGGGCCTGGAACACGGCGCCCATCACGCCGCCGGGCAGATAGCCGAAGGCGTCGATCAGGCGCTCGACCTCCGCCGCCCCGAAGGCCCGCGCCCAGCGGACCAGCGGCGCGTCGGCGTCCGCGTCGAAGTCCACCGGCGTCACCGCGAGCGCGAGGCCCGCCGCCGCCCCGGGCGCGAGCGCGCCGAGGCAAAGGGCGAAGATCCCGCCTTGGCAGATGCCGAACAGCGCGGGCCGCCGGCCCTCGGCGCGCGTCACCGCCGCGACGACGGCGGCGAGGTGGTCGCAGACGAAATCCTCGAAACGCAGGAAGCGGTCGGCGCGGCTCGGGCGGCCCCAGTCGACGACATGCGTCGCGACGCCGCGCGCGAGCAGGGCGCGGACCAGCGAGCGGTCCGCGTCGAGGTCGGTCATCGTCGCCCGGCCGACGAGGCCGTGGACGATGACGACCGGCGCGCGGTCCGACGCCGCCGCTATCGGGCGATACCGGCGCAGCACCGTCTTGTCGCGGCGGAACACCGGGTCGGCGGGCGTCTCGCCGATCTCGACCGCCGGGGCGCGGGCGAGCGCCGCGGCCGCCGCCCAGAACGCCGCGCCGCGGTCGAGCGCGTCGAGGCCGGCGGTCATTCCCGCCCCAGGTCGCGCTTGAGCGCGCGGAGTTCACGGCGCAGGTCGGTCACGGTGCGGTGCAGGTCGTCGATCTCGCGGCGGGTCGGCAGGGCGCGGGCTTCGCAGAACGCCTCGACGAGCCGCGTCTCCGCCGCGCGGAGCGCGAGGGCGGCGGACACCAGCCGCCGTTGCGCCGCCACGAAAGCGTCGGAGCGCAGCAGGGCTTCCAGCGCGGCTTCGGCCTCCGCGCGCCAGCGCCGCTCCGCCACAGGCCAGGCGAGGGCGGGGTCTGCGGTCTGCTCGGCCGAAAGCCGCGCGAAGACCTCGCGCCAGGCGCGCGCGATCACCGTCCGGCGCCCGGCGGCGGCGCGGCGGAGCGCCGGCCATTCCGGCGCGGCGACGAGCGCGGCGCGGCCGAAATCGCCGAGGTCCGATGGCGCGGGGCCTGCGACCAGCCGCGTCAGCGTCGGGTCGAGTTCGTCGCAGCCCGCCAGCAGCCACGCGCCGGGGTCGAGGAACCGCGCCAGCGTCTCGGCGGCCTCGGGGCCGTGCGCGCGCGCGCCGACCGCGCGGGCCGCGGCGCGCCACTGGGCGAACTGCGCTTCGACGGCGCGCCACAGGCGGTCGGCTTCGGCCTCCTCGGGGTCGGCGGCGAGGGCTTCGGCGGCGGCGGCCTGCGCCGCGGCGAGGCGGGCCCACCCTTCGAGCCATTGCTCGAAGGCGGCCCCGCCGCCCGGCGGCCGCTCGCCGTCGCCGGGCATGGGGCTCAGACGCCCGCGGCGACCAGCGCCTCGATGAGCCGCGCGACGCCGGCCTTGTTCAGGCCGGCGACGTTGATCCGCCCGTCGCCCACCATGTAGACGCCGTGGTCTTCCCGCAGCCGCTCGACCTGCTCGGGCGTGGCGCCGATGCGCGAGAACATGCCCTTGTGGCTGAGCAGAAAGTCGAAACGGTCGTCGTTCAGGCGGGCGCGCAGCCCTTCGGCCAGCGCCGCCCGCAGATCGAGCACCCGCGCCCGCATGGCGGCGACCTCAGCCTCCCATTCGGCGCGCAGCGTCGGATCCTCCAGGATGGTGCGGACGACGGCCGCGCCATGGTCCGGCGGCATCGAATGGTTCACGCGGGCCAGCGCCTTCATGCTCTCCTTCACGAGCGTCGCCGCCTCGGGCGTCGCGGCGAGCGCCATCGCGCAGCCCACCCGTTCGCGGTAGAGCGCGAAGTTCTTCGAGCACGACGCGGCCAGCAACAGTTCGGGCACGGCCGCCGCCATCAGGCGCACGCCTGCGACGTCGGCCTCCAGCCCTTCGCCGAAGCCCTGGTAGGCGAGGTCGATGAAGGGCGTGAATTCGCGCTCGGCCGCCAGCGCCGCCAGGTCGCCCCATTGCGCGGCGGTGAGGTCGGCGCCGGTCGGGTTGTGGCAGCAGCCATGGATCAGGACGACGTCGCCGGGACCGGCGTGCGAGAGGGCCGACCGCATGCCCTTCCAGTCGACGCCGAGGGTCTCGGGGTCGAAGTAGGGATAGGTCGAGAAGCTGAGCCCCGCCTGCCGCACGATGCCGGCATGGTTGGGCCAGGTGGGCTCCGGCAGCCAGACGGTGGCGCCGCGCTCGGCGCGCGCGACCAGTTCGGCGAGCATCCGGCAGGCGCCGGTGCCGCCCGGCGTCTGGACGGCGGCGATACGGGCGGGCTCGACGGCGTCGCCGAAGACGAGCTTCGCCATCGCGGCGTTGAACCCCTCGTCGCCGGCGGGGCTGACATAGGTCTTGGTGGTCTGCGTCTCCAGCAGCCTCCGCTCCGCGGTCTTGACGGTGTTCAGGATGACCGTCTCGCCCGCCTCGTCCTTGTAGACGCCGACGCCGAGATCGAGCTTCTCGGTCCGCGGGTCGGCGCGGAAGGCGGCGGAGAGGGCGAGGATCTTGTCGGGCGGCGGTGTCTGGAGCGTTTCGAACATGCCGGCGTCCCTTTCGGCGGTCGCGTGCGGGCGGAGCGGCGCGATTCGCGCCGGAGGCCCTTTATAGGCGTTTCGCGCCCGAGCGCGACGGCGCCCGCCGCCGCTGCGCTTGCGGCGCTTGGCGCGGGCCGCGCCTGCGGCTAGAGCGAGGGCGATCCCCGCCGGAGACGCCCATGCCCACCTGGACCGCCCTCGCCGTCGCGCCCGAGCGCGCCGCCGCCGAAGCCCTCGGCGCCGCGCTCGAAGCGCTCTCGCCCGCGCCGACCGGCGTCGGCGTGTTCGAGATCGAGGACGGCTCGGGCCTCTGGGAGGTCGGCGGGTATTTTCAGGCGCCGCCCGACGGGCTGGCGCTCGACTTGCTGTCGGCCGCCTGGGGCGCGCGCCCTTTCGTCGTCTCGAAGCTGCCGGAGCGGGATTGGGTGGCCGCCGTCCGCCGGGAGCTCTCGCCCGTGCGCGCGGGCCGCTTCGTCGTCTACGGCGAGCATGACGCCGACCGGATTTCGCCGCACCTGATCGGGCTGCGCATCGAGGCGGCGATGGCCTTCGGCACCGGCCATCACGCGACGACGCAGGGCTGCCTGATCGCGCTCGACCGCCTGTCGCGGCGCATGACGCCGCCGCGCCGCGTCGCCGACGTCGGCTGCGGCACGGGCGTGCTGGCGATGGCGGCGGCGAAGCTGTGGCGCCGCCCCGCGACGGCGTCCGACATCGACCCGGTCGCGACCGCGACCGCGCGCGCCAACGCCCGCGCCAACCGCATGGGGCCGCTGGTGCGCGTCGCCTGCGCGCCGGGCTTCCGCACGCCGGCGCTGCGCGAGGGGCCGCCGTTCGACCTGATCTTCGCGAACATCCTCGCCCGGCCGCTGGCGCGCCTCGCGCCCGACATGGCGCGGCGCGCGGCGCCGGGGGGGCGGGTGATCCTGTCCGGGATCCTCGACCGGCAGGCGCCGGCGACGGAAGCGGTCTATCGCGCGTGGGGCTTCCGGCTCGAAGACCGGGTTCGCCTCGCGGGCTGGACGGCGCTGACGCTGCGGCGGACATGACGAAGCCGCCGCGCAGGGGGCGCGGCGGCTCGGTCGTGGTCTCGCGCGTGGGAAGCGAGGCTCAGCGGCGGTTGGCGGCCAGCGAGCGGGCGATCTCGTCGAGATCGAGGCGCGAGTAGGTCGCGTCGGCGAGGCCGATGTCGGCGAGCTGGCGCGGCGACAGGCGGGCGAGCTGGTCGCGGGTCTGCACGGCGACCCAGTAGGCGCGGAACGCTTCGACGGCGCGCTCGACGAAGGAGACGAACCGGAACGCGGAGATGGCGCCGAAGGGAGCGGGACGGGTGGTTTCGATGACGGCCATGGCGGAACTCCTGACAGGCGCGAGTGATGATCGTGTGAGCAGTTGCGCACGAGATAGGCTAAGATTTCGTGCGCCACAAATGACGCCGGCGCGGGCCGGCCATGCGCGGCGCGCATGGGTTTTCCGGCGTGTTTTTAACCGTTTGGCCGGATCGCGCGCAGCAGCGGGAAAGCGACGCGGGGACGCCGGAAAACGACCGGGACGCCGCATTCCTCTTGGCGCGTGTTCGCGGTTCGTGCTAGGCGAGGTCTGGCGGCGCGGAGTGTCGCAGGGAGGGCGCATGCGCATCATCGGCGTCGATCCGGGTCTCAAGCGGATGGGCTGGGGCGTGGTCGAGCTGATGTCGGGGCGGTTGCGCCACGTCGCCAACGGAGTCTGCGAATCAGGCCGCGGGCCGCTCGGCGACCGACTGGCCCGGCTGCACGCGGGCCTCGCCGACGTCATCGTCGCCCATGCGCCGGACGCCGCCGCCATCGAGCGCACTTTCGTCAACGCCGATCCCGCGGGCGCGCTGCTGCTGGGGCAGGCCCGGGGCGTCGCGCTGCTGGCGCTGGCGCAGGCGGGGCTCGAGCCTGCGGAATACGCGCCGAACGAGATCAAGAAGGCGATCGTCGGCGTCGGCCGGGCGGAGAAGGGGCAGGTCGCCGCGATGGTCGCCGCGCTGCTGCCGGGCGCCCGCGCGACCGTGCACGACGCCTGGGACGCGCTCGCCATCGCGATCGTGCGCGCCCATCGCAACGGGCCGACGCTGGTCGCGCGAGCCGCGTCGTGATCGGCAAGCTGACGGGCCGCGTCGACTACGTGGCCGAGGACCATGCGCTCATCGAGACTGGGGGCGTGGGCTACGTGGTGCAGTGCTCGGGCCGCACCTTGCGCGGCTTGCGCGCGGGCGACGTGGCCGCGCTCTACACCGAGATGGTGGTGCGCGAGGACATGATGGCGCTGTTCGGGTTCCCGACCCTGGCCGAACGCGAGTGGCACAGGCTGCTGACGTCGGTGCAGGGTGTCGGCGCGCGGGTGTCGCTCGCGATCCTCGGGGCGCTCGGTCCGGAGCAGATGGGCCGCGCGCTGGCGCTCGGCGACGCGACGGCGATCCGCGCCGCGCCCGGCGTCGGCCCGAAGCTCGCGGCGCGGATCGTCAACGAACTGCGCGACAAGGCGCCGGCGGTGATGGCGCTCGGCGCGCGGGCGGCGCGGCCCGCCGCGCCGGACGCGTCGCAGACCGGCGCCCCGGCGCGCGACCGGACGAACGGGGCGGAGACCGAAGCGCCGCGGCGCGACGAGGCGCAGGCGGCGGCGATGGCCGACGCGCTCTCGGCGCTGGGCAATCTCGGCTACGCCGACGGCGAGGCGGCGCAGGCCGTGGCGGCGGCGGCCGAGGGCGGGGCGGCCGACGCCGGCGCGCTGATCCGCGCCGCGCTCAAGGCGCTCGGCGCGCGGGCGGCGGGCGGCGCATGACCGCCGCCCCCGACCCGCTGCTGCGCGCCGATCCGCGCCCGGAGGACGCGACCGAGGCCGCCGACCGCGCGCTCCGCCCCGAGACGCTCGACGCCTTCGTGGGCCAGGAGGCGGCGAAGGCGAACCTGCGCGTCTTCGTCGGCGCCGCCCGCAAGCGCGGCGAGGCGCTCGACCATGTGCTGCTGCACGGGCCCCCCGGCCTCGGCAAGACCACGCTCGCGCAGATCATGGCGCGCGAGCTCGGCGTCGGCTTCCGCATGACGTCGGGGCCGGTGATCGCGCGGGCGGGGGATCTCGCGGCGATCCTCACCAACCTCGAAGCCCGCGACGTGCTGTTCATCGACGAGATCCACCGGCTGAACCCGGCGGTGGAGGAGATTCTCTATCCCGCGCTCGAGGACTTCGCGCTGGATCTGGTGATCGGGGAGGGGCCGGGGGCGCGATCGGTGCGCATCGACCTGCCGCCGTTCACGCTGGTGGGGGCCACCACGCGGCTCGGGCTGCTGACCACGCCGCTGCGCGACCGTTTCGGGATCCCCGTCCGGCTCGACTTCTACACCGTGGGGGAACTCACCCGGATCGTCGACCGCGCCGCCCGGCTTATGGGCGCGCCCGCCGATCCGGACGGCGCCGAGGAGATCGCGCGCCGCGCCCGCGGCACGCCGCGCGTGGCGGGGCGGCTGCTCCGCCGGGTCGCCGACTTCGCCGTGATGGAGGGCGACGGGCGGGTGACGCGCGCGCTCGCCGACCGGGCGCTGACGCGGCTCGGCGTCGACGCCGCCGGGCTCGACGGCGCGGACCGGCGCTATCTGCTGCTGCTCGCGGAGGCCTACGAGGGGGGGCCGGTGGGCGTCGAGACCATCGCCGCCGCGCTTTCCGAGGCGCGCGACGCCATCGAGGAGGTGATCGAACCCTTCCTGCTCCAGCAGGGGTTCATCCAGCGCACGCCGCGCGGGCGGATGCTGGCCCACCGCGCCTGGACGCATATCGGGCTGCCCGGTCCTTCCCGAGCGGGGCAACCGACGCTGTTCGATCCCGACCCGGAGGCCGGCTGAACGGTCGTTGCCCCCGGCGGGCGATCCGGGGCATACCCCGGCGGCGCAACGCAGGAGGACGGCGGAATGAAGCCGCGCAGGATCGCCATCGCCGGGGCCGGCCTCGCCGGGCTTTACGCCGCGGCGGCGCTGGCGCGGCGCGGGGTCGAGGTCGTCGTGGTCGAGCGCGCGGCGGCGCTCGGCGAAGCGGGTGCGGGGATCCAGATCAGCCCCAACGGCGCGCGGCTGCTGGCGCGCATCGGGGCGCTGACGGCGGTCGAGGCCGCCGCGTTCCAGCCCGAGGCGGCCGAGATCCGCCTCGGCGTCAGCGGCGCCACGGTGCTCCATCTGCCGCTCGGCGCGGTGGCCGAGGCGCGCTGGGGCGCGCCCTATCTCCAGGTTCACCGCGCCGATCTGCTCGCGGCGGTCGAAGCGGCCGCCCGGAACGCCGGCGCCGCCATCCGGCTCGGCGCGGCCGTGACGGGCGTCGGGCAGACGCCGACCGGCGCGGCGCTGCTGCTCGAGGGCGGCGAGGCCGTCGAGGCCGACGTCGTGATCGGCGCCGACGGCGTGCGCTCCACCGTGCGCACGGCGCTGTTCGGCCCCGTCGAGCCGCGCTTCACCGGGCAGGTCGCCTGGCGCGGGACCGTGCCGCGCGCGGCGCTGCGACCCGGAACCGTGCATCCCACCGCCACGGTCTGGGTCGGGCCGGGGCGCCATCTCGTGACCTATTACCTCCGCCGCGGCGACCTCGTGAACTTCGTCGCCGTCGAGGAGCGGTCCGAGTGGCGGGCCGAGGACTGGTCGCAGAAGGGCGACCCCGCCGATGTCCGCGCCGCCTTCGCCGGATGGCGGCCGGGCGCGACCGACGTGCTGGCGGCGGCGGAGACCTGCCTGCTGTGGGGCCTGTTCGACCGACCTGCGCCGCCGGCCTGGTCTTCGGGCCGCGTGGCGCTGATGGGCGACGCCTGCCACCCGATGCTGCCGTTCATGGCGCAGGGCGCGGTGCAGGCTTTCGAGGACGGCGCGGCGCTCGCGCGGCTGCTGCCTCAGGCCGACGACCCCGCCGCGGCGTTCCGCGCCTACGAGATCGCCCGCCGGCCGCGCGCGACGCGGGTGCAGGCCGCGGCGCAGGCCAACGCCCGGCTGTTCCACGCCACCGGCCTCGTCGACCGCTTCTTCCGCTATGCGCCGATCGCGCTCGGCGCGCGCCTCGCGCCGCGGTTCGCGCTCTCCCGGCTCGACTGGCTCTACGGCCACGTCGAGGCGGCCTGAGGCGGATTGCCTACCGAAGCAGTCGGACTTAAGGTCGGGCAAAAGCTTCGGGAGGACGTCTCATGCCCTGCGCCCCGCTGATCGACCCGTTCGCGCGCCCGATCACCTATCTGCGCGTGAGCGTGACCGACCGGTGCGACTTCCGCTGCGTCTACTGCATGGCGGAGGAGATGACCTTCCTGCCGAAGGCCGACCTGCTCAGCCACGAGGAGCTGACGCGGATGTGCGGCGCCTTCGTCGACCTCGGCGTGAAGAAGCTGCGCATCACCGGCGGCGAGCCCCTGGTGCGGCGGGACATCATGACGTTCTTCGAGGCGATGGGCCGGCGTCTCGGCGCCCATCCCGGCGGCGGCCTCGACGAACTGACGCTCACCACCAACGGCTCGCAGCTGCGCCGCTTCGCCAAACAGCTCGCCGACTGCGGGGTGAAGCGGGTGAACGTGTCGCTCGACACGCTCGACGACGCCAAGTTCGCGGCGATCACCCGGCGCGGCCGGCTCGCGCAGGTGCTCGACGGGATCGACGCCGCGCAGGAGGCGGGGCTGCGCGTCAAGATCAACGTCGTGGCGCTGAAGGGCGCGAACGACGACGAGATCATTCCGCTCGCCGAATGGTGCGGGTCGCGGGGGATGGACCTGACGTTCATCGAAGTCATGCCGATGGGCGATCTCGGCAACGAGGACCGGCTCGACCAGTTCCTGCCTGTGAGCGAAGTGCGCGAGACGCTGGCGGCGCGCTGGCGTCTCACGGACATTCCGCTGCGCACGGGCGGGCCCGCCCGTTATGTCCGTGTCGAGGAGACGGGGCAGCGCATCGGCTTCATCACGCCGCTGACGCACAACTTCTGCGAAGGCTGCAACCGCGTCCGCGTGACCTGCACCGGCACGCTCTACATGTGTCTCGGCCAGAACGACCAGGCCGACTTGCGCGCCCCGCTCCGCGAGCACCCGACCGACGACGCGCCGCTGATCGCCGAGATCCGCCGCGCCATCGCGCGCAAGCCCAAGGGCCACGACTTCGACTACTCGCGCCGGGAGGACTTCGGCGCCGTCGCCCGCCACATGAGCGTGACGGGCGGCTGAGGCGCGGCTTACTCGACCACGGTGATCGTGATCGGCGCCGACATCACCGGCGGATCGTGGGGCACATGGTTGTCGTCGCCGGCGAGCAGCTGCAGCGTGTAGGTTCCCGGCAGCAGCCCGAGCACCGCGCGCCGCTCTCCGCCGCCGAAGTGGATGATGTTCTCCGTCGCCGGGATCGGCTGCGTCAGGTCGAGGTCGTCGGCCGTCACGTCGATCAGCAGGTGGTGGTGGCCGCTGAAGTAGTCCTCGAAATCGCCGATCGCCCCGATCATGATCGCCAGGGAGCCGAATTCGAGGGCGACGGGGCTGGTGACGGTCGCGCCGTCCTTGATGTTGGCGAAGAAGACGGTCGGCTGGCTCGGCTCGGGGATGCCGACGTCGTAGGCGGGGCGGCCTTCGGCGGCGCGCATCGACTGAGCGGACAGCGGGCCGGCGGCGAGGATCGCCGCGGCGGCGAGGAACGAACGGATCATGTGAAAGTCTCCCGGAACTTGCCGCCCTGGCGGCTTCGCGCCGGACATAGACCGCGCGCCGCGGCGGGCAAAGCCCGGCGGGCGCGCGGCGGGAGTCATTCGACGGTGATGGTGATCGGCGTCGAGTAGATCGGCGGATCGTGGGGGATGTGGTCGTGGTCGCCCATCAGCAGTTGCAGGGTGTGCGTGCCCGGCGGCAGCTCCAGCGTCACCTCGGTCTGGCCGCCGCCGAAGTGACGGATCTGGTCGGTCGCGGGCAGCGACTCGTCGAGCGGGACGGCGTCGACCGTGGTGTTGATCAGCAGGTGATGGTGGCCCGTCCGCTCCCACTCCACGCCCGCCGGCGCGATCCCGATGCTGCGCGCGCCGAACACGATGGTGACGGGGTTGGACACGGTCGCGCCGTCGGCCGGCGACACGATGTAGGTCTGCGCGCCCTCCGGGGCTGGGGTCAGTTCGGCGACGGCTGCGCCCGCGAGCAGCGCGGCGGCCGCCGCCATGGTGATTTTTCGCATGTTTTCCTCCCTTTGGGGTCATCTCCCCGAGGGGGAGCCTATGGCTGTTCGGAGTGCGAGAAAAGGTCGCAGTTTCGCTGGCGCGTGACAGAGGCCGGCGAGCCGGTTAGCGTCGGAGGATGACGAACGATGCGGAAGAAACCGGCCGGCGCTGGCACGACATGGGCGGACGCCCCGGCGGGCCGGTGAGCCCGGAGGAGCACGACTTCGCGCTTTGGGAGAAGCGGGTCGACGCGCTGATGGTGCTGTGTTCGGCGAAGGGACTCTTCACCGTCGACGGGCTGCGGCGCGCGCTCGAGGACATGGGTGAGGACGCCTTCGAGACCATGACCTACTACGAGCGCTGGATCGCCGCGATCACGCAGAACCTGCTCGAAGCCGGGGCGTTCACGGTGGCCGAACTCAACACGAAGATTGAGGAGGTCGCCGCCCGCGGCGCGACCTACGGCGAGGCGTCGCTGGAGGGCGGGCATGGGTGAGCCGCCGGCGGTCGCGCCGCGCGCCTTCGACCCGCCCTACCTCGCCCCCGGGGCCGCCGCGCCGCGGTTCGCGCCCGGCGCCGTGGTTCGGGTGAAGCGCGGGGCCGCGCCGGGCCACATGCGCACGCCGTGGTATCTGCGCGGGCGCACGGGTCGCGTCGAGCGCGTCTGCGGTCATTTCGCGAACCCCGAGGAGCTCGCCTACCGCCGCGACGGCGAACCGGTGCTGCCGCTCTACCGCGTGCGCTTCGCGCTCGCCGACCTCTGGGGCGACGGCGACGGCGACACCATCGACGCCGAGATCTTCGAGCACTGGCTGGAGCCGGGCGATGCCCCATGACCATCACCACGATCACGACCACCGCGGGCTCGGCCCCTCTAGCCATCCCTGTCGCGCCGATCAGGACGCGCCGCTGACCGAGGCGCAACGGCTCGAGATCGCAGTGCGCGAACTGCTGGTCGAGAAGGGCGTCGCCACGGCCGCCGAGATCGCCGCGCAGATCGCGCGGATGGACGCGCGCACGCCGGCGCTCGGCGCGCAGGTCGTGGCGCGCGCCTGGACCGACCCGGCGTTCAAGGCGCGGCTGCTCGCCGACGGCTCGGCCGCCTGTCGCGAGATGGGGATCGAGGTCGATGCGCTGAAGCTCGTCGCGGTCGAGAACACCGAGGCCGAGCACAACGTCGTCGTCTGCACCCTCTGCTCGTGCTACCCGCGCAACCTGCTCGGTCTGCCGCCGGACTGGTACAAGAGCCGCGCCTACCGCTCCCGCACCGTGCGCGAGCCGCGCAGGGTGCTCGCGGAGTTCGGGCTCACTGTCCCCGGGACGACGACGGTGCGTGTGCATGACAGCACGGCCGACATGCGGTATCTGGTCGTTCCGCGGCGTCCGGACGCCGCTGCGGGGTGGGACGAGGAACGTCTCGCCGGGATCGTCACCCGCGACTGCATGATCGGGGTCGCCGTCCCGTCCGTCTGACCACCGGGCCTCATCGGCCGTCACGAGGGCACAATGACCGCCATCGCCGCGCGCGCGGCCGCCATGCCCGCGCTCGCGCGCGGCGCGGTCTGCGTCCTGATCGCCGACCTGGCCTTCGCGTCGATGGATGCGCTCGCGAAAGGTCTCATGACGCGCCACGACCCGCTTCAGGTGGTCTGGGCGCGCTACGCCATGCAGGCGCTTCTGGTGACGCTGCTGTTCGCGCCGCGCCTGCGCACCGTGCTGCGGACGCAGAAGCTCGGGATGCAGGTGTTGCGGTCCGCCTTCATGTTCGGGGCGACGGTCTCGGGGTTCTTCGCCTTCTCCCTGCTGCCGCTGGCCGAGGCGACGGCGATCTTCCAGGTCGCGCCGCTGATGATCACCGCGCTCGCCGCCCTGCTGCTCGCCGAGCCCGTGGGGCCGCGCCGCTGGGCGGGGGTGGCGGCGGGCTTCGTCGGGGCGATGATCATCGTGCGGCCCGGCGCTGCGGCGTTCCAGCCTGCGGCCCTGCTGCCGCTGCTTTGCGCGCTGTGCTTCGCAGGCTATTCCGTCTCGACCCGGTTCCTCGGCCGCACCGAGGACTGGCGGACGACGTTTCTCTACACCGCCGGTCTCGGCGCGGTGCTGGCGACGCTCTGGCTGCCGCTGGTCTGGACGACGCCGACGCCTTCGGACGCCGCGCTGATGGTGCTGCTCGGGCTGCTCGGGGCGGCGGGGCAGTTGATGTTCATCTTCGCCTACACCCTCGCGCCGGCCTCGGCGGTGGCGCCGCTGACTTACGTCGGGCTGGTCTTCGCCGGGCTCTTCGGCTGGACGTTCTTCGATGACATCCCCGACGGCTTCACCCTGGCTGGTGCGGCGGTGATCGTCGGCTCCGGTCTCTACGTGTGGCGGCGCGAGCGGCTCGGGAGCGCGCCGTGAACAAGCCCGAAGCCGACATCCGCCCGCGCGGCGCGCTGCGGGTCGAGCCCGGCGGCGCGCGGCTGCGCCGCCATCTCGGCATGCTGGCGCGGCTCGCGTGGCCGGTGATGCTGTCACGCGCCGGCATCCTCGCCATGGCGCTGGTCGACGTGATTATGCTCGGCCGCTACGCGACGCTGGCGCTGGCGGAGGCCTCGGTGGCGCTGGGGCTCTTCATCCCGATCATGGTGACGGCGGTCGGCCTCCAGATGGGCGTGATCTCTCTGGTCTCCCGGCGTTTCGGGGCCGGGAAAACGGAGGAGTGCGTCGACATCTGGCGGCGTTCGCTGCCGTGGGCGACGGCGGCGGGGCTGGCGGGCGCCGCGCTGATGGCGCTCGGCTTTCTGTGGCTGCGGCTGATCGGCCAGTCGGAGGCGCTCGCGGAGGGCGGCGGCGCCGTCAGCTTCGTGCTCGCGCCCGGCGTGCTGTTCCAGGTGCTCTACATCACCTGCGCCTTCTATCTGGAGGGCAGCGGCCGGCCGAAGCCCGCCATGCTGGCGATGCTGGCGGCGAACGCGCTGAACGTGGCGCTGAACTGGGTGTTCATCTACGGCAACCTCGGCGCGCCCGAATTGGGGGCGGTCGGCTCGGCGATCTCGACCTCGCTGGTGCGGGTGTTCCTGTTCCTCGTCGTGCTGATCGTGATCCTCCGCCTGCCGGAGGTGCGCGCCGCCGGCGGGCTGCGGCGCATGGGCGGCTTCTGGGGGCCGGGCGGATGGCGGGCGGGCGCCGAGATGCGGCGCATCGGCTACGCCGCCGGCCTTTCGGTCGGCTTCGAGACCAGCGCCTTCGGCGCGCTGATGCAGATGGCGGGGCTGCTCGGCCCGACGGCGCTGGCGGCCTACTCCATCGCCCACAACATCGAGGCGACGGTGTTCATGGTCGCCCTCGGCCTCAGCGTCGCGACGGCGGTGCGGGTGGGGTCGGAGGCAGGGGCGGGGCGCCTCGGCGAGGCGCGGTTCGCCGGCTGGCTGGGGCTCGCTGCGTGCTTCGTCGTCATGGGAGGCATCGGCCTCGGGCTTGTCGCGGCCCCCGAGGCCCTGGCGGCGGTCTACACGGTCGATCCGGCGGTGCAGGGCGTCACCGTCGGGCTGCTGTTCGTCGTCGCCGTCACCGTCCTGCCGGACGGCGGGCAGATCGTGATGGGCCAGTGCAACCGCGCCCTCGGCGACACCTTCGTGTCGTCGGGGCTCTACTTCATCGCGTTCTGGCTGGCGATGGTGCCGCTCGGCGCCCTGTTCGCCTTCGAACTCGACATGGGCGCGGCGGGTCTGATGTGGGCCAGCGTCGCTGGGGCGACGCTGTCGCTGCTGCTTCAGGGCGCGCGCTTCGCCGCACTGTCTCGGAGGCGCGCGTGAGACCGTGGACGCGCCGGTTCTGGTGGACCGTGGAGGGCGTCGCCTTCGCGATCGTCATCGCGCCGTTCTTCGTCATCCCCGCCGACGCCGCGGTCCGCGCCTTCGCCGCCGTCGGCCGCTGGGGGCTGCCGCTGGCGCCGGCCGCGCGCCGCATTCGCGAGAACCTCGCGATGGTGCGCCCCTCCCTCCAGCCGCGCCGCATCACGCGGGAGGTGGGGGACAACTTCGGCCGCGTGCTCGCCGAATACATCCGCATGCCCGACTTCGCCGCCCGCTCGGAGCGCCGCCATGCGCGGGGCGTGGAGCATCTGCGGCAGGCCGCGGCGGCGGGGCGGGGCGTGGTGGTGGTGTCGGCCCACTTCGGCAACTGGGAGGCGGTGCGCCTCGCGGCGCGCGACGCGGGCGTCGACGTCGGCATTCTCTACCGCGCCTTCAACAATCCGCTGTTCGACGCCATGTCGATCTGGCGCATCCGCGCCGCCGGCGAGCCGGTGCTCCACAAGGGTCGGCAGGGCGGGCGCGGCTTGCTCGGCGCTCTGAAGCGCGGCGGTGTGGTGATGGTGCTGCTCGATCAACGGTCGGGCGGCGATCCGCTGATCGCGTTCCTCGGCCGCGAGGCCGAGACGGCGACGGCGGTCGCGGCGCTGGCGCAACGCACAGGCGCGGCGCTGATCCCGGCCTTCGCGCAGCGACGCGCCGACGGCCTGAGCTTCGACGTGACCTTCGAGCCGCCGTTGCCGCCGGGCGACCCCATCTCTGTGACCGGAGCGATCAACGACCGCTTCTCCGCGTGGGTGGACGCGGCGCCGGGCCAGTGGTTCTGGCTGCATCACCGATGGAAGCGGCGGAAGGTCAGGGCGCGCTGATCGCCGCGCCGCTGACTTCCGACACCGCCGGCGCCGCGCCGTTCATCAACCGCTGCGCCGCGCCGATGATGACGCCGTCGCGACGCTGCACCAGCGCCGCCACGCCCCGCGCGTCTTCCGGCGCCGGCGCGCGCCACACCTGCTCGCCGCCGCGCCACCACCCCAGCGTCATCCAGAAGCGGACGGCGTTGTGGTAGACGAGAGGCCGCCCGACGTTCTCGCCGCGCGTGGGTGTCACCACGTGCGGCGGCTCGAAGACGAAGAACAGCACGCGCGCGGGATTGTCCTGCGCTTCCCCGTCGACCCGGATCACCATGCCATCGGGATCGCGCTCCAGGGCGACGGCGGCGGCGTGGGGGGTGGCGCGGGCGATGGCGATCTCGTCCAGCACGTCGGCGCGGCGCGCGCCGGGCAGGGCCAGCGCTCCGTCGATCACGAGCTGCGGCGTGAAGACGGTGCGGCCGCCCAGCGTCCGGAGGTAGCTCCTCTGCCGCCGCGTGTTCGCCGCCGAGCCGAAGACGTCCCGCCACCCGAGGTAGTCCCAGTAGTCGACGTGAAGCGCGAGCGCGATCACGTCGTCGCGCGCGGCCAGCTCACCGAGCAGCGCGTCGGCGGGCGGGCAGGCGTTGCACCCCTGGCTGGTGAAAAGCTCCACGACGACCGGGCGCGCCCCCGAGGGACCAGCCGCGCCCAACGCCGTCACAACAGCGGCGCAAACCGCACCCATCACACGCTGAAAACCCATGTTCCGCCTCCGCTCTCGGAGACGAAAGTGATGCCGTGGGCGCCCGGCGTCGAGTAAACCCTCCGACATCGTCGGTCGCGTTCGCGTGATCGTTGCGGGGTCGCGACAGTCTTGGGTCGCGGCGGCGTCAGCCGGCGGCGGCGCTGCGGCCGGCGCTCTCGCCGACGCCGCAGAGGCGCGAGACGTAGGCCCAGGCGTCCTCCGCCGTCTCGCAGAAGTGGAAGAGGTTGAGGTCCTCGGGCGCGATGGTGCCGGCCTCGATCAGCGCCTCGAAGTTCACGACCTTGCGCCAGAACGCCTCGCCGAACAGGACCACCGGCATCGGCGCCATGCGCCGCGTCTGGATCAGCGTCAGCGTCTCGAACAATTCGTCCAGCGTGCCGAAGCCGCCCGGAAACACCGCCACCGCCGCAGCGCGCATCAGGAAGTGCATCTTGCGGATGGCGAAATAGTGGAAGTTGAACGAGAGGTCCGGCGTCACCCAGCCGTTCGGCGCCTGTTCGTGGGGCAGCATGATGTTGAGCCCGATCGACTGCGCGCCCGCCTCGTGCGCGCCGCGGTTGCCGGCCTCCATCACGCCAGGGCCGCCGCCGGTGACGATGACGAACTCCCGCCCGCCGCGCCGCAGCGATTCCTCCGAGGCGAGCTTCGCGAAGCGCCGCGCCTCCTCGTAGAAGTGCGACAGCGCCGCCATGCCCGGCCGGTCCGCGGGCGCGAGGCCCGGCGGGCGGATCCGCGCGCCGCCGAACAGGACGACGGTCGAATCGATCTCGCGCTCGTTCATCGCCATCTCGACCTTCAGCAGCTCGAGCTGCAGCCGCACCGGGCGCAGCTCGTCGCGCATCAGGAAGTCGACGTCGCGGAAGGCGAGGCGGTAGGCGGCGTTCTCGGTCTGCGGCGTCGACGGCAGCCGCTCGACGGCGGCGACGTCGCGGTCCGCCGGCGGGAACACCGAGTGGCGGATGTGGTCGCTCGTCATGCGCGCTCCTGTCGCTCCCGCGCGTTGCGCGCCCTGGTCCTGCAGCGTATAGCGCGGCCGAGTGTGGAAAGTCACCGGCAGGAGGCCTCGATGGACGTCGCAGCGCTGGAAACCGCCATCGAAGCCGCGTGGGAGGCGCGCGACGCGATCACGGTCGACACGACCGGCGAGACGCGCGCGGCGGTCGAGCACGCGCTGCACCTGCTCGACAGCGGCGCCGCCCGCGTCGCCGAGCGCGGGCCGGACGGCGCCTGGACGGTGAACCAGTGGCTCAAGAAGGCGGTGCTGCTCTCCTTCCGCCTGAACCCCATGGCGCCCATCGAAGGCGGTCCGGGGGGCTCGACGTGGTGGGACAAGGCGCCGTCCAAGTTCGACGGCTGGGGCCCCTCGCACTGGGTCGAGGCGGGGTTCCGCGCCGTGCCGACCTGCGTCGTGCGGCGGTCGGCCTACATCGCGCCAGGCGCGGTGCTGATGCCGAGCTTCGTGAACCTCGGCGCCTATGTGGGCGAGGGGACCATGGTCGACACCTGGGCGACCGTCGGCTCCTGCGCGCAGATCGGCCGGAACGTGCATCTCTCGGGCGGCGTCGGCATCGGCGGCGTGCTGGAGCCGATGCAGGCCGGCCCGACGATCATCGAGGACGGCTGCTTCATCGGCGCGCGCTCCGAGGTGGTGGAGGGCGTGATCGTCCGCGAAGGCGCGGTCCTCGGCATGGGCGTCTTCATCGGGCAGTCGACCAAGATCGTCGACCGCGAGACCGGCGAGATCTTCATGGGCGAAGTGCCGGCCTATTCGGTCGTCGTCTCGGGCGCGCTGCCGGGCAAGCCTCTGCCGAACGGCGAGCCGGGGCCGAGCCTGTACTGCGCCGTCATCGTCAAGCGCGTGGACGAGCGCACCCGGTCGAAGACGTCGATCAACGATCTGCTGCGGGCGTGATCGATCCGGTCGAGCTGACGGCGGCACTGGTCCGCCGCGCCTCCGTCACTCCGGCCGACGCCGGCGCGCTCGACGTGCTGGCCGAGGCGCTGACGCCCTTCGGATTTCGGTGCGCGCGGGTCGACCGGGGCGGCGTCGCGAACCTCTACGCGCGGTGGGGGACGGAAGGCCCCGTCTTCGGCTTCAACGGCCACACCGACGTCGTGCCGGAGGGCGACGCGGCGGCGTGGACGCATCCGCCGTTCTCGGCGGCGATCGCGGGCGGCGACCTGTGGGGCAGGGGGTCGGTCGACATGAAGTCGGCGGTCGCCGCCTTCGCGGCCTCGGCGGCGGGCTTCGTGAGCGAGACGCCGCCGAAGGGGTCGGTCGCGCTGCTGATCACCGGCGACGAGGAAGGGGCGGCGGAGCACGGCACCCGCGCGATCCTCGACTGGATGGCCGCCGAGGGCGAGCGGCTCGACGTCTGCCTCGTCGGCGAGCCGACCTCGGCCGAGACCTTCGGCGACGCGATCAAGATCGGGCGGCGGGGCTCGCTGACGGCGACTTTCACCGCCCGCGGCGTGCAGGGCCACACCGCCTATCCCGCGCGCGCCCTGAACCCGTTGCCGGCGCTTGCGCGGCTGCTGGATCGGCTGGCGTCGACGCCGCTGGACCAAGGCACGGCGCATTTCGAGCCCTCGACGCTGGCGATCACCACCATCGACGTCGGCAACCCGGCGACCAACGTGATCCCGGCGGAGGGCCGCGCGACGGTCAACATCCGCTTCAACGACGCCCACGACGGCGCGTCGCTGACCGCGCGCCTGCGCGCGACGGCCGAAGTCGTGACGGCCGAGACCGGCGTCGCCATCGCCGTCGAGACGCATCTCTCGGCCGAAAGCTTCGTCACGCCGCCCGGGCCCTTCGTCGAGATGGTCGCCGCGGCGGTGGCGGCCGAGACGGGGGCGCGGCCGGCGCTCTCGACGGCTGGCGGCACGTCCGACGCGCGGTTCGTGAAGGATCACTGCCCCGTGGTGGAACTCGGCCTCGTCGGGCGCGGCATGCATGCCGTGGACGAACGCGTGCCGGTCGAGGACGTCCGCCGCCTCGCGCGGCTCTATCGCGGCGTCCTCGACCGCTGGTTCGCAAGCGCCTGAGGCCGCTGGCGTCGGCGCGCGCCCCGCGGTAAACGGGCGCGCCGAAGCCGCGCGAGCCGAGCCATGACCGCACCGCACCCCCGCATCGTCCCGCAACCCGGCGTCATGGGGATCGCGCCCTATGTCGGCGGCGAAGCGGGCGCGCCCGGCGCGAACCGCGCGATCAAGCTGTCGGCGAACGAGAACCCGTTCGGCCCGAGCCCCGCGGCGGTCGAGGCCTACCGCGCCGCCGCCGGCGACCTGGCGCTCTATCCCGACGGCGGGGCGACCGAGCTGCGCCGCGCCATCGCCGCGGTCCATGGACTGGAGGCGGAGCGCATCGTCTGCGGGGCGGGGTCGGACGAGATCATCTCGCTGCTCTGCCAGACCTACGCAGGGCCGGGCGACGAGGTGGTCCACAGTCGCCACGGTTTCCTGATGTATGCGATCTCGGCGCGGGCCGCGGGCGCGACGCCCGTTGCGGCGCCGGAGCACGACCTGTCGGCGGACGTCGACGCGATGCTCGCCGCCTGCACCGAGCGCACGCGGCTGGTGTTTCTCGCCAACCCGAACAACCCCACCGGCACGCTGATCGCCGGCGCGGAGGTGGCGCGGCTGGCGGCGGGAATCCCTGAACGCGCCCTGCTGGTGCTCGACTCGGCCTACGCCGAATATGTCGACGAGCCGGGCTACGACCCGGGGGCGGCGCTGGTCGCTGCGCACGACAACGTGGTGATGACGCGCACCTTCTCGAAGATCCACGGGCTCGCGGCGCTGCGGCTCGGCTGGGCCTACGCGCCCGGCCATGTTGTCGACGCGCTGAACCGCGTGCGCGGGCCCTTCAACGTGAGCGCGCCGGCGCTGGCCGCCGGCGCGGCGGCTGTCGCCGACGGCGAGCATGTCGCGCGGTCCGCCGCCGCGAACGCGGCCTGGCGGGGGTGGCTCGCGGCGCGGCTCGCCCGGGCGGGCGTGCCGTGCACGGCCTCCCACGGCAACTTCCTGCTCGCCCGCTTCGGCGAGGAAGGGCCCGCCTCCGCCCCTGAGGCCGACGCGTGGCTCAAGACCCGCGGCCTGATCGTGCGGCGGATGGAGGGCTACGGTCTGCCGGGGTGGCTGCGCATCTCGATCGGCGACGAGGCGGCCTGCCGCGCCGTGGCCGAGGCGGTCGACGGCTTCCGCGCGGCGCGGGCTTGAGCGAGGGGCCGGTCTTCGGGCGCGTCGCGCTGATCGGGCTCGGGCTGATCGGCGCGTCCATCGCCCATGCCGCCCGCCGCGGCGGCGCGGCGGCGACGCTCGTGGGGTGGGATCGCGCCGAGGCGGTGCGCGACCGCGCGACCTCTCTCGGTTTTCTGGACGCCGTTCCTGCGACGGCCGCCGAAGCGGCGCGCGGGGCCGATCTGGTGATCCTGTGCACGCCGGTCGGCGCGATGGGCGAGGCGGCGGCCGCCGTCGCGCCGGCGCTGGCGCCAGGCGCCGTCGTGTCAGACGTCGGCTCGGTGAAGGCCGCGGTCGTGCGGACGGTCGCGGCGGCGCTGCCTGACGGCGCCGCCTTCGTGCCGGCCCACCCCATCGCCGGCACCGAGCACTCGGGGCCCGACGCCGGTTTCGCCGAACTGTTCGACGGGCGCTGGTGCATCGTCACCCCGCCGCCCGCCGCGCCGCGCCGCGCCGTCGCGCGGGTCGCGGAGTTCTGGGAGCGGCTGGGCGCGAAGGTCGACGAGATGAGCCCCGAGCACCACGACCTCGTGCTCGCCGTCACCAGCCATGCGCCGCACCTGATCGCCTACACCATGGTGGGCGTCGCCGACGACATGCGCCACGTCACCGAGTCGGAGGTGATCAAGTACTCCGCGGCGGGCTTCCGCGACTTCACCCGCATCGCCGCCTCCGACCCCACGATGTGGCGCGACGTGTTCCTGACCAATCGCGAGGCGACGCTGGAGATCCTCGGCCGTTTCACCGAGGAGCTCTTCGCCCTTCAGCGGGCGATCCGAACCGGCGACGGCGAGCTGCTGTTCGACTATTTCACCCGCACGCGAGCGATTCGCCGAGGGATCGTGGAGGCCGGACAGGACACGCCCGACCCCGATTTCGGCCGCATCCACCGCGGCCGAGCCCGGTGAACCGGCAGGCGCGGCGTCAGCCCTGGCGGAAGAAGCGGTGGTTGTCGATCGCCGTGGTCTCGCGCATGCGGCGCGCCCAGTCGGGCGTCGGGATGCGGCGGCTGAAGAAGTAGGTCGCGCCGTTGGTCGGGTCGGCGCGGCGGCCGGCGAGCGTGTCGACGGCGACCTGATAGGCGCGCTTCAGCGCCGTCCGGTTGCGCGGCTGTCCTGGGTCGTTGCACACCCATGAGAACTGGCAGACGCCGCGGGCCTGCTGCGTCACCACCGCGCAGACGCTGTCGGGGAACCGCGGGTTCCGCACCCGGTTCAAGGTGACGTGCGCGACGGCCGCCTGGCCGGTCACGCTTTCGCCACGCGCCTCGTGGTAGACGTTGAGCGCCAGACAGGCCACGTCGGCCGGGTCGTGGCGGTTCTCCAGCCCGGCGCTGCTCAACGCGAGCGCCGCAGCCAGCACATGCGCTGGTTCGAACATCATGCGCCGCTTGTGTCGGCGACATTGATGAACAGGAACTGACAATCCCGTGATAGTCGTGAAACCGGTTACCGCGGTGCGCGATCGGGCGGGCGATGGACCGCGCGGGCGCGAGCGACTACCGTCTCGCCCATGGCAGACGAAACCGACGACGCACCGCCTTCCGTGACCAGCGAGCCGCTCACGCGCGCGCTCGGCGAGCGGTATCTGCAATACGCGCTGTCGACGATCATGCACCGCGCCCTGCCCGACGCGCGCGACGGGCTGAAGCCGGTGCATCGCCGTCTGCTCTACGCGATGCGGCAACTGCGGCTCGACCCGGCCTCGCCGTTCAAGAAGTCGGCGCGCGTGGTCGGCGACGTGATCGGCAAGTATCACCCTCACGGCGAACTCAGCGTCTACGATGCGCTGGTGCGGGCGGCGCAGGACTTTTCGCTGCGCTATCCGCTGATCGAGGGGCAGGGGAACTTCGGCAACATCGACGGCGACAACGCCGCCGCCCAGCGCTACACCGAGGCGCGGCTGACGGCGGTCGCCGCCGCCATGCTCGACGGGCTCGACGAGGACGCCGTCGACCTGCGCGCCACCTACGACGGCTCGGAGGAGGAGCCCGTCGTCCTGCCCGGCGCCTTTCCCAATCTGCTCGCCAACGGGGCGGCGGGCATCGCCGTCGGCATGGCGACCTCCATCCCGCCCCACAACGCCGGCGAGCTTTGCGCCGCGTTGCTCGCGCTGATCGAGAACCCGCAGGCGGACGTGGCCGCCATCGTGCCCGGCCCCGACTTCCCCACCGGCGGCGTGATGATCGAACCGCCCGAGAGCGTGGCCGAAGCCTACGCCACCGGCCGCGGCGGGTTCCGCCTGCGCGCGCGGTGGCGGACGGAGGATCTCGGCCGCGGCGTCTACCAGATCGTCGTCACCGAGATTCCCTATCAGGTGCAGAAATCGAAGCTGGTCGAGCGGCTGGCCCAGCTCGTGCTGGAGAAGAAGGCGCCGATGCTCGCGGACGTGCGCGACGAATCGGCCGAGGACGTGCGGCTGATCCTCGAACCGCGCTCCCGCGCCGTCGACCCCGCGGTGCTGATGGAGACGCTGTTCAAGCTGTCGGACCTGGAGACCCGTTTCCCGCTCAACATGAACGCGCTGATCGACGGGCGCACGCCGCGGGTGTGCAGCCTGCGCGAGTTGCTGCTGGCCTTCCTCGGCCACCGGCGCGAGGTGCTGCAGCGCCGCAGCCGCCACCGGCTTGAGAAGATCGCGCGAAGGCTGGAGTTGCTGGAGGGCTACATCGTCGCCTTCCTCAACCTCGACCGCGTGATCGAGATCATCCGCGGCGAGGACGAGCCGAAGCCCGCGCTGATGGCCGAGGACTGGTCGAACGGAGACAGCCCGACGCCGGTGCGCCTGACCGACGCGCAGGCCGAGGCGATCCTGAACATGCGGCTGCGCAGCCTCCGCAAGCTCGAGGAGATGGCGCTGCGGCAGGAGCGCGACGCGCTGACCGCCGAGCAGGCCGACCTCACGGCGCTGCTGGAGAGCCCCGCGAAGCAGTGGGCGCGCATCGCCGATCAGGTGCGCGAGATCGACGCCCGCTTCGGCCGCGACGCGCCGGGCGGCGCGCGGCGCACGACCATCGCCGCCGCGCCGCAGGTCGAGATCATGCCGCCCGAGGCGATGATCGAGCGCGAGCCGATCACCGTGCTGTGCTCGAAGAACGGCTGGATCCGCGCGCTGCGGGGCACGCAGCCGCTCGACGCGGAGGTGAAGCACAAGGACGGCGACGGCCCGCGCTTCGCCTTCCACGCCGAGACCACCGACCGCATCCTCGCGCTGACCCGATCGGGCCGGGCCTTCACCCTGTCGGGCGACAAGCTGCCGGGCGGGCGCGGCATGGGCGAGCCGCTGCGGCTGATGATCGACCTCGCCAACGACGACGACGTGGCCGCGCTGTTCGTCCACCGCCCCGGCGTCAAGCGCCTGCTCGCGTCGTCGGCGGGCGACGGCTTCGTGGTCGCCGAGGACGACCTGATCGCGCAGACCCGCGCCGGCCGGCAGGCGATGACGCTGGCGCCGGGGGCGCGGCTGGTCGTCGCCGCGCCGGTGACGGGCGATCATGTCGCCGTGGTGGGCGAGAACCGGCGGCTTTCGGTGTTTGCGCTGACGGAGATCCCTGAGCTCTCCAAGGGCAAGGGCGTGCGCCTGCAGAAGTACAAGGACGGCGGCTTGTCGGACGCCATCGTGTTCTGGAAGGGCGAGGGGCTGGCGTGGAAGGACTCCGCCGGCCGCACGCGCACGGTCGCGGGCCCCGAGCTTGAGGAATACCTGTTCCGCCGCGCCTCGGCCGGCCGGATGGCGCCGCGGGGCTTCCCGCGCAACAACCGCTTCGCCTGAGAAGTGTCGACGGCGCGTGTGCGCCGCGCCATGATGAACGCGCCGGCGCGACGGGCGCGCCGGGCCAGCACAGGCCGCCGCAATGTCCGCCGCATCCTCCCTCCCGCGCTGGGTCGATCTCGGCCTGATCCCGCTGCTGAACCTCGCCGCGGCCTTCCTGATCGCGGGGCTGGTCGTGGTCGGCATCGGGGAGGACCCGCTGGAGGCGACGCGGGTGCTGCTCTACGGGGCGCTCGGCTGGGGCGAGGGGATCGGGTTCACCCTCTACTACGCCACCAACTTCATCTTCACCGGCCTCGCCGTCGCGGTGGCGTTCCATGCGGGGCTGTTCAACATCGGCGGCGAGGGGCAGGCCTATGTCGGCGGGCTCGGCGTCGCCGCGGCCTGCCTGACGCTCGACCGCATCTTTCCGTGGTGGGCGGTGTTCCCGCTGGCCGCCCTCGGTGCGGCGGCCGTGGGGGCGGGCTGGGCGTTCATACCGGCGTGGCTGCAGGCCAAGCGCGGCAGCCACGTCGTGATCACCACGATCATGTTCAACTTCATCGCCGCCTCGCTGATGATCTGGCTGCTGGTCGACGTGCTGTCGCCGCCGGGCTCGATGAGCCCCGAGACGCGGACCTTCGCCGAAGGCGGCCGCGCGCCGCGGCTGACCGGGTTCATGGGGCTGTTCGGCGTGCGGATCGGCTCGGCGCCGCTCAACGTGTCGCTGCTGATGGCGCTGGCGATGGCGGTCGCGGTCTGGGCGCTGATCTGGCGCACGCGGCTCGGCTACGAGATCCGCACCTTCGGCGCCAACCCGACGGCGGCGATCTACGCGGGCGTCTCGCCGGTGCGGATCACGCTGGTCGCCATGGGCGTATCCGGCGCGCTCGCCGGCATGATGGCGCTGAACTCGGTGATGGGAGAGCAGAACCGGCTGATCTTCGAGTTCGTCGGCGGCGCGGGCTTCGTCGGCATCGCGGTGGCGCTGATGGGGCGGGCGCATCCCCTCGGCGTGGTGCTGGCGGCGATCCTGTTCGGCATCCTCTATCAGGGCGGCGCTGAGCTCGCGTTCGAGAAACCGGCGATCACCCGCGACATGATCGTGATGATCCAGGGTCTGGTCATCCTGTTCGCCGGCGCGCTGGAGTTCCTGTTCCGCCCGGCGCTGGCGCGGCTGTTCGCGCCGCGGGCGATCCGGACCGCGTGATGTTCGAGGCGCTGATCCTCGTCCTCGACTCGACGCTGCGGCTCGCCACGCCGCTGCTGTTCGCGGCGCTGGCGGGGCTTTACTCCGAGCGGGCGGGGGTCTTCGACATCGGGCTGGAAGGCAAGATGCTGGCGGCGGCCTTCGCGGGCGCGGTCGTGTCGTTCTGGACCGGCTCGATCCCCGCGGCGCTGCTCGCGGCGGTGCTGACGTCGGTGGGCTTCGCGCTGATCCACGGCTTCGCCTGCATCACGGCGCGGGGCAACCAGATCGTCTCGGGCGTCGCGATCAACTTCCTCGCCGCCGGGCTGACGGCGGTGCTCGGTCATGCGTGGTTCGCGCAAGGGGGCAAGACGCCTTCGCTGCCGCGGGAGGGGCGGCTGCTGGGAATGGACCTGCCGCTGGCGGAGACCTTGCGGGACGCGCCGTTGCTCGGGCAGGTGTGGTCCGTCCTGATCTCGGGCCATAACGCGCTGGTCTACTTCGCCTTCGCGCTGGCGCCGATCACATGGTGGGTGCTCTGGCGCACGCGCTTCGGGCTCAGGCTGCGCGCGGTGGGGGAGAACCCGGCCGCGGTCGACACCGCCGGGCTCTCGGTGCCGTGGCTGCGCTACAAGGCGGTGATCTGCTGCGGCGTGCTCTGCGGCTTCGCCGGCGCCTATCTGTCCATGGCGCAGTCGGCCGGGTTCATCCCGAACATGTCGGCCGGCAAGGGCTTCATCGCGCTGGCGGCGCTGATCTTCGCGAAGTGGCGGCCGATGCAGGCGATGGCGGCCTGTCTGCTGTTCGGCTTTCTCGACGCGGGGGCGATCCGGCTTCAGGGAGTGGATCTGCCGCTGATCGGCGGCGTGCCGCCGCAGGCGGTGCAGGCCGCGCCCTATGTGTTGACGGTGGTGCTGCTCGCGGGCTTCATCGGCAAGGCGATACCGCCGAAGGCGGGCGGCGCGCCTTACGTGAAGGAACGGTGATGGACGACCTGCTCCGGGCGGCCGTGGCGGCGCGGGCCAACGCCCACGCGCCCTATTCGGGCTTCGCCGTCGGCGCCGCCGTGCGCGGGGCGTCGGGCGCGGTCTATGCCGGCTGCAACGTCGAGAACGCCTCCTTCCCGGAAGGCTGGTGCGCCGAGACCTCCGCCCTCGCCGCGATGGTGACGGCGGGCGAGACCCGTTTCACCGAGGCGTTGGTGATCGCCGACCACCCCGAGCCCGTCACGCCCTGCGGCGGCTGCCGCCAGCGCCTCGCCGAGTTCGGCGCGGCCTCGGCGGTGATCCACTCGGCGGGGCTGGACGGCGTGCGCGCGCGGTTCACGCTGGCGGAACTGCTGCCCGCCGCCTTCGGGCTGAAGCCGTGACCGCCGCCGACGCCGTGCGCGCCCGCGCCGGCCACGAGCCGGTGGCGTTGGGGATCGTGCTCGGCTCCGGGCTCGGGGGCTTGACCGCCCATGTCGAGGAGGCGGTCGAGATCCCCTACGCCGACCTGCCGGGTTTCCCGGCCTCCGGCGTCTCCGGGCACCGGGGCGCGCTGGCGCTCGGCTGGCTCGGCGGGGCGCGGGTGGCGCTGCTGGCGGGGCGGGCGCACTACTACGAGCACGGCGACGCGCGGGCGATGCGCGCGCCGATCGAGACGCTGGCGCGGCTCGACGCCGAGGCGGTGCTGCTCTCGAACGCCGCCGGGTCGACGCGGCCCGCGATGGGGCCGGGGGCGCTGATGGCGATTGCGGACCATATCTCGTTTTCCGGCCTCAATCCACTGATCGGCGAGGTGGGCGACAGGCGTTTCGTCGATATGGGAGAGGCTTACGACCCGGCGTTGCGTGCACGTCTGAAGGCGATAGACCCTGATCTGCACGAGGGCGTCTACGCCTGGTTCTCAGGCCCGTCGTTCGAGACGCCCGCCGAGATCCGCGCCGCGACCGTGCTGGGGGCGGATGCGGTCGGCATGTCGACGGTTCCCGAAACCATCCTCGCCCGTTACTTCGGTCTGCGCGTGGCCGGCGTTTCGGTGATCACCAACCTCGCCGCAGGGCTCGGCGCGGCGCCGCTGTCGCACGCCCAGACCAAGGCCGAGGCCGACCGCGCCGCCGCGCGCTTCGAGGCCCTGGCGATGCGCTTCGCGGAGGGGTTCGCATGAGCGACGCCGCGACGGCTCTCGCCTGTCTCGACCTGACCGATCTCAGCGACGACTGCACGGCGGGGGACGTCGCCGCGCTCTGCGCGAAGGCCACGACGCCGCATGGAGCGGTCGCGGCCGTCTGCGTCTGGCCGCGCTTCGTGAAGCACGCGCGGGCGGCCCTGCCGAGGGATGTCGCCGTGGCGACCGTGGTGAACTTTCCCTACGGCGCCGATCGCGTGGCGCCTGTGGTGGCCGAAACCGAGCAGGCGCTGGCGGACGGGGCCGACGAGATAGACCTCGTGCTGCCCTATCGCGCCTTCGCCGAAGGCCGCGCCGACGTCGCCGCCAAGATGCTCGACGCCGTGCGCGTCGCGACGGGGCCGAAGCTGATGAAGGTGATCCTCGAGACGGGGATGCTGCACGAGCCGGGCGTGATCCGCCGCGCCGCCGACCTCGCCGTCGCCGAGGGCGCCGATTTCCTGAAGACCTCGACCGGCAAGGTCGCGACCGGGGCGACGCCGGAGGCCGCGCGCGTGATGCTCGACGCCATCGCGGCCAGCGGCGCGCGCGTGGGCCTCAAGGTGTCCGGCGGCGTGCGCACGCTGGAGGACGCCGAAACCTATCTGGCTCTGGCGCGCGAGGCCATGGGCGCGGACTGGCCCCGCCCGCGCACCTTCCGAATCGGCGCGAGCGCCTTGCTGACGGCGCTCCTCGCCGCCCTCGACGGCGCGGCGGCGCCCAATCCGGCCGAGGGCTACTGAGTGCTGCCGCAGGAGATCATCCGCCGCAAACGCGACGGCGCGGCGCTTTCGGCCGAGGAGATCCGTTTCTTCGTCCGCGGCCTGACCGACGGGACGGTCGGCGACGAGCAGGCCGCGGCGCTCGCCATGGCGGTGTTCTTCCGCGGCATGACCCTGCCCGAGCGCGTCGCCCTGACCGAGGCGATGCGCGACAGCGGCGAGACGCTGCGCTGGGACGTCGACGGGCCGGTGCTCGACAAGCACTCGACAGGCGGCGTCGGCGACACGGTTTCGCTGATGCTCGCGCCGGCGCTGGCCGCGTGCGGGGCCTATGTGCCGATGATCTCCGGTCGCGGCCTCGGCCACACCGGCGGAACGCTCGACAAGCTCGACTCGATCCCCGGCTATGCGACGCAACCCGACAGCGAGACCTTCCGGCGTGTGGTCGGCGAGGTGGGCGCGGCGATCATCGGGCAGACGACGGCGCTGGCGCCTGCGGACCGCAAGCTCTACGCCATCCGCGACGTGACCGCGACGGTGGAGAGCGTCGACCTGATCACCGCCTCGATCCTGTCGAAGAAGCTGGCGGCGGGGCTCGATGCGCTGGTGCTCGACGTGAAATGCGGCTCGGGCGCCTTCATGGCGAGCGCGCCCGAGGCGCGGGCGCTGGCCGACAGCCTGGTCGGCGTCGCCAACGGCGCCGGCTGCCGCACCGCGGCCTTGCTCACGGACATGGACGAGCCCCTGGCGCCCGTCGCCGGCAACGCGCTGGAAGTCGCGGAAGCGTGCCGGTTCCTGATCGGCGACGAGATCGACGCGCGGCTGTGGGATGTGACGGTGGCGCTGGGCGCCGAGGCCTTGCTGCTCGGCGGCCTCGCGCCGGATGCGGAGATCGCCCGCAAGCGCATCGTGCGGGCCTTCGAGGGCGGCGCGGCGGCGGAGCGGTTCAGCCGCATGGTGCAGGCCCTCGGCGGGCCGATGGATTTTCTGGAGCGCTTCGCCGAACACCTGCCGCAGGCGGCGGTCATCCGAGACGTCGCGCCGGAGACGCCCGGCGTCGTCGCGGCGATCGACACCCGCGCCGTCGGCGTGGCGGTGATCGCGCTCGGCGGCGGACGGGCGCGGACGGCGGACCGGATCGACCCCTCGGTCGGCTTCGACGCCCTCGCCGCCGTGGGCGCCCATGTCGGACCCGACGCGCCGCTCGGCCGCGTCCATGCGCGCACGGAGGCGGAGGCGGACGCGGCGGCCGACGCCCTGCGCGCCGCTTACACCCTGTCGGATACGGCGCCGCTGCTCCGCGATCCTGTCCTCGCCCGCATCGGCCCGGAGGACGTCGCGTGAGCCGCGCCTTCCTGTTCGTGCTCGACAGCGTCGGGATCGGCGGCGCGCCGGACGCCGCCGCCTTCGGCGACGACGGCGCCGACACTCTCGGCCACATCGCAGAAGCCTGCGCCGCGGGTCGCGCGGAGGAGGGGCGGAGCGGCCCCCTCAGCCTGCCGAACCTCGACCGCATCGGTCTCGGCGCGGCGGCGGCGCTGGCGACGGGCCGCCGGCCGCCCGGGCTTTCCGCCGCGCCGCAGGGCCTCTGGGGCGCGGCGGTGGAGACGTCGACGGGCAAGGACACGCCGTCGGGGCACTGGGAGCTCGCCGGCGTTCCGGTGTCCTTCGCCTGGGGCGTGTTCCCGCGCACCATCCCGGCCTTTCCGGCGTGGCTCACCGAGGCGCTGGTCGCGGAGTGCGGGCTGCCGGGGATTCTCGGCGACCGCCACGCCTCGGGCACCGACATCATCGCCGATCTCGGCGCGGCGCATGTGCGGACGGGCAAGCCGATCTGCTACACCTCGGTCGACAGCGTGCTGCAGATCGCAGCGCACGAGGAGGCGTTCGGTCTCGACCGTCTCTATGCGGTTTGCGAGGCGGCGCGTCGGCTGGTCGACCGGCTGAACGTCGGCCGCGTCATCGCGCGGCCCTTCACCGGCGACGCCGTCTCCGGCTTCCGCCGCACGCCGAACCGCCGCGACTACGCCACGCCGCCGCCGGAACCCACGCTCTGCGACCGCGCCGCCGAGGCGGGCAGGGCGGTGATCGGCGTCGGCAAGATCGGCGACATCTTCGCCCACCGCGGCGTGACCGAGGTGCGCAAGGGGCCGTCCGACGCGGCGCTGATCGACATCGCCGTCGAGAGCTTCGCCGACGCGCCGGAGGGCGCGCTGGTCTTCGCCAATTTCGTCGAGTTCGACAGCCTCTGGGGCCACCGCCGCGACGTGTCGGGCTACGCCCGCGCGCTGGAGGCCTTCGACGTCGCGGTGGGCCGGTTCGAAGCCGCGATGCGCCCGGGCGACCTGTTGATCCTGACCGCCGACCATGGCAACGATCCCACGTGGGCGGGCACCGACCACACCCGCGAGATGGTCCCGGTGCTGGGGCTCGGCGCGGGCGCCAGGGCCATCGGCCGCCGGCGTTTCGCCGATGTCGGCGCGAGCGTGGCCGCGTGGCTCGGCCTGCCCGCCGGCCCCCACGGAGAGAGCTTCCTGTGACCGATTTCCCGACGCCGCCGCGTTTCGCCTACCCCGCCGACGGTCGGCTGACCGCGACGATGGTCGCGGCCTACGCGCGCGACGGCTTCCTCGTGCTCGACGGCTTCGCCTCGCCCGAGACCTGCGCGCTGCTCCGCGGCCGCGTCGCCGACCTGATCGAGGCGTTCGACCCCGACCAGAACCGCGTCGCCTTCTCGGCCGCCGCGCAGGCCCATGCGGCGGAGGACTACTTCCGCGAGTCGGGCGACAAGGTGCGGTTCTTCGTCGAGGAGGGCGCCGTCGCGGCCGACGGGGCGCTCGACCGGCCGAAGACGAAGGCGGTGAACAAGATCGGCCATGCGCTGCACGACCTCGACCCGATCTTCGGGCCGTTCTCCCGCGACCCGCGGCTCGCCGAGACGGCGGCCGACCTCGGCCTCGCGGACCCCGCGCTCGCGCAGTCGATGGTGATCTGCAAGCAGCCCGAAATCGGCGGCGAGGTGACGCTGCACCAGGACGCGACTTTCCTGCACACCGAGCCGGTCTCCGTCACCGGCTTCTGGGTCGCGCTCGAAGCGGCGGACCGGGAGAACGGCTGCCTGTTCGCCGTGCCCGGCGGCCATGCCGAGGGGCTGAAACGCCGCTTCCGCTACGACGGCGACGATCTGGTGATGGAGGTGCTGGACGCGGCGCCCTTCGCCGGCGCCGAAGTCGCTCTCGAAGCGCCGGAGGGCGCGCTGGTCGTGCTCCATGGTCTCGTGCCGCACCGGTCGGGCCCGAACCTGTCGGCGCGATCGCGCCTGGCCTACGCGCTCCATGTGGTGGACCGGGCGGCGGCTTGGTCGCCCGACAACTGGCTGAAACGTGCGCCGGAAATGCCGTTCCGGGGTTTCGACGAGTAGGCGCGCCGCTGTTCGGCGGGCCGGGGGCGGCGTAAGACGGGGTCGAGAAGGAGACCCGCGCCATGACTCATCCGCCGCACCTCACCGTCGTCGACCACCCGCTGGTCCAGCACAAGCTGACCCTGATGCGGGAGAAGGACACGTCGACCGCGAGTTTCCGCCGCCTGCTGCGCGAAATAAGCCTGTTGCTCGGCTATGAGGTGTTTCGCGACCTGCCGCTCACGACGCGTCGGATCGAGACGCCGCTGCAGCCGATGGACGCGCCGACGCTCGAGGGCAAGAAGCTGACGCTCGTCTCGATCCTGCGGGCGGGCAACGGAATGCTCGACGGCGTGCTGGAGCTTGCGCCTTCGGCGCGCGTCGGTTTCGTCGGGCTCTACCGCGACCACGACACGCTGGAGGCCATCGAGTACTACTGCAAGCTGCCGAGCGACCTGGAGGAGCGCACCGTCGTGCTCCTCGACCCGATGCTCGCGACGGCGAACTCGGCGGTCGCGGCGGTGGACCGGGTGAAGCAGGCCGGGGCCCGCGACATCCGGTTCATGTGCCTGCTCGCCGCGCCGGAAGGCGTCGCGCGGATGGGCGAGGCGCACCCGGACGTGCGCGTCTTCACGGCGGTGGTCGACGACCGGCTGAACGAAAAGGGCTACATCACGCCGGGTCTCGGCGACGCCGGAGACCGGCTGTTCGGCACGAAGTGAAGGGCGTTCACCTGGCCTGAACGCCGCCGCGCAACGCCTGCTCGATGGCCGCTTCGATCGCCGCCGCGCGCGCCTCGTCCGCCATCGGCAGCGCGCGGGCGAGACGGCGCGCGTGGACTGCGGGAGGATGCTGCTCGTGGGGCGGAGCATCCGTCAGGGTGTCGGGGGCGGCCCAAGCGCGCAGCAGGAGCGGGCTGTCGTCGCGCGTCGGCGCCGGTTCGCCCAGAATCGCCATCGCAAGCGCGCCGATCGGATCACCACCATCCGGTTCGATCGCCGTGGCGTCGGCGAGCGCGGTCCGCGCCGCGTCCGGCTGTCCCGCCAGCGCAAGACCGAGCGCGCAGCATCGCAAGGCGCAGGGGTCCGTGGGGTCGAGTTCGGCGGCGAGGGCGAAGGCCTCCGCCGCATCGGCGAACTGGCGCGCGAAAAGCTGCGCCCAGCCGAGCGCCCGCCTCGCCGGCGCCGCGAGCGGCGCGCCGTCGACCGCCCCGTGGGCCGCGGCGAGCGCCGCCTCCACCGCGTGCGCCGCCGGCGGCGCGCCGGCGAGCGCCGCGGTGAGAAGTCCGAGCGCCGGGGCTTGAACCACGGCGGCCTCGCGCATCGCGCTACGCGCTGTCAATCGCGACAGGGCCCCCGGTTCGACGGCGGTCCCCGGTTCGACGCCTTCCTGCGCGCAGGCGGCGTGCGCGGCGCGCGCGGCGCGGGCGGCTCCGGCGACTGTCGCGGCCGTCTCCATCGACCAGACGAGGTCGCCCGACGGCGAACTCTCCAAGGCGACGCGCAGCACGAGGCCGGTCGACCCGGCGCGCACGGCGCCCCATGCCCGAAAGCCCGATTCTCCGACGGCGTCGCCCAGACGCACCCGCCAACCGCGCAGGCGCGCGGCGGCGGCGGAGAAATCGAGGCGGAGCACCGCCGCCGCCGCCGCCGCGCCTGGCGCGCCGTCGCTGGTGAAAGGCGGCGTCCAGAGCACAGGCGCTGCGGCGGCGATTTCGGGGCTGGCGCCGGATGGGCCGGCGCGCGGATTCGCGTTCGCCCCGCGGCGCACCTGCTCAAGCAGGCGCTGGGTCGCCTCTCCGGGCTCAGCCCCGATCCGTGCGTCGAGCGTGCGCCACAGGCGATCATAGACGGCGAGCGCGCGATGGGTTTCGCCGAGCGCGGCGTGCGCCGCCATCGCGCGCCGCGCGGCCCCCTCGTCGGCGGGGTCGAGCAAGGCGCAGGCGTGGGCGCTATCGCGTTCGGCGTGGGGCTCGGTCCGCGGTTGCGCCAGCGCCCGGCGCACGACGCGTCGCAGCTCGTCGGCGGTCGCCCCGACCCAGGCGGCGAAGGCGTCGCCAACGGCTCCGTCAAGACCGAACAACGCGGCGAAGGGGTCCGCCTCGCCGAGCAGCGTCGGATGGGGGACGCCCACGTGCGCCGCACGCAGGACATCGCCGACGTCGGTCTCGTAACCATGCGCGGCGAGCCTGAGCGACGGTCCGGCGTCGAGCAGACCGGAGAGACCGGCGACGTCGAGGCTCGCCCGCAGCGCGCGCAACGCCTGTCTGAGCGACGCGCGGGCCCGTTCGGGCGTCACTTCGGACCAGATCGTTCGGGCGGCTTCGGCGCGCGCGACGCCTTCCGTCGGACCGAGAGCGAGCATGGCGATCACCGCCTGCGCGCGCGGCCCGCCCAGCGCGAGCGCCTGACCGTCCACCGCGCAGACGAAGCCGCGAAACAGCGTCAGACGCGCCCGGCGGGCGGGCTGTCCTGGTGCGCCGGACCAACGCGCCGTCGCGTCGCGCCTTCCTGCTCCCGCCTCCATGGCGCGAGGCTCAGGCGGCCGTCGCGACGACGCCCCGGTCGACGAGCCGTCCGATCTCGCCGGAACCGAGTCCCAGGACGCGCGAGAGAACTTCTTCGGTATGTTGCCCGAGCCGCGGCGCCGGCGCCGGCTGCGCGCCCGCGGCGCCGAGAAAGGACAACGGAGAACCGGGCGTCAGAACGGCCCCGAGACCGGGGTGCTCGACCATTGAGAACAGCGGGCCGGCCGTGAGTTCCGGGTCTTCCGCAAGCGCCTGACGGAAAGTGCGGAACGGGCCCCATGCGACGCGCGCCTTGTCCAGCATCCGCCCGACGTCGCCGGACGGCCGCGCGGCGAACCAGGGGGCGAGCAGGGCGGTGATCTCCTTCCGCGCGGCGAAGCGGTCCCCCTCCCGCGAGAGGTCGAGGCCGAGGCGCGCGCCCAGGGCGTCCATCGCGGCCTGCGTCCCGGTGAGTGCCGTCAGCCCGGCCCATTGACCGTCCGTGAGACCGACCACCATGACGCGCCGGCCGTCGGCGCAGAGGAAATCCTGCCCGTAGGCGCCGAACAGCGCGTTGCCGATCTTCGGGCGGTCGCGCCCGGCCGCCGCCTCGCCGATGATCCCGAGGTTGCCGAGCATGGCGAGCGCGACGTCCTTGAGCGCGATCTCGACGCTTTCGCCCTTGCCGCTTCTCAGGCGCCGCCGCTCGGCGGCGAGCAGCCCGACCGCCGCCATCTGGCCGCAGATGCAGTCCCACGCCGGCAGGACATGGGCGACGGGGTCGGTCGCGTCTTCGGGGCCGGTCGCGTCGGGGAAGCCGACCATCGGGTTCACGGTGTAGTCAACCGCCGGGCCGCCGTCGCGGGTGCCGAGCACGGTGACCATGATCAGATCCTCGCGGCGCTTGCGCAGCGTCTCGTACTCCATCCACTTCGCGCGGAGGTTGGTGAGGAACACGCCCGCGTCCTCGCCCGGCGCGGTGATGAGCGCCGTGACCAGTTCGCGTCCTTCGGGCGACCTGAGGTCGACGGCGACCGATTTCTTGCCCTTGTTGAGCCCCGCCCAGAACCAGCTGACGCCATCCGCGTTCACCGGCCAGCGGTGATGGTCGAGCCCGCCTTCGGGACGGTCGAAGCGGATCACCTCGGCGCCCATCTGCGCCAGCGTCATGCCGGCGAGGGGGGCCGCCACGAAAGCCGACCCCTCCATCACCCGCAGTCCTGCGAGAATGCCGCTCACGGTTCGCCCCTCCGGTCCTCATGACGCGGAGCCCGGCTTACACGACTGCCTTCGCTGTGGCAAAGCGCCGCGCGCGCGCGACGAGCAGCGCGATCGCCGATCCGAGCAAGGCCAGCGACGGCGGGATGGGCACGGGCGTCACCGGATCGGCCATGCCCGGCGGCGGCGTCACGCCCCCGGCGTTCGGATCGCTTCCCGGGCCCGTTCCGGGCAGACCGCCGATCGTTCCCGCGCCATCGTCAGACGACGGCGGGCCGGCGCGGCCGATCACGTCGATCACGCCGAGCAGAGCCGACGCCGTCGGATAGGGAATGTCGAAGGAGGCGAGGGCGAGCCGGACCGGCGGAGCGACCACCGTCTCGCGGCCTTCCGCGATGCAGACCCTCAGCCAACCTCCGGGACAGTTCCCGACGCGCCAGAACGCCTCGCCGAAGGGGGATAACGTGAGCCCCATCGTGAGGGTGTTCAGCAGGTCGACGTCTAGCAGGCCGAGAGACCATCGGCCTTCCATCGACAGGTCGAGCTGGGTCAGCACCGCTCCGCCGTCGAGGGCGAAGGGCGAAAGGACGGTCGCGCCGCTCTCGTGGGTCGCGGCGACGAACCCCGAGAGCCCGTCCGCCCTGAAGGTCGTGTCGTAGTCGAAATTCCCGCCCGTCCTGCCGCCGAAGTCGAGCGCGAAGGGAAAATCGACAGGCAGTTGCGGAGAGGCCTGGGCGCTGAAGCGCACGCCGGCGGAGTCGCGCAACGTTTCGCCGAATGCGGCGGTTGTCGCTACGGTGCGCGCGTCGTTCGAGAGCTGGAAGCTCTCATCGACGGCCAGCACTGGTGGTAGCGTCAGCGTCCCGGAAAAGGGTGGAACGTTCTGGATCGGCGCGAAGGTGAACCCGGCCGTGGCCCGCCCGTCCAGCGTGGTCTGGACGCTCCCGCGCACGCCGGGGCTGGAGAGCAGCACCGTCGCGCCGCGCGCCTCCACCACGTCGAGCACGGGCGAGAACGACGCCGTCACGCTCGATATGACGAAGGATGAGTAATTTGCGCTGTCCGCGCTGGCCCCGACGGCGAACTGCACTGCCGAGGGGCCGAACCCCAGCGTGCGCGCGGCGATGGGCGCGCCCTCGACTGGCCCAGAGAGGCGGCCGCCCTGAAAAAAAGCGAGATCGACGCTGGAGGTCACCGTGGTCGCGGACGCCGGAGCGCTCAGACCGACGACGCCCGCCACCGCGATGAACGCGAGCCTCTTCTCAAGCATCGACTTTCTCCCAAACACAACTGACCCGCGGAGAGAAGTATCATTCATTTTCGGCGAAAGAAGCAAAAAAGCGACGCATCAACCTCCTGCCCCCCTCGCGGACGGGATGATGTCGAGCGCGGCGTCGCAGCGCGCGCAGACGGCGGCGTGGCGGTGGGCGCCGACGTCGGGCAGCACTTTCCAGCAGCGCGCGCACTTCGCGCCGTCCGCGGCGACGTGCTCGACGGCGACGCCTGGCGCCTCGGGCAGCCGGAACGCCGCGTCGGGCGCGGGATCGCCCGAGAGCGTGAGCGCCGAGGTGATGCAGACGTCGGCCATGTCGACCGAGGCGCAGGCGGCGCGGGTCTCGGCGTCCTCGACGTGGACGATCGGCGCGGCCTCGAGCGCGGCGCCGATGCGCTTCTCGCGCCGTTCGATCTCCAGCGCGCCGAGCACCACGCGCCGCACGGCCCGCACCTTCGCCCATTTCGCGGCGAGGGCGGCGTCGCGCCAGGCGGCCGGGGTCTCGGGGAAGACCTGCAGGTGCACCGAAGAATCGTCGCCGGGGAAGCGCTCGAGCCACACCTCCTCCATGGTGAAGGCGAGAATCGGGGCGAGCCATGTCGTCAGCCGGTGGAACAGCAGGTCCATCACCGTGCGGCAGGCGCGGCGGCGCACCGAGTCGGGCGCGTCGCAATAGAGCGCGTCCTTGCGGATGTCGAAGTAGAAGGCGGAGAGGTCGGCGGTGACGAAGGTGAACAGCGCCGCATAGACCTTCTGGTAGGCGAAGGCCTCGTAGCCGGCGCGCACCTCCGCATCGAGTTCCGCGAGGCGGTGGAGCACCCAGCGCTCCAGTTCCGGCATGTCGGCGGGGGCGACGCGCTCGGCCTCGTCGAATTCGGCCAGCGCGCCGAGCATGAAGCGGAAGCCGTTGCGCAGACGGCGATAGCCGTCGGCGACCGATTTCAGGATCTTCGGGCCGATGCGCTGGTCTTCGGTGTAGTCGGTGGTGGCGACCCAGAGACGCAGGATGTCGGCCCCGTACTCCGCGACCACCTTCTCCGGCGCGACGACGTTGCCGCGCGACTTCGACATCTTCTCGCCCTTCTCGTCGAGCGTGAAGCCGTGCGTCACCACCGCGCGATAGGGCGCGCGCCCCCGCGTGCCGCAGCCCTGCAGCAGCGAGGAGTGGAACCAGCCGCGGTGCTGGTCGGTGCCTTCGAGATAGACGTCGGCCGGCCAGCGCCCGCCGCGGTCGCGCAGCGCGAAGGCGTGGGTCGAGCCCGAGTCGAACCAGACGTCGAGGATGTCGTCGACCTTGTCCCAGTCCTCCGGGTCGTAGCCGTTCCCGAGGAACCGGGCCTTGGCCCCGTCGGCGAACCAGGCGTCGGCGCCCTCCGCGCGGAAGGCCGCGACGATGCGGGCGTTCACCTCCGGGTCGCGGAGCAGGACGCCGGTCTCGCGGTTGCGGAAGCAGGTCAGCGGCACGCCCCAGGCGCGCTGGCGGCTCACCACCCAGTCGGGGCGGGCGGCGATCATGGAATGCAGGCGGTTCCTGCCCGTGCGCGGCGTGAAGGCGACAAGCTCCTCGATCGACTTCAGCGCGCGGGCGCGGATCGTGTCGCCGTGCGCGCCGAGGCCGTCCTCGAGCGGCTTGTCGATGGCGATGAACCACTGCGGCGTGTTGCGGAAGATCAGCGGCGCCTTGGAGCGCCACGAGTGCGGGTAGGAGTGGCGCAGCCGCCCGCGCGCGAGCAGCGCGCCGGCCTCGATCAGCTTCTCGACGACGCGCCTGTTCGCGTCGCCCTCCTTGCCCTTGGCGTCGAAGATGCGCGCGCCGCCGAACAGCGGCAGGTCTTCGCGGAAGGCGCCGTCCGGCAGCACGTTGTGGGGCAGGATGTGCTGGAGATACTCGGCGCGGCCCTTGTTCCTGAAGTCGAGGAAGGCGTCCTGCGCGTTGATCGCCACGTTGTAGTCGTCGGCGCCGTGGGCCGGGGCGGTGTGGACGAAGCCGGTGCCGGCCTCGTCGGTGACATGGTCGCCGGCGAGCATCGGCACGTCGAAGGCGAATTCGGGGTCGAGATCGCGGAGCGGGTGGGCGCAGGTGAGGGCGGCGAGTTCTTTCGCCGAGACGGCGCGCCGCTTCTCGAACGCCTCGACGCGCGCCTGCGTGAAGACGCCCTCCGCGAGGGCGTCGGCCATCAGCAGCATGTCCCCCGGCTTCGCCCAGTTGTCCTCGGGCGCTGCGGTGACGCGATAGAGCCCATAGACCAGATGGGGATTGAAGCAGATCGCGCGGTTCTGCGGGATCGTCCACGGCGTCGTGGTCCAGATCAGAACGGTCGCGTCGCTCAGGTCCGACGACGGCGCGTCGACCACCGGAAACTTCACCCAGATCGTCGTGCTCTGGTGCTCGTGATACTCGACTTCCGCCTCGGCCAGCGCCGTCTGCTCGACCACCGACCACATGACGGGCTTCGAGCCGCGGTAGAGCGACCCGTTCATCACGAAGGCCATGAACTCCGCGGCGATGGTCGCCTCGGCGTCGTAGCTCATCGTGAGGTAGGGGTGGTCCCAGTCGCCGGTGACGCCGAGGCGCTTGAACTCGGCGCGCTGGATGTCGATCCAGCCTTCGGCGAAGCGGCGGCACTCGGCGCGCAGCTCGTTGATCGGCACGGAGTCCTTGTCGAGGCCCTGCGCGCGGTACTGCTCCTCGATCTTCCACTCGATGGGCAGGCCGTGGCAGTCCCACCCCGGCACGTAGGCGCTGTCGTAGCCGAGCATCTGTCGCGAGCGCACGACGAAGTCTTTAAGGATCTTGTTCAGCGCATGGCCGATATGCAGGTGGCCGTTCGCGTAAGGAGGACCGTCGTGCAGTTCGAAGCCCGGCCGGCCTTTCGACTGCTCGCGCAGGCGGCGGTAAAGCCCCATCGCCTCCCACCGCGCAAGCCACGCCGGCTCGCGCTGGGGCAGGCCGGCGCGCATCGGAAACGCCGGCGACGGCAGGAAGACCGTGGCCTTGTAGTCGGGCTCGGCGCCCGGAAGATCGTCTGCGGCCATGCCGTTTCCCGCTTCACGCCTGAAGGCGTGCGCTCGGACCGCGCCGAAAGCCCCCCGCCGTCACCGGCGGAACGCGCGCCGCAGCCGCGCACCGGCGGCGTGGATACCAAGGCGGCGCCGCCGCGTCCAGAAAACGGGACGCCCGGTCGACCTCCATCCCCCTTTCCCTCTCACGCCGCTATGGCCTATCTCCGGCCGCGAAGGGGGACTCGGCGGTGGTTCTAGGCGTTTTCGACAGCGCGGCGGACGCGCTCGGCGGCATGGCGGACGGCGTCCGCGAGAGCCTGTTCGACTCGAGCTTCCGTGTCGGCATCACCGGCGTCAGCCGCGCCGGCAAGACGGTGTTCCTCACCTCGCTCGTCGCCAACCTGCTGGAGCGCGGCCGCATGCTGCGGTTCACGCCGGAGATGGAGGGCCGCATCGAGGCGGTCGCCCTGCGCCCGCAGCCCGACATGAACATCGCGCGCTTCGACTACGAGGCGCACATGGCCGCCCTCTCGGGCCGCGATCCGCACTGGCCGGAGGGCACGCGCTCGGTCTCGCAGCTGCGCCTTTCGGTGCGGTATCGGCCGCAGGGGTGGCTGTCCGGGTTCGGCGGGCCGAAGACGGTCCATATCGATTTCATCGACTACCCCGGCGAATGGCTGCTCGACCTGCCGCTGATCGACCAGTCCTACGCCACATGGTCGGCGAGCGTGCTGGAGGCCGCGCGCACCCCGCTCCGCGCCGATCGCGCCGAGAAGTGGCTGCGGCTGGTCGAGGCCGCCGACCCCGACGCGCCCTACGACGAGGACGTGACTCAGGACCTCGTCGCGAGTTACGGCGAATACCTCTCCGCCTGTCGCATGGACGGGCTGTCGGGCATGACGCCGGGGCGGTTCCTGATGCCGGGCGAGCTCGAGGGCTCGCCCGCGCTCGCCTTCACGCCGCTGCCGAAGGCCCGCGGCCGGCGGCGCACGCTCTACGCCGAGTTCGCGCGCCGCTTCGAGGCCTACAAGCGCCATGTGGTGAAGCCGTTCTTCCGAGACCATTTCGCCCGCCTCGACCGGCAGGTGGTGCTGATCGACCTCCTCGGCGCGCTTGATGCGGGGCCCGGGGCGGTGGCCGACCTGCGGTCCTCGATGACGGACATCCTCGCCTGCTACAAACCGGGGGCGAAGGGTTGGCTCGGGTCGCTGCTCGGCCGGCGGATCGACCGCATCCTGTTCGCCGCCACCAAGGCCGACCACGTCCACCACACCCAGCACTCGCGCATGACCGCGATCGTCAACGCGCTGCTGCGCGAAAGCGTCGAGCGCGCGTCGTTCCGCGGCGCCCGAACCGAGGCGCTCGCCATCGCGAGCATCCGCGCCACCGTCGAGCAGGAGATCGAGCACCGCGGCCAGAAGATCCCCTGCGTCCGCGGCCGGTTGATTTCCAGCGGCAAGGAGGCCGCGCTCCACCCCGGCGACCTTCCCGAGAGCCCGCAGCGCGTGCTGGCCGAGGCGCGGGAGGAGGCCGAGCGCGGGACGGGCTGGCTCGACGGCGACTTCAAGGTGATGCGCTTCGCGCCCCCGTCGAACGCCGCCCGCGCCAATGAAGGACCGCCGCACATCCGGCTCGATCAGGCGCTCGAATTCCTGCTCGCGGATCGTCTGCGATGACAGGGCCGATCGAGTTGCAGCCCGAAGGCCGGAAGACGGCGCGCATCGGTCCGGTGATCTTCGAGGACGCGCTGCCCCCGCCGCGCGACGCGGAACCCGCCGCCGCGCCGCCGCCGCCCGACGCGCCGGTGATCGAGGACGCCGCCGCGGCGCGGGCGATTCGCGCCGCCGCACGCCGCCCGACCCGATTCGGCCAGATCGTCTGGGGGGCTCTGGTCGCGCTGATCGGCCTCGGCGCGTCGATCGCGGCCTACGACTTCGTGTTCGCCCTGTTCGCGCGCAACCCGGTGCTCGGGTCGGTGGCGCTGGCGCTCGCCGCCGTCGTGGGGCTCGGCGCGCTCGGCTTCGCGCTGAAGGAGCTGGCGGGGCTGGCGCGGCTCGGGCGCATCGACGCGGTGCGGGCGGGGGCCGAGAAGGCGCTGGCGGCGAGCGACCGCAAGCAGGCCGTCGCGTCGCTGCGGTCGCTGTCGCGGCTCTACAAGGCGCGGCCCGATCTGGAATGGGGCGTCTCCAAGCTCCGCGACCGCGAGGCGGACCTGTTCGACGCCGAAGGGCTGATCTCCCACGCCGAACGGGCGCTGATGGAAGGCCTCGACAAGCGCGCCGAACAGACCGTCGCGCGCGCCTCGCGCAGCGTCGCCGCGATCACCGCCTTCGTGCCCATGGCGCTGATCGACGTGCTCAGCGCGCTCTACGTCAATCTCAGGATGATCCGACAGATCGCGGAAATCTATGGCGGAAGGGCAGGGTGGCTCGGGTCGTGGCGGCTGCTGCGCGCCGTCGCGGGCCATCTGGTGGCGACGGGGGTGGTCTCTCTCGGCGACGACATGCTCGGCCCGGCGTTCGGCGGCGGAGCGCTGGCGAAGATCTCGCGGCGGTTCGGCGAGGGGCTGGTGAACGGCGCGCTGACGGCGCGCGTCGGCGCCGCCGCCATCGACGTCTGCCGCCCGCTGCCGTTCCACGTCTTCCGCCGGCCGAGCGGCCGCACCCTCGCCGCGAGCGCGCTCACCAACTTCGGCCGCGGCGGCGCTAGCGAAAAAACTTCATGAACCGCCAGGCGTAATGGCCGATCCCCGCGAACACGGTCAGCCAGAGCAGCGGGATGACCATCACCCAGGTCGTCGGGTCGATGTCGAGCGCGAGCAGCACCGGCCCTACCAGAGCGACGAGGGTGAACGCCACCGCCGCCACGACAAGGCCGATGCGGGGCGGCCGCGGCGGGCCTCCGTCGGGCGAATCGCTGTGCTTTGTCTCCATCGGGCCCTCCTTTCCCCGGCCACGATAGCGCGGCGACGCCGGGGGCGGCAGCTTGCGCCCCGCCGGCCGGCGCCTACCTCTGTCGGCATGGTCCTCATGCGCCACGCTCTCTGGCTGCTCTGCCTGCCGTTGCTGGCGCTTTGCCTCGGCGATCATGGCGCGCCGGCGCACGCCGAGGCCGCAGCGGTGACGGTGGCGCACGCCGATTGCGCGGCCTCCCATTTTCCCGAGGGATGCGCCGCGGCGCTCTGCTGCGGATGGATCGCCTTGGAGCCGCCGGCGCCGACACCGATCGTCGCGGCGTCCGAGGCCACCCCCGAAGATTCGACTCAAGCCGCGTCTCGAACCCGCGCCCCTCCGTCTCCGCCGCCGCGTTTCGCTTGAGCCTTCAGCGACTCGACCGAAACACGAAGACGGAGAAACCCGATGAAGAACGTTCTTGTCCCCGCCGCGCTTCTCGCGGTCGGCGTCGCCATCGGCGCCGGCGGCCTGTCTCTGGCGCAGATGACGCACGGCGGCCATGCAGGCCACGCCGCGCATGGCGCTCAGGCCGCGAGCGATGCGCCCTACGCCGAAGCCTGGGCCGACAGCATGGCGCGCATGCACGACGGCATGGACATCCCGCTGACAGGCGACGCCGACGTCGACTTCGCCGCCGGCATGATCCCGCATCACCAGGGGGCGATCGAGATGGCGGAGATCCAGCTCGAATTCGGCGCGGACCCCGAGATGCGCGCCCTCGCCGAAGCGATCATCGCGGCGCAGGAGGCCGAGATCGCCCAGTTGCGCGCGTTTCTCGAACGCCGCGGCCACTGAGGGGCGGGTGGGGGCGGCTGCGGCCGCTCCCGTCGCCCAAGGGGTTGTCGCCGGGCCCTGCGGCCCCACCTGACAGTCGTCCACCGGAATCCGGAGCTGTGAAATGACCGACGCCGCCGCAGCGCGCGCCGACGACACATCCGCGCAAGACGACGCCGAAAGCCACGCCGAGCCGCGGGTGACCGGCGTCGAGCGGTTCATCGCCGGCGTGATCTTTCTCGTGCTTTTCAACGTCGCCGAAGTCTTCATCTTCGCGCTCGGCCTCGTTCAGGCCCTGATCGCGCTTGTTTTCGGCGGGCCGAACCGGCTGCTCGGCCGTGTCGGCGCCTCCGTCGCGCTCTGGATGCGCGACATGGTGCGTTTCGTGACCGGCGCGACAAACACGCCGGCCTTTCCCTTCGCGCGCTGGCCGAGCGTCGCGGCCGAGGAGCGGAGCGCCGGGCCTCGGGACAGCGACGGCCAATAGGTCGCCCCCCGTCGGCCTTGCCGCCGCGCGGTCCGCGCCGGATAAATCCGCCAAAGCGGAAGGGGCCGACGATGGAAGACTTCACCGAACGCAAGGCGCGCGCCGCGGCGTGGTTCTCCGAACTGCGCGACGCGATCTGCGCGGCCTTCGAGCGCCTTGAGGACATGCAGGAGACCGGCCCCCACGCGCACCTGCCCGCCGGCCGCTTCGAGCGCAAGGAGACCCGCCGCGCCGGCGAAGGCGAGGGCGACCAGGGCGGCGGCGTGATGAGCGTGATGCGCGGCGGCCGCGTGTTCGAGAAGGTGGGCGTCAACGTGTCGGCGGTCTACGGCGTGCTGGGGCCGCAGGCGCAGCGCAGCCTGACGGCGCGCCATGAACTTGAAGGGCTGGCCGACGATCCGCGCTTCTGGGCGTCGGGCATCTCTCTGGTCGCGCACATGCGCTCGCCCAAGACGCCGGCGGTCCACATGAACACGCGGATGTTCTGGACGCCGCGCGGCTGGTGGTTCGGCGGCGGCTCGGACCTCAACCCGATGGTCGAAGTTCCGGAGGACACGGCGTTCTTCCACGACACGCTGCGCGCCGCCTGCGATCGCCACGACCCGGCCTACTATCCGAAGTTCAAGGCGTGGGCGGATGACTACTTCATGATCCGCCACTGGAACGAGCCGCGCGGCGTCGGCGGCATCTTCTACGACGACCTCTGCACCGGAGACTGGGAGGCCGACTTCGCCTTCACCCAGGACGTCGGCCGCGCCTTCCTCGACGCCTTCGTGCCGCTCACCGAAAAGCGCATGGGCGAGAGCTGGACGGCGGAGGACCGCGAGTGGCAGCTGGTCAAGCGCGGCCGCTACGCCGAGTTCAACCTCGTCTACGACCGCGGCACCCAGTTCGGCCTCCAGACCGGCCACAACCCCGAAGCGGTGCTGATGAGCCTGCCGCCCGAGGCCAAGTGGCCTTGAGCCGGCCGACGCCGGAGACGCGCGCCGCCTACCGCGCCTTCCGCGCGATGCCGACGCGCTGGATGGACAACGACGTCTACGGCCACGTCAACAACGTGGTGTACTATTCATTCTTCGACACGGCGGTGAACCAGCACCTGATCGAGCAAGGCGCCCTCGACATCGCGAGAAGCGCGGTCGTGGGCCTCGTGGTCGAGACGCGTTGCGTCTTTTTCGCCTCTCTCGCGTTTCCGGACGTGGTGACGGCGGGGCTGCGCGTCGGGCGGATCGGCGAAAGCTCGGTGCGGTATGAGATCGGCCTGTTCCGCAACGACGACGACACGACCGCCGCCCAGGGCCACTTCATCCACGTCTACGTCGACCGCGCCACGCAGCGCCCGGTCAAGGCCCCGGCTACGATAAGGGACGCCGTCGCGCCGCTTCTCGTCTAGGCGGCGCGCAGCCTGTCCCGAAGCGCCTCGAGCCGAGCGATCACCGGGGCGAGGTGGTCGACCGGCGCCGACGCGGTGCTGTCGGCGTCCGGCTCTTCGGGCGCGGGCGGGTCGAACAGATCGGTCTGGGCGGTCTGGCGCGGCGGCGCCGGTTCGGCGCCGGCGCCCACGGCGACGACGTATTTCACCCCGCGCTCTCGGAAAACCTTCTGAAGCCCCTTGATCGTCAATCCGTCATCGTAAAGCAGCGCCCGGATTCCGCGCAGCAGGGCCACGTCCGCCGGCCTGTAGTAGCGCCGCCCGCCGCCGCGCTTCAGCGGGTTCACCTGATGGAACTTGCTCTCCCAGAACCGCAATACGTGCGCCGGCGTGTCGAGTTCCTCCGACACCTCCGAGATGGTGCGGAAAGCCTGGGCGGATTTTTCGCGAACCTGCTCGATTCCGTCCTCGGCGGCGCTCGCGGCGTCGGCTGGCTTCACGCGTCAACCTCCTCGTTCATCCGGTCCTTGAGGATGTGGGAGGCGCGGAACACCAGGACTCGCCTGGGTTCGATCGGCACTTCCTCGCCGGTCTTGGGGTTGCGGCCGATCCGTTCGCCCTTCTCGCGCACGCTGAAGGTGCCGAACGACGATATCTTCACCGTCTCGCCTGCGACCAGCGCGTCGGAGACGTGGCGCAGGATGCTCTCGACGAGCGTCGCGCTCTCGTTGCGCGACAGCCCCACCTCCCGATACACGGCCTCCGACAGATCGGCGCGCGTCAACGTCTTGCCGCTCATGATTCATCCTCCCGCCCCTTATCGGGAAAGGATGCGCGCCGCCGGAAAGCATGTCAATGTCAATGGGTTGTGCGGCGTTGCACAAGCGGCGGCGCGGCTGTCACCAGCGCAGGATCGCGCCGCCCCACGCCAGCCCGCCGCCGATCGCCTCCATCAGCAGGAGATCGCCGCGCCGGATGCGGCCGTCGCCGACCGCCCGCGACAGCGCGAGCGGAATGGAGGCGGCGGAGGTGTTCCCGTGGTCCTCGACGGTGACGATCACCTTCTCCATCGCCACGCCGGCGCGCTTCGCGGTCGACTCGATGATGCGGATGTTCGCCTGGTGCGGCACCACCCAGTCGATGTCTTCGGGGCGGACGTCGGCTTTCGCCATCGTCTCCTCGGCCACTTCGGCGAGCTTGTGAACGGCGTGCTTGAAGACCTCACGGCCCATCATGCGCAGCTTTCCGGTGGTCTGCGTCGACGACGGCCCGCCGTCGACATGGAGGATGTCGCGGTGCGCGCCCTCCGAGTGCAGGCAGGTGGCGAGCACGCCGCGGTCCTGCGGGCCGCCGTCGCCGAAGGTCGCTGTGAGCACCAGCGCGCCGGCCCCGTCGCCGAACAGCACGCAGGTGCCGCGATCCTCCCAGTCGAGGATGCGCGAAAAGGTCTCGGCGCCGATCACCAGAACCGTGCGCGCCTGGCCGCCGCGGATCAGCGCGTCGGCGGTGGCGAGGGCGAACACGAAGCCGGCGCAGACCGCCTGGATGTCGAAGGCGAACCCGCCGGCGCCGAGCGCGTGCTGAACCTTGGTGGCCGTCGACGGGAACGTGTGGTCCGGCGTCGACGTGGCGAGGATGATGGCGTCCACCGCCGACCCCTCGATCCCGGCGTCGGCGAGCGCCCGTCGGGCTGCGGCGATGGCGAGATCGGAGGTGAGTTCGCCCTCGGCCGCGAAATGGCGCCGACGGATCCCGGTGCGCGCGACGATCCATTCGTCGGATGTGTCGAGGCGCTGCGCGAACGCGGCGTTCTCGACGACGCGTTCGGGGAGATAGGCGCCGCATCCAAGCGGCGCCGCGCGCAGAACGCTCATTGCGCCAGGGCCTTTCGTTCTGGTTCGGCGGCGGCTGTGCTGACTGCGCCGTCTGTGGCGAGCAGCGCGACGCGCTGGGCCACGCGCTCGGCGAAACCCGTGCGGCCCATGCGCGTCGCGAGCCGTATGGCCGCGGCCACGCCCGTCGCATCGGCCCCGCCATGGCTCTTCACGACCACGCCGTTCAGGCCGAGGAACACGCCGCCGTTGACCCGGCGGGGATCAATGCGCTTTTTCAGGCGGCTGAAGGTTCCCATCGCCGCTACGGCGGCGAGGCGCGAGAGCAGGGAGTGGCGGAAGGCCGCCCGCATCTGGTCGCCGATGAAGGCCGCCGCGCCCTCGGCGGTCTTCAGCGCGACGTTGCCTGTGAAGCCGTCCGTGACGATCACATCGACGCTGTCGCCGAAAAGGTCTCCGCCCTCGACGAAGCCGCGCCAGTCGAAATCGCCGGGCGTCGCCGCCGCGGCGATCAGGTCGCGCGCGGCGCGCAGTTCGGCGCGGCCCTTCATCTCCTCCACGCCGACATTGAGCAGACCGACGCGTGGACGCGCCAGATCAAGACCGACGCGCGCGTACTCGGCGCCCATCACCGCGTATTGCGCGAGATTCGTCGGGTCCGCCTTGAGGTCGGCGCCCATGTCGAGCGCGATCGAGAAGCCCGCCCTGGCGCGCGACGGCCAGAACACCGCGATGGCGGGGCGGTCGACGCCTTCGGCCTTGCGCAGCCGAAGCATCGCCATGACCATCAGCGCGCCGGTGTTGCCGCACGACACCGCAGCCTGCGCGGCTCCGGTCGCGACGCTGGACAACGCGGCCCACATGCTCGTGCCTTCCGCCGTGCGCACGGCCGCGGAGGGCTTGTCGTCCATCGACACCACGCGCGGCGCGTCCACCACCTCCACGCGCTCTGAGAGGGCGCGGCGGCGGGCCAACAACGGCTCAAGCTCCGCCTCGGGTCCATGGAGCAGGAAGCGCGCCTCGTCGCCGTCCCGCGCCGCCTTCTCGAGAGCGGCCACGACGCAAGCGGGTCCGTGGTCGCCCCCCATGGCGTCGACGGCGATGGTCAGGCGCCCTGTCGACGGGGGAACAGTCATCGCGCGCAGGCGGCGGAACGGGTCAGGCGGCTTCGTCGTCGAGGTCGACTTCCTCGACCATCGAGACGACTTCCCGGCTGTCGTACCAGCCGCAGGCCCCGCACACGTGGTGCGGGCGCTTCAGCTCGCCGCAGTTCGGGCACTCGTTCGGGTTGGCCGCGACCAAAGCGTCATGCGAGCGCCGCATGTCGCGCTTCGAACGCGTTTTCCGGTTCTGTTGAACAGCCATGGCGCAATCTCCAGCAGGCGCGCGAGCGAGGGGCGGCGCGACGCACGCCGACCGACCGACGAGCCGAAGTCGTCCGGCCCGCGCCGACGCCCGCCGTGAGCGGGTGGCATATCCGCGGAACGCGGCCGCCGCAAGGCCCAGAAGCGCCGAGGCGGCGCCGGTCACGCGTCGCCGCGCCTCTTGAGCGCGGAAAGCCGTGCGAAAGGGCGGGCGGCCTCGTCCGTCAGCGGTTCGGCGCCCGGCGGGCCGTGCACGGCGCCGTCGAAGCTGGCGTCGGGGCGGCGCGGGTAGGGGTCGATTCCCAGGGCGACGGCCTCTGCGGCGATCTCCCCCACGTCTATCGCGGGGCCGAGGACTTCGGGCTCTTCTTCGGCGTCCTCATCCAGCAGGTCGCGCGCCTCCTCGATGCGCCGTCCGGGCGCGAAGAAGCGCACGAAACCCTCGTCGACCTCGGTGTCGACCGGCTCGAGCGAGACGACGCATGTCTGCGTGAGCCGCGCGCGCGCGCGCCCCGAAACGCGCCACCCGCCGGGCCCCCAGGGGTCGGCCGTGGCGTCGACGCTGAGATCCAGAACGGCCGGCACGCCGTAACGGGCCGCCAGCGCCGCCCGCTCGGCGTCGGTCGCTTCGGCGCTGAGGGCGCCGCCGCCCCTGTCGCGCAACGCCTCCGTGGCGATGGTCCGCGAGAATTCGGGCGGGCGGATGGGATCGCTCGACATGACAACCTCGCTTGCGTCGCCGCCGGCGTCTCGGCGCGCCGAACTGCGCGGTCGACGTCGGTTGTCACTACAACAGGCGATGCGGTAGGGAAACACGACGCTTTGGAGAGAGCCGCCGCCGATGCGCAGCCTGGTCGCCGCCGCAGCCGTGATGATCGCCGCTTCGGCCTGCGCGCCGACCTACACGATCCACGGCTTCACCCCAGCCGCCGAAGAACTCGACCAGATCACCGCAGGGCTGGACACGCGCGAGTCGGTCTTCCGGCGCCTCGGCAACCCGTCGGTGACGGGCGCCTTCGACTCCGACGAGTGGTTCTACGTCGCCAGTCGGGTGGAGCGCTTCGCCTTCTACGAACCCCGCATCGTCGACCGCACCGTCGTCATGGTCGCGTTCGACGACTTGGGCGTGGTCGAGCGCGTCGACCGGTTCGGCATCGAGGACGGCAGGGTGATCAACCTCGTGACCCGGACCACGCCGACCTTCGGCCGCGAACTCACCATCATGCAGCAACTGTTCGGCAACATCGGCCGCGTCGATTCGGAGCAGCTTCTGCGGTGACGGAAAACGTCGCCCGAGCGGGTCTAGCGACGGGGTAGCGTCGCAGGCTCGGATGCGCGCGCCACGGACTTCGGCATGCCGAGCACCGCGAAACGCCATTCCGTCGAGGCGATGTAGGTCCCGCCGTCCGATATCGCGCAGGGCGCGCCGCCCAGCCAGTCCCGCAGCGCGAATTCCGCGGAGCCCGCGGCTGCGGCGTCGGCGGAGACCGCCCACGAGCCGCTCGCGCTGCAGCGCATCTTCGGCTCCGTGGATCGGCCTCCGGGCCGGGGCGTCTCGTGGATGGCGTTCGTCCACTCGACGATCAGATTGTCGCCGGACCCGATCCTCCGCTGCTCGACGATCAGCACGTCGCCGCTCGCGCCCTGAAGGATGCGCAGATCGTCGATTCTCACGAACCATTCGCCGGGAGCGAAGAAGAAGACAGTCCCGCAACTCAGCGCGGCCGCCAACCCGCCGCACAGCATCGCGACGCTGGCGCGCGCGTTATGGGCGCGCCGGTAGAAGTCGTCGCGGCCGATCAAAGGTTCAGTCCTACGGCTGGGGTGGCGAGGGTGAACGCGGCCGATCGCTTCGACGCGGTCTTGGTGACGCCGAAGATCGAGAAGCGCCACGTCGCCTCTGCGAAGTGCGGCTCGCCCACAGGCGGCGCGCAGTTCGGATCGCCGACCCAGTCGGCGAGCGGCATGCGGACGACCGCATAGTGCGTGTCGCGGATCGTCGAGACGCCGTGCCCGGCGCACACCAGCCGCCCGACGGTGGCGCCGTCGTCCTCGACGAGAATCGTCTCGATGGAGGCCGCCCACCGCACCTGCAGCACATCCTTCGGCCAGACGGTGCGCGCCTGGATCACCATGGCGGAGCCATCCGCCGTCTGCACCACCTGGATCGAGTGGACCCGCAGGAACCAGTCGGCCGGAGCGACCAGCAACGCCGCCCCCGCTGTAAGCAACGCAAGGATCGCGGCGCGGATTTCGTTCGACCACCTGGCCGGCAGGCTGCGGCGATCCTTCACCATAGGTCCAGTCCCTTCAAGACGGCGATGGCGGCCGCGATGCCCGCGAGCCACTTGAGCGTATGGCTGATGACGACAAGAGCGGTGTGAAAACGTATGAGGGTCTGCAAATTCTCGTGCTCGTCCACCAGTTGAATAAGCTTGCGGACGTCGGCGTGCGTCATGTGCAAGGGACATGCTGCGACATTGGTGTGAAGCGGGCCTTGGTCGCGAGAGATCGCGCCCTTGTCGAAATCGTCCACGAGCAATCTCTTTGCTGAAAAGCGAGGGTTGCTTCAAAGGCGCCGGCAGACGTGTCCGACGCCGCCAAACTAGGACGAATTTCTTGAAATTGCGTTTAACGCCTCGGCGCTTCTTCGATCTCGAAGATCTCGAGATCGAGCACGTCGGCGATGCAGCGCGCCAGCAGCGCCCCCCAGGCGCGCTGGCCTTCCGCGTCGGCGATCAGATCGTTGCGCACTTCGATCAGCGCGTGCGGCAGGCCGCGGCTCGTGCCGTGACGCCACAGGGTGTCGCCGGGCAGGCGCCCCGAATACGGTTCGTTGTCGCCGACCACGAGTTCATCCTCCTCGCGCAGGCGCGCGAGGAGGGGCGCGGCGATGCGGTCGTCCTGATCCCACAGAACCCCCACGTGCCACGGCCGCGGTGCGCGGCCGCGCAATTGCGGCGTGTAGGAATGGATCGAAATCAGACGCGGCGGCGCGCCGAGCGCGACGGCCCGGTCGATCTGCGCCGTCACCGCATCGTGGTAGGGCCTGTGGCAGAGCGCGAGCCGGCGCGCCACCTCCGCCGCATCCGCGCCCCGGTTACCGGGAATCACCGTCCCGTCGTAAATCTTCATCACCAGCGTCGGATCGTCCTCGCCGCGATTCGGATCGATCACGAGGCGGGAGAAGCCGGCGAGCACCGCCGGGGCTTCGAAGGCGTCGGACAGCGCTAGCGTCACCCCGCGCGCCCCGACGTCCCACGCGATGTGCCGCGCGCGGTCCGCCTCCGTCACGCCAAGGTCGCCGAGATCCGGCGGGATCGCGTTCGACGCGTGATCGCAGAGCAGGAGGAGCGAGGGCTCGCCGTCAGGGCGCGCCCGCTCGACAGGACGAAACGGGACCATGCGCCTGCGTAGCCGCGCGCCGCATGCGCCTCAAGCCCCTCAGAAGTCGCGGCGGACGCACCCTCCGCGCTTTAATGTTTGCAGTTTTCTGAACGACGCATGGCCGGAAAGCAGATTGTCCCCGATACGCATCACAATCTGTTCGCGGCGACCGCGCTTTGCCGCGCGGCGCCGATGCGCCATCTTTCGCAGCGAAACACCGTCCGGAGGAGACACCCATGCGCTTTTCGCCTGCGTTCGCTCTCGCCTGCGCCCTGCCGCTCTTCGCCGCCCCTGCGATCGCGGCCCAGCCCTGGGTTCTCGACAGGAGCCACGCGCACATCACCTTCACGGCGGACCACCTCGGTTTCTCCATGGTCCACGGACAGTTCCGGACGTTCGATGCGGACATCCTCTTCGACCCCGAGAACATCGAGGCGACGGAGCTCACCGTCGTGATCGACGCCGCCAGCGTCGACACTTTCTGGGAGGCGCGCGACCGTCACATCCGCAGCGGCGACTTCCTCAACGTCTCGACCTATCCCGAAATCACCTTCGTCAGCCGCGAGGTGCGCCAGACCGGGGACAACACCGCCGAGGTCGTCGGCGACCTGACGATGATCGGTCAGACCCGCGAGGTCGTTTTCGAGGCGACGCTGAACAAGATCGGGCCGTCGCCCTTCGACGCCTCGCAGACCATCGCCGGCTTCACCGTGACGGGAGAGATCCAGCGGGGCGACTTCGGCATGGACTTCGGCCTGCCGGCTTTCGCGGCGGTCATCCCGATCCGGATCGATCTCGAGATCAGCCCGCAGTGAGGACGGGATGGTCAACCCGGCTCGCGCGCGGCGCGCGGGCCGGGGCGGGCGAAACGGCGTGGCGCGCCGAGGCGCGACGGGCTCTCT
>RECW01000025.1 GCA_007693835.1 Paracoccaceae bacterium | reverse complement strand
GGCGCCGAGCCGCGGCGCGTCGCGCGCGTCGCCGCCATGATGCGCGCCGAGCCCGAGCGCGCCTTCGCGCTCGAGGACCTCGCGACAGCGGCGGGTCTCAGCCGGTTCCACTTCCTGAGGGTGTTCAGCAAGGCCACCGGCCAGACGCCGCACGCCTTCCTCGTGAACCAGCGGGTCAACCGCGCGCAGGTTCTCTTGCGCGCCGGCGAGCGCCCGGCTGAGGTCGCCGTCGCCTGCGGCTTCGCCGACCAGCCGCACCTGACCCGCATCTTCCGGCGCATCGTCGGGGTCACCCCCGGCCAGTACGCTCGCGCCACGCGCCACTGACCGCCGGAGCCGCGCCCATGCCGCCCGACGACGCCCTCCCCGAGAGCTTGCCCGAAGAATGGACGCAAGCCGCCGCCCTCGCCGAGACGCCGCCCGCGCGCGGCGAGACGGTGCGGCTCTGGCGCCCGCGGCCCGGCCTCGAATGCCTGTCGGCGCATTTCACCGCCCACCGCTACGCGCCCCACCGCCACGACACCTTCGTGATCGGGGTGAACCTCTCGGGCGTCGAGGTGTTCGACGCCCGCGGCGCCCGTCATCTCGCCGGACCGGGCCAGATGATGGTGCTGAACCCCGACGAGCTGCACGACGGCCGGGCGCTGGAGGGGCATTACCGCTACCGCGCCTTCTATCCCTCCATCGACATGCTGCGCGGGGTCGCGGCGGACATGATCGGCGATCCGGGCGCCGCCGTCGCCGAGCCCGCCTTCGACGCGCTGGCGTTCGAAGATCCGGCGCTGGCGGCGCGGCTCCTGCGCCTGCACCGGCTGCTGGAGGACGGGGCCGACCCGCTGGCGCTGGACGAGGCGCTGACCGCGACCTTCGCGGCGCTGATCGCCCGGCACGCCGGAACCCGCCTCCGCCCGCCCGAGGCCGGGCGCGAGGACCGGCGCGTCGCGCGGGTGATCGAGGCCGTCGACGCCGAGCCCGGCGCCGCGTGGCGGCTCGACGATCTCGCGGCGCTCGCGGGCCTCAGCCGCTATCACTTCATCCGCGTGTTCCGCCGCGCCACCGGCCAGTCGCCGCTCGCCTATGTGACGACGCGGCGCCTCGGGCTGGCGCGGCGGCTGCTGGCCCATGGCGAGCGCCCGGCCGAAGTCGCCGTCGCCTGCGGCTTCGCCGATCAGGCCCACCTGACGCGGCTGTTCGGGCGGGCCTTCGGGATCGCGCCAGGGCGATACGCCCGAGCCGTGCGGCCATGACCGCCCAGGCCCTGGGCGGCGCTCCTCGCCTTCGCGGCCGTCGCCTGCGTCGCGCCGAGGGCGGGCGACGCGCTGATGATGAGTTCGGGTCTGCGCCGCGGCGTTCGGGCGATCCTCCCGATGGCGACCGAGACGGCGGCGCGCCGCGCCAACGCCGCGCTGCCCGGCCTGCTCGCGCTATCCGCCCTCCCGATCCTGCCGGGCTGAGCCGCCCGACCCCCAAAGACCCCGGACGGCGCAGGATCGTTCAAGCCGCGCCGCGCCGCCGGGCGCCATCCTCTCGCCAAGTCGACCAAAGGATTCTCGCCATGCGCCAACGCGACCCCATCGCCCCTGCGGCGCGCGCTTGCGCCGTCGTCATCCCCTTCCCGCGCCCCGCCCGCGACGCCGTCGAGCCGTGGCGCGGACTGCGCCGCCTCGCGACCGTCGTCGAGACATGGCGTCGGCGCCGGGTCGAGCGCCGCGCCCTACGCGACCTCGCCCTGTTCGAGCCGGACTCGGTGCTGGAGGACGTCGGCATCGACCGGGAGGAGGCGTGGCGGCTGGCCCGGACGCCGCTCTGGCGCGGATGACCGACCTCGGCGAGAACACCGCCGGGCAGCAGGCGACGCCCAAGGCAAGCCTCTGGCGGCGGCTCATCCGCTGGGTTTTCCGGGACGTCGACGATCGTCATGCGCTCAGACGCCTGTCCGACCATCACCTGCGCGACATCGGACTGACCCGCGGCCGAGGCTGCGATCTGTTCGACCGCCGCCGCGACCCGCGGTTCTGACGGCGCGCCCGATTGCGCCGGACGCCCTTACCCGCCGCCGCCGCACGCCGGGGCCGCGGCTGAACCGGGCGCGGCAGTGGTGGCGGAGCGTGGCCGCCCATGCCGTTCCGGCCAGTTCCAGGATCCCTGGCGCTGCACCACATCCAACCGCATCGCGAAGCGCAAACGGAGTCCCCCATGCCGAGCCCTGTCTCCGAGACCCCCGCCGCCCGATCCGCCGACGCCGCCGCCCACTTCGCCGCCAAGCTCGGCTTCGAGACCGACTGCTGGGACGTGCACGCCGCGCTTGAAACCGGCGAACCCGACTTCGTGCTGCTCGACGTGCGCAGCCCCGCGCTGTTCGCCCGCGGCCACGCGCCGGGCGCGCTCAACCTGCCCCACGGCAAGATCACCGCGCGCCGGATGGCCGAATGGCCGGCGGAGACGCTGTTCGTCGTCTACTGCGCCGGGCCGCACTGCAACGGCGCCGACAAGGCGGCGCTGCGCCTCGCCCGGCTCGGCCGCCCGGTGAAGCTGATGATCGGCGGCGTCGAAGGGTGGCGCGACGAGGGGTTCGCGCTCGTCGAAGGATGATGGGCGGCCCTCGTCGCCGAGGCGCGCCGCAACATCGCTCAAGAGGGCGCGACAGCTGATCGGCATCATCGGATCGTCACACAAGGAGATCGTCCGATGTCCGATGAGTCGCTCGCCGCCTTCGCGCCGTCTTTCGCCGCGCGCCGTGAAGGCCGCGAACCCGCTGCGCCGGAGCGTGGCCGCCTCGGCGGGCGCCCGGCCGGAGGCTGGCGCCGGCGTCTGGGCCTTTGGCTGCTTCGGCTCCGGGAACGGCGTCGTCTCCGGCGCATCGCCACGGAATATCCCGCCTATCTGCTGCGGGGTCGTGTCCGGGAGTTGGTTGAAATTCGCGAACGACGTTCACCGGGTTTGGTGATGTCGACCAGATTGCGCATTCCAGTGATCGTGGGCACCTGTTCCACGCGATCGTGGGCGCGTGTTCCAAAGCATCGTGGGCGGCCGTTCCATGATGGTGGGCATGTGTTTCGGCCGACGGGTTCAGAGGGTCAGGGGTTTGGCTTGCGGTCAAGTTTTTTGCGGCGGGCGTCGATCTTTCGCATGCTTTCTCCGGCCAGTTCGAGGCGATGGGCGTTGTGGACGAGCCTGTCGAGGATGGCGTCGGCGAGGGTCGGGTCGCCGATGACGTCGTGCCAGGTGTCGACGGGCAGCTGGCTGGTGACGATGGTGGCGGCGCGGCCGTGTCGGTCCTCGAGGATCTCCAGCAGGTCGCGGCGTTCGTGCGTGGCGAGGGTGGCGAGGCCCCAGTCGTCCAGGATCAGCAGGTCGGCGCGGGCGCTGACCTTCAGCGTTCTGGCGTAGCGGCCGTCGCCACGAGCGATGGCCAGCGCCTCGAAGAGGCGCGGGACGCGGTGATAGAGGACGGTGCGACCGTCCCGGCAGGCTTTCTGGCCGAGGGCGCAGGCAAGCCAGCTTTTTCCAAGGCCCGTGGCCCCGGTGATCAGCAGGTTCTCGGCACG
>RECW01000026.1 GCA_007693835.1 Paracoccaceae bacterium | reverse complement strand
GGCGCGCATCCCGTCCACCGCCGCCGTGCCGACGAAGCCGCCGACCCCGAAGGCGATGGCCTGCGCCGCGCCCCAGAGGCCCATCCGCGCCCCCTCGCGCCCCGGCGCCTGCGCCCCCGCCAGCGCCATCATCGAGCCGATGGCCGCCACCGCGAAGACGCCGTTGAAGAAGCCGAGCGCGAAGACGTTGGCGGCCAGCGGCCACGCCGCCTTGTCCGCCGCGAAGGCCGCCGAGGCGAGACCCCAGAGCGCCGCCGTCGAGCCGACGCACCCCGCCACCGTCCAGAGCTTCAGCGAGCCGAACCAGCGCCCGCGCACCGCGCTGCCGAGCACGGCGACGAGGATCATCCCGAAGAAGATCCCCATCTTGTGCCGCGATGCGAGCGTGGTCGACTCGCCCACCGTCATCCCGAAGACGTGGCCGGCGAAGGGTTCGAGGATCAGCTCCTGGGTGAAGTAGGCGAGCATCGAGACGAAGATGAAGATGGTGAAGAGCCGCGAGCCGGGCTCGGCCCACACCTCGCGCAGCACCTCGCGGAACGGCGTTTCCGGCCCTTTCTTGGGCGCCGCCACCGCCTCGCGCTCCACGCCCCAGACCGCGAAGGTGGTGAGCACGAGGGCGACGCCCGCCACACCGGCGGACACCGCGATCAGCCGCTGGCCGCTGTAGGGGTCGAGCAGCTGGCCTGCGGTCGCGGCGGTGACGGCGAGGCCGAAGATCATCATCAGCCAGACGATGGTCGCCGCCGCCGGCCGCCGCTCCGCCGCGACCCGGGTCGAGAGCAGCGCGAGCAGCGAGGTGCCGGCCATGCCGACGCCCGCGCCGATCAGCACGAAGGCGAGGACGGCGAGCGCCACGCCGAGCGCGACGCCGGTCTCCATCGTCGCCGTCGCGACCGCCCCGAGCACCCCGCCTGCGGCCAGCACCGCCATGCCGCCCAGAATCCACGGCGTGCGCCGCTTCGAGCGGTCGGAGCCGTAGCCCCAGCAGGGCCGCAGCATCCCCATGGCGTAGTGCAACGCGACCAGCGCCCCGGGCAGCATCGCCGGCAGCGCGAGCTCCACGACCATCACGCGGTTGAAGGTGGTCGTCGTCAGCACCACCACGGCGCCGAGCGACAGCTGCACCAGCCCGAGACGGGCGATGCCGAGCCACGACAGGGGTTTCATGCCCCGACTCCGTAAAGGGGAGCGGCCATCAGGCGGCTCCGGGAACGATCAGGTGCAGCACGCAGGCGGTCGTCAGCATGCCGAGCACGTAGAGCAGCACCCCGAAACCCGAGAAGAACACGGCGTTCCTGGTCGGGTCGGCGAAGAATTTCGGCACGAGCGCCGCCTGCCCCGCGAGCAGCGCGGCCACGATCAGCGCCTGCCACGGCTTCCCCCAGAGCAGGATCAGCAGGATCACCACCACCTGCGGCGCGAACATCGTCGCCACCGCCATCCGCGCGGCGCGGTCGGGGCCGAGGGTGGCCGGCAGGGTGGCGAGGCCGAAGGCGCGGTCGCCCTCCACCGCCTTGAAGTCGTTCAGCGTCATGATGCCGTGGGCGCCGAGACCGTAGAGCAGCGCCACCAGCACGATGCGCCAGTCGGGGAAGGCGCCGAGCATCACCGCCGCCCCGGTGAACCAGGGCAGCGTCTCGTAGGAGAGGCCGCAGACCAGCGCGCTGATCCGCGCGTCCTTCTTCAGCCGGATCGGCTCGGCGCTGTAGGCCCAGGCGGCCGCGACCGCGACGACCGTCGCCCAGAACACCCACGATCCCAGCGCATAGCCGACGAGCAGCGAGACGGCGGTCCATATCAGCGCGATCCAGAGACCCCAGCGGCCGGGAATGCGGCCCGAGGGGATCGGCCGGTTCGGCTCGTTGATCGCGTCGACGTGGCGGTCGCACCAGTCGTTGGCCGCCTGGCTCATCCCGCAGACCAGCGGGCCGGCGAGGATGATTCCGGCGAGGAACAGCCCCCAGTGGAACTGGCCGGACGAGACCGCGCCGCACATGAACGCCCACATGGGCGGGAACCATGTGATCGGCTTCAGCAATTCCAGCACCGCCGCCGGTTGCGGCGGCGAGGACGGCGGGGGCGCGTGATCCATGACGCTCATGGCTGTCAATAAAACATGACAGCAACCGTATTGAAAAGGGATTCACGCGCGCATCCCGCTCCGCCCGGGCGCCGATTTGTCGCGCCGTGGGCCTCGGGCGCCCCGCGGTCTTGCGGCGGGGCGCGCCGGAGATAGGGTGGCCCGGATCAAGGGCGGAGAAAGACATGGTCATGGCCTGGTCGAGATGCGGTCCTGCGCTCGGCGCGCTGCTCTTGTCTTTCGGCTGGAGCGCCGCGGAGGCGGTCGCGTCGGACGAGGCCGTGCGGCTGCTCTCCTACGAGGCCACGCCTTCGGTGCAGGCGCCGGTCGACCTCGGCGGTTCGAGCTACGAGCAGCGCGAGGCGCTGGCGCGGGCGGCGCTCGACGAGATCGTGCCGGAGATCATGGCCGCCGTCGGGGTCGACGCCGCGGCGCTCGAGACGCAGGTCACGCCGGGCGGCTACCTCCTGCGCACCAACGCCTCGCTGCAGACCCGCGGGCTCCTGTCCGAAGCCGAGGCGAACCGCCTCGCCGCCGCCCTCGGCTACGTCTTCAGGCAGTGGAGCGTCATGGTCTCCCGGCTCGAGGACGGCGACGGGGACACCGGCTACGTGTCTGTCGGCTTTCCAGCCGGGGCGCTGACGCCGGCGCTGGCGCAGGGTTTCTTCACCCACGCCGCCGGCGTGAAGGAGGGGCTGGGCGGCGGCTACACGGCCTTCGGCGACGTCATGGTCTTCCTCAACGTGCGCGACGGGTCGGGCGCGCCCTACTCGGGGCTCGGCGACATGGAGTTCGCCGCGCGCCTCGGCACGGCCGCCGGCACCTTCCCCGACGCGCAGGCCAAGATCGCGGACGCCGGCTTCGCCAGCGCCGTCTTCGTCGGCAACGACTGGGCGCGCGCGACCGAGGGCGAGGACTACGCGGCCCTGCTCGGCGATGACGCGGAGGCGATCGCGGCGCTGGACGCGCTGCGCGCCGCGCACGACGCGCTGGTGCTCCGCATGGGCGAGGCCTTCGGCTGGGACTGACGTCGCCGCGGCGCGCCGCAGGGGCGGAAAGCCGCGGCGCGCCGCCGTTGCGGCGCGCGGCGCTGGGGCGCATCCTGTCGCCGGGCACAGCAGAAGGGCGCAGCCATGACCGTCACCGCGATCCTGAAGCAGAAGGGCTCGGAGGAGGTCGAGACGATCCGCCCGGACGCGCCGCTCTCGCATTGCGTCGCGTTGCTGGCGGAAAGGCGCATCGGCGCGCTTGTCGTCTCCGAGGGCGACGGCCGGATCGCGGGGATCGTGTCGGAGCGCGACGTGGTGCGCGCCATCGCCCGACAGGGCCGCGCCGTGCTGGAGGAGCCGGTCTCCACCGCGATGACGCGAGAGGTGCAGACCTGCGGCATGGAGGACCGGGCGACCGATCTGCTCCGCCGGATGACCCTCGGCCGCTTCCGCCACCTGCCCGTCGTGGAGGCTGGGCGCCTCAAGGGTCTCATCTCGATCGGCGACGTGGTGAAGTTCCGCATCGCCGAGATCGAGATGGAGAAGGGCGCGCTCGAGGACATGATCAAGGGCATGTACGTCTGACG
>RECW01000027.1 GCA_007693835.1 Paracoccaceae bacterium | reverse complement strand
CGGCCGCCGCACGCCTGTCCGCCGCGCCCGATGCAGCGGATACGCTGGCGTGGCTGCGTGACCGCCTCGCCGAGATCGCCGCCCAGGACGCGCGCGTGAGAGCGCTCGAAAAGGTCCTCGCTGACTGTTGGCCCGAAGCCACGCGCCACCTCGCAAGCCAGCCCGCTAAGCCCCGGCGCCGCGTCAGGCGCTGAGGACGACCGGGTCGCGTCCGACTTCGCCGCCGCACTCACCGGCCCGGCGCAGCCCCGCAGCTGCGCCGGGTCTTGCGGGCGCGCCTCGCGGCGACGGCGTCGCCGGCCGCGGCGAGAGCCTCGATCCGCGCCTCGACTGCGGCGAGTTCGGCGAGGGCCGCGGCATGGTCGGCGCGCCGCTGCGCCGTGCGCGCCAGATACGCGATCTCGGCCAGACGGCGACGCTCCACGGCGACGGCGGCGAGGCCGGCGGAGAGCTCGACGGCGGCGTGCTCGGCAGTGTCGGGCTGAGGCTGCGATGCGGGCGCCGTCCCGGAGATCGTCGCGACCGGCGCGGCAGTGGCGGGGGGAAGTTCGGCAGTGTGCGCGTCGGTCATCGCGGGCTCCGTGGGTAGCGCGGCGTCATCGGTCTGGATCAGGGCGGCGGCCGGCGCGGCGACCGGCGCGGCGGCGGCCTCAAGCTGCGCCAGCGCCTTCTTCTGCACGGCGAGACGGGCGAGGAGCGCCTCGTGCGCCGCCGCCTCGGCGCGGTCGCGTTCGGCGAAATGGGCGGCGATGGCGGTGTCGATCGCCGCCAGGGCCTCCGCCGCGATCGCGGCGAGGCGGCGCTCATGCGCCGTCTCCAGCGCCGCGACGCCAGCTTCGGACAGCAGCGCGACGCCGGACGCCCCGGCTCGGCGATCAGTCTCGGTGTCGATGGTCGGCATCGTATGCGCCCCTCCGGCAACGCCGCGCCGTTTCGCGGCTGGGGAGGAGATCGGCGCGCCGACGAGCAGCCGGGGCGCGCACCTGCCGACTTTTTTGTCTCGCCCGCCGCTCGCGGCGCGGCGCGGCGGCTTGACCCGAAAAGGACTTCCCCGGCCCGGGTCAGGGAGACACGCCATGTCCGACTACCCAAGCGCTATCGTCAGCGCCCTGATCAGCGCGCTGCTCGCCAGCTTCGCCCCGGCGCTCCGCGCCGCCGACGCGGTCTGCTCTCGCGTCGCCGGCAATCCCGGCCTCTTCGTCGCGCAGCGCGAGATCGCCGCCTGGCTGCACGACTTGCGGCTCTGCGATCACGGCGGGGCGCTGGAGCCGAACCGGCTCGAGGCCGTTCTGCGCGCTCTCCTCGTGCGCGCCATAAGCCGCGGCTCGGTCGAGATCGGCGGCCATCCCGACCACGGCGGACCCGTGCTGCTGCTCGCCGCCGAAGACCTCGCAGTGCTGGAGATCGTGCGCGAGATCGCGGTGATCCTGGACGACACCAACGGTACGGCGATCGCCGCCACCTTCGACGCGCATCGCGAGACGATGATCGACAAGGTCTTCGCCATGGCGAGCGCCGCTGATCGCGCGCAGCGCTGACTGACCGGTGACGTAGCGCGCCGTCTCGCCATCGGGAGCGCCTCGCTCCGAGACGAAGGCGAGGCCGACGGCCATCTGCCGCGTCTGCGGACCAGAGCGCGCCCGCCGCCGCCATCGGCTCGGTTCGGTCCAGGCGACGCCTGCCCGACCGCAGGCCGAGACCAGCAGCCTCGACGTGATCGGGGCTGCACGTCTCCCCCGAATTTTTTTCGCGTGGTGCGCAGCACGCCCCTGCGGCCGCGAACCCTCGTCATCCCCGGGCCGCCCAAGAAATCGCGACCCGTCATGTCCTTGTATGAGACGATGGGAGAGTACCCCATGGCCGATGTCGTCCACGACACTGCCTCGACGCCGACGCCGACGCCGACGCCGACGCCGCAACGCGGCGCTAGCCGAACCGGCCGGACCCGTCAGGTGACCCCGCCGCCGGGATGCTGGCCTTTCCAGATGCAGGAGGACCTCGCAGCCGCCTTCGCCGGGGAGAAGACCGTGGAGCACTTCCGCAAGCGCTGCGGCAAGCCCGGCGGCTATCCCAAAGGACGCATCCCTGTCGGCGAGACCCGCAAGTACTGGCTGCGCGCACACCTCGAAGCCGCCATCGAAGCAAGGTTCGGCCTCGCTGATGACGAGCCTGTCGGAGGCTACTTCTGATGAAGACCAGAAAACCTGCCGGCTGGCCGCGCTACATGATCGCGATGCCCCTCGCGAAGGGGACGGTCGGCTATTACTGGCGCGTCCGTCCCGCCGATCGCAAGGCCGGCTGCGCCATCGCGGCCGAAGCGCTCGGCGTCGACTACGGTGTCGCGAAGGCTCGAGCCGATCTCCTCAACGCCGCTCTCGACGACTGGCGCGCAGGCCGCCGCGGTGAAGTCGCCCCACGCGACGAGGGCTCGATACGCTGGTTCTTCCGCATCATCCGCACCGAGACGCAGATGTGGAAGAACCTCGCGCCGCGCACGCGGATCGAATACGCGCGGGTCATGCGGGAGACGGAGATCGTGCCGGTCTCCAAGCCGCGCGGTGCGGTCCGGACGATCGGCGACATTCCGGTGCGCACGATCGACGGCGGTGCGGCCGACAAGATTTATGCGGCCGTCCGGACAACCCGCGTCGACACGCGCGGCGAAACCCCTGTGATCGTCGAGACGGTGCGCAACCGGCTCGCCGAGGACCTCGTGGCCATCATGCACAAGGGCTGGCGTGTCGTCTCTCGGCTCCACCCGGAGTTCTTTCCGCCGATACCTGCCGGCACAGAGCGGGCCAACCCCTGGTCCAGCCTCGAGTTGGTCAAGCGCAAGACGGCGACGAAACCGGCCGCGACGCGCGAGCAGGCCTACACGCTGGCCTACACCCTGCGGGACATGGGCCACCCTCACCTTGGCGCTGGCGTGCTGATCTCGTTCGAATGGCTGCAGCGGCCGGAAAACATCCAGGCGGGGCATCTGGCCTGGTCGGACTATCGCCCGGGCGAGAGCGTCAGGATCCTGCACCACAAGACCGATACGCTGGTGCGGCATCCGTTGCGCGATGCGGACGGCGCCCAGCTCTATCCGGAGCTGGAGGCCTATCTCGCCGATCTCGAGCGGCTCGGCGTTCCCGTCGTGCTGATGAAGGGACCAAGGTCGAAAACGGCGCGTCCCTGGAAGCGCCGTCGTGCGGCCCGGGTGATCCAGCTGGCTCGGCGGAAGGCGGGTCTGCCCGATGACGTGACGTGGGATTCGTGCCGCCACGGCGGGATCACCGAACTCGCCGACGCAGGCGTCACCGAGAACGAGGGCATGGCCACGAGCGGCCATTCAACCGCGGACGTGTTCCACCGCTATTCCAAGAAGACGAACACCCAACGCCTGAACGCCGCGCTCAAGCGGCGGGCATGGATCGCAACCGCAACGCCCGATGCGGACGCCAAGGAGGAGGCGGTGGAGACGCCCGCGCGTCGCGGACGCAGGCGTCCCCCAAAGCCTCGGGCGGAGCAGGCCGACGGATGATCCGCTCAGGGGGCGCCCGCCAGCAAGCCGAGAGATGCGGGGCGCCCCGACGACGCCGCGTTGCGAGGTCTGGCCGGGAGCCGAACACTGGAAGCCGTCGCCATCCCAGGGCGGCGGCTTCTTCGCATTCCGCCCCTTGTGACG
>RECW01000028.1 GCA_007693835.1 Paracoccaceae bacterium | reverse complement strand
CGACGAAGGCCTCGATGTCGGGGTGGTCGCAGCGCAGCGTCGCCATCATCGCGCCGCGCCGCGCGCCGGCCGACATGATGGTGCGGCACATCGCGTCCCAGACGTCCATGAAGGAGAGCGGGCCGGAGGCGTCGGCCGCGACCCCCTTCACCGGCGCCCCGGCCGGGCGGATGGTGGAGAAGTCGTAGCCGATCCCGCCCCCCTGCTGCATCGTGAGCGCCGCCTCGCGGAGATGGCCGAAGATGCCGTCGAGCGAATCCGGCACCGCGCCCATCACGAAGCAGTTGAACAGCGTCACCGAGCGCGCCGTGCCCGCCCCCGCGAGGATGCGCCCGGCCGGCAGGAAGCGGAAATCGTCGAGAGCCGCGCGGAAAGCCGACTCCCAGCGCGGCCGCGTCGCCTCTGGTTCAGGCGCGGCGAGGGCGCGGGCGACGCGCGCCCAGGTGTCCTCGACCGCCGCGTCTCGGGGCGTGCCGTCGACCGCCTTGAAGCGGTACTTCATGTCCCAGATCTGCTCCGCGATCGGGGCGGCGAAGCGGCTCATGGCGGACCCTTCCTGCGATTCGTCTGGAACATTGTGCGAACGCCGCGCCCGCGGGTCAATCGATGTCGCCGCGCTGTCAGAGGTTTCTACTTGAAACTCTGTAACTTTTTTTTGACGCAGGGGCTCGCGCCCAATGACGACTCACCCCAGATGTGCCAAACGCCGCATACGACTAAAGGAGTAGATCGACATGGTCGGGCGCGGGCCGCTGCACCTTCTCAAGCTCTGTGTCGGGGCGGACGGTGTGGAGGACCTCGCCGAATGGCAGGAGCGTCAGCCGCCGGGCGCGCTCAGCCATGTGACGCGCACGCGCCCGAAACGCGCGGCCGAGGTGCTCGACGGCGGCTCGCTCTACTGGGTCTTCAAGGGGTTCGTCCTCGCCCGTCAGCGGATCTTGGGGCTCGAACCCGTGGTCGGAGCGGACGGGATCGCGCGGTGCGCGATCGTGCTCGACCGTTCGATCGTTCGGACGGAGGCCCATCCGCGCCGACCCTTCCAGGGCTGGCGCTACCTGCCCGCGGCGGAGGCCCCGCCGGATCTCTCGGGCGCGGCGGAGACGGACAGGCTGCCGCCGGACCTCGGCGCGGCCCTCTCCGCCCTCGGCGTCGTCAGGAGGCGCGCATGAAACAGCTAGCCGATCAACTGCCCGACGTGCTCGGACCGGTGCGGGATTTCTATGTCTCCGCGCTTCTCGAGGCGCTCGCGACCGAACTCGACGGCGGCGCGGACGTGGACCCCGAGCCGGTGGACCGCGACGTAGACGGCCGCGTGCGCCGCCGCACGCCGCTCAACCTGCCGATGCGCCACGACCTGCGCGTGCGCCGCGCGGGCCGCACGGCGCTGCGCGGCGTGCCCGGCGTCTCGGGGCTGCGCTTCGCGCCTGTCTCGGGGCCGATCACCGAGACCGTCGCGGCGCGCATCGCGCCGTTCTCGTGGGGGGCGGTCGAGATCGTCACGCGCTGCGCCGTGAGCGCGCCGAACTGGACGCCGCTCAGGCTGTGGTTTCTCGAATGGTTCCAGGCGCGCTACGGCGAGGAGAGCCCCGACCTGCTCGGCGTCGCGCACCGGGTCGAGGGACCGGCTCCCACCCAGGGCGGCTGGCGCTTCACCGTCGATCTCGGCTCCGCGTCCGCGCCCTGCTTCATGGCGATGCTCGACGCCTTCGGGCGCGCGGGATGCGCCGAGATCCGCATCGGAGAGACGGAGACCGCGTTGTGAGCGCGTCGCGCGACGGCGGGGCTCAGGCGGCGCGGCCGAAGGCGAAGTCGGGCCAGCGCGCGACGTAAATCCGGAACCATGGCGTGAACGCCTCGGGGCGTTCCGCCATCTCGCGGCGGAGGTCGCCCGCGGCCGCCCACCGCGTCTCGCACACCTCCTCGGGGTCCGGCGAGAGCACGGCCGTGGCGGCGTCGGCTTCGCCCGTGAACATGTGGACGCGCTCGTGCTCGATCAGCCCGCCGCCGACGTCGGCGCGGTAGTCCGAGACGCCCGCGAAGGAGAGCCGCACGCCCGAGAGCCCCAGCTCCTCGCGCAGGCGGCGGTCGGCGCAGGCGGCCGGCGCCTCGCCCCAGTGCGGATGGGTGCAGACCGTGTTCGCCCACAGCCCCCCGCAGTGATACTTGCCGAGGGCGCGGCGCTGGATCAGCAGCCGGTCGCCGTCGAACACGAAGGCCGAGATGGCGAGGTGCAGCAGCCCTTCGCGGTGGGCGGCCATCTTCTCGACCGGAAACAGCGCGCCGTCGGCCGCGATGGCGGGAATCGTGATCTCGGTCATGGGGCCCCTCCCGACGCCTGTCAGTTTCGCCTGACGGTCAGCGCAGTCTAGCGCGCCTGCACGGGCGTCGGCAACGGCGGGGCGGCGCGCCGCCACGCGAGGCGGATGGCGCAGGCGCCCTCGCCCGTCTCCGCCGCCGCCGTCGTCCGGGGGCTGACGAGCGCCCGGAACAGGTGTTCGAACACCGCCGCGTAGAAGGCGCGCAGCGGGGCGGCGGCCTCGCCCGGGTCGGCGAACGGGCCGCCGCGCACGGCGACGTCGGCGCCGGCTCGGGCGTGCGCTTCGAACACGCCCGAGCCGGCGAAGGTCCATGCGTTCTTCGCCACCGCCGCGAGCAAGACCTTCGCGGCGAGCCGCGGCGGCGTCACGCGCAGCACCGCCTGAACGGGTTTCGGGATGCGGTTGGCGAGCAGGTAGGCGCCCGTCCGCGCGCCGGCGTCGGCGGCGATGGCCTCGGCCTCGGCCGAAAACCGGCCGGCGAGCGCGCGGTGGAGCGCCACCACGTCGGCTTCGGCGACCATGCGCTCGGGGGGCGCGGCGATGTGATGCGACAGGCCGGCCGCGGCGAAGAGGTCCGCGGCGGCGTGGGCGCCGTGGCGCTCGGTCACCGCCTCGGCGAGGCGCGTGACGGCGTTCGGGCCGATTCGGGAAGCCTCCATGGCCGCCTCGCCGGTGTGCTCTGATCCTGGAGAGGGCGGACGCCCCGGCTCGGGGCCGGGGCGCCGCGGGTCGGCGGGCGCCGAGGCCCGCCCGTCGCCGTCACTCGGCGGCGATCGTCTCGCGCGGGCGGGTGAAGGAGGTGTCGACCTTCTTCTCGCCGGGAGCGGGCGCATCGTCGGGCATGACGAACTCCTTCTCCTCGACCATCTGCTCCTTGCCGCCGCCGCAGGCGACGATCTCCATCGGGTCGACGCGGCGGCGCTTCTCGTCGCGGTGCGCCACTTCCCAATCGTCCATCGCCGCCTTCGCCCGCGTCTTGGTGCGGTCGAAGTTGAAGTTGAGCGTCTTCTTGGTCTGCGGCCCCCAGTAGCCGACGCGGCCGAGGTCGTAGAACTTGCGCTCGAAGCCCGACTTCAGGAACGCCCAGAGGCACCCGAGCAGATAGCGCCGCCGCTTCGGGTCGAGCGACCACGGATAGTGGAACAGCGCCCGGCTCATGTAGAAGCGGCGGTAGTTCGCCATCACGCGGTCGAGCAGCGTGGCGCGGTCCATCGCGTCCGGCTTCATGATCGGGGTGACGAAGTTGTACTTGTCGTAGTCGAACACCTCGACCTTGTCGCCGAGCTCCTTGAACAGGTCGGAGAACGGCCACGGCGTGTACATCGCCCAGTTGGCCATGTCCGGCGACCAGTCCATCGCCA
>RECW01000130.1 GCA_007693835.1 Paracoccaceae bacterium | reverse complement strand
CACGCGAGAAGCTGCGCCTCGAGCGCGAGCGCCATCGGGTGCGTCAGCGCGTTCAGCGCCTTCGGCCGGTTGAGCGTCACGAGGCCAAGCCGGCCGCGGCGCTCGAACAGGATGTCGTCCTCGCTCATCGCCCTTCCCTCATGGCAGCCCGAAGCGTCCGAGCAGCGTCGCCGCGGCGGCGTTGACCATCGCGGCGAGAAAGGCCCCTGCGCGCAGCCGCAGGAACCGAACGCGCAGCCCTTCGGCGTCCGGCGGATCGGCGACGACGGCCTCCGCAGTCCGTCGCGCCCAGGCCGCATGGAGGGCGGCCGGCCCGAACAGGCAGACCGCCGCAGCGGCGACCCCGTCGCGGCGCGTCAGCGCGGCGACCACCGCGAAGGCGATGGCGAAGGCGCCGACCGCGACGAGCGTGGCCCCGCGCCGCCGCCACCCCGCCGCCGCGCGCGCCGCCTGCCGGCGGGCGAGGGCGTCGAACAGCGCCGCGTCCTCCGCCGAGCGCCCCGCCGCGAGCAGCAGCGCGTTCGGCACGTCGAGCGTCGTCGCGCAGGCGCGCCACCAGAAAACGGCCGCAGCCACCCAGTACCAGAAGGGCGGCCCCGATCCGACGTACGTCCAGCCCTGCACAGCTCAAACCGCGTCCAGCAGTTTCCGGCTCACGATGACGCGCATGATCTCGTTGGCGCCTTCGAGGATGCGGTGCACGCGCAGGTCGCGCAGCCGCTGCTCCAGCCCGTAGTCCTTGATGTAGCCGTAGCCGCCATGCAGTTGCAGCGCCTCGTCCACCACCTCGAAGCAGGCGTCGGTGACGAACTGCTTGGCCATGGCCGAGCGCATCGTGGCGTCCGGCGCGCCGGCGTCGAGGGCGGCGGCCGCGCGCCACGTCATCAGCCGCGACGCCTCCAGCTTCGTCGCCATGTCGGCGAGCTTGAACTGCACCGCCTGAAGCGCCGCGAGCGGCTTGCCGAAGGCGATGCGCTCGCGGACGTGCGCCAGCGCCGTGTCCAGCGCCCACGCCGCGCCGCCGAGCGAGCAGGCGGCGATGTTGATCCGCCCGCCGTCGAGGCCCTTCATGGCGTAGCGGAACCCGTCGCCTTCCGGCCCGAGGCGGTTCTCTGCGGGCACGCGACAGTCCTCGAAGGTGACCACGGCGGTCGGCTGGCTGTTCCAGCCCATCTTGGCTTCGAGCTTGCCGAAGGAGAGGCCGGGCGTCCCCTTCTCCACGAGGATGCAGGAGATGCCGGCGGGGCCGGCCTCGCCCGTGCGGCACATCACGGCGTAGAGGTCGGAGGAACCGGCGCCGGAGATGAACGCCTTCGAGCCGTTCAGCACGTAATGGCTGTTCCCGTCCGCCCGCGCGGTGGTCCGCAGCGCCGCGGCGTCCGAGCCCGAGCCCGGCTCGGTGAGACAGTAGGAGGCGACCGTCTCCATGGCGCAGAGCGACGGCAGGAAGCGCGCCTTCTGCTCCGCGTCGCCGAAACGGTCGATCATCCATGCGACCATGTTGTGGATGGTCATGAAGGCCGAGGTCGAGACGCAGCCCTTGGCGAGCCCTTCGAAGATCAGCGCCCCGTCGAGCCGCCCGAGCCCCGAGCCGCCGTATTCGGGATCGACGAAGACGCCGGCGAGACCGAGCCCCGCCGCCTCGCGCATCACGTCGAGGGGAAAATGCGCGTCCCGGTCCCAGGCGGCGGTGTGGGGCGCGAGTTTCTCGGCCGCGAAGGCGTCGACCATCTCGCGGATCTGCGTCTGCTCCCCGGTCAGCCCGAAATCCATGACGTCTCCCCCGAATTGAACGGCTGTTAGATTATCGGTCCCGCCGCTTCCGGTCCACACTGTGCACGCGGCGGGGCCTGCGCGCAAAGCCGCCGCAGGGGGTCGCATCGACAGGCCCGCGCCCGCGCGCTCAAATGCCGCCGTGGAGGAGACCGCACGATGATCACGCCCGCCTACCCCGCCGCCCGCCCCCGCCGCCTGCGCCGCACGCCCTGGGTGCGCCGCCTCGTGCGCGAGACCAATCTCACCGTCGACGACCTGATCTGGCCGATCTTCGTGATCGAGGGGACGAACCGCGCCGAGCCCGTCCCCTCGATGCCCGGCGTCGAGCGTCTGACCATCGACCGCGCCGTGCGCGCGGCGGAGGAGGCGGCGGCGCTCGGCATTCCCTGCATCGAGCTCTTCCCCAACACCGACCCCGCCCTGAAGACCTGCGACTGCCGCGAGGCGTGGAACCCCGAGAACCTCGTCTGCCGCGCGACGCGGGCGATCAAGCAGGCGGTGCCCGAGATCGGCGTCATGCTCGACGTGGCGCTCGACCCCTACAACGCCGACGGGCATGACGGCATCGTCTGCGACGGGGTGATCCACAACGACCGCAGCCTCGACGCGCTGGTGCGCCAGACGCTGGTGCAGGCCGAGGCGGGCGCCGACATCCTCGGCCCCTCCGACATGATGGACGGGCGCGTCGGCGCCATGCGGGCCGCGCTGGAGCGCGAGGGCCACTGCGACGTGCTGATCATGACCTACGCGGCGAAGTACGCCTCGTGCTTCTTCTCGCCGTTCCGCGACGCGGTGGGCTCGGGCGGCGCGCTGAAGGGCGACAAGAAGACCTACCAGATGGACCCCGGCAACGGGTCGGAGTCGCTGCGCGAGACGGCGATGGACATCGCGGAGGGGGCCGACATGCTGATGGTGAAGCCCGGCCTGCCCTATCTCGACGTGATACGGCGCATCAAGGAAGCCTTCGACGCGCCTGTCTTCGCTTACAATGTCTCGGGCGAATACTCGATGATCAAGGCGGCGGCGCAGGCCGGCTGGCTCGACGGCGAGCGCGCGATGATGGAGAGCCTCGCCGCCTTCAAGCGCGCCGGCTGCGACGGCGTGCTGACCTATTTCGCGCCGGACGCCGCGCGCGTGCTGGCGCGGGAGCGGCAGAGGGGCTGACGGCGGGACTGCGGCGCACCGGGCGACGCCCCCGGGGGCGACGGTCGGTGCGCCGGCCTGTTCTGCCGCCGCCGTCCGTCAGAAGCTGAGGACGCGGACGCCTTCGGCCATGATCTTCGCGGCCATCGCCGGCGGTTGGGCGACGGCGACTCCGTCGATCAGCACCTCCGGCCCGGCGCCGAGGTTGGGCAGATAGATGGCGCAGACCTCGACCGGAACGCCGGTCTCCATGATCGCCATCATCAGGCTTTGCGGGCTCATCCCGCGGGGCGCCTGCGGCGCGGTCGCGCTGTCGGGGGCGTCGATCAGGGCGATGTCGGCGCCGGGGCCGCACAGCAGGATGTGCGCCTCGGCCCCCTGCTGAACCGCAGCCATGGTCAGCACCATCGCCATCAGCTGCGTCTGGGGCTCGGCCGTGGCGACGACGGTCACGAGCTTCTCCGACGGCGCCTCCTCCGCGGCGGCGGCGAACGGAAGCGTGACGGCGAGGGCGGCGATCAGCATGCGCATGGATGTCTCCTGCTTGGGTCGGCCGGGGCGGCGAGAGAAGGCGCCTGCTTCAGGCGGGTGCGGCGAAAGGTGCGCCCTCGATCTCATCCTGCGACAATTTCACGTTTTTCCGATGGGGAATATTCCGGCTGACATGATCGGCGTCAAGTCACAGTTTCGCAAAAGGACTAAAATTCGACTTGTCGAGGGCGCTAATGCGGGAGGCTCGCCATGCACCTCACGGTCCGTTCCGATCACGCGATGCGGCTGCTCATGTTCTGCGCGCTCCACCCGGAGCGTCTCGTGACGGTGGCCCACATCGCCGAAACCTGCGGGATGTCCGAAACGCATCTTGCGAAGATCGCGCATGCCCTCGCCGCGGCCGGCTTCATCGAAACGACGCGGGGACGGCGGGGCGGCGTTCGGCTCGCGCAGCCGCCGGAGGCGATCACGGTGGGCGCTGTGCTGCGCGCCATGGAGACGGGAGTCGGCCTTACCGAATGCCTCGGGCCGGAGCCCAACACCTGCGTCCTCGCCCCGGCGTGCCGCCTGCGCCGCGCGTTCGTCGCCGCGCTGGAGGCGTTCTTCGCCGAACTTGACCGGCATTCGCTTGCCGACCTGACGACGGACAGCGACGATTTGCGCAGTTTGTTGGGCCTTGGGTCGCAGGGTGACGCGACGGAATTATTATACAGTGAGTATCAGTAGAAACAAATTGCAGACCAAGGGATGAAACGCATGACGGGACGGACGTTCTCCCCGTTCGCCGCCGACTCCGCGGTGATTCGGATGCTGGAAAGCCGCGGCCTCACCCGCCGCGACATGCTTGCGGGCGCCGCGGCGCTGAGCCTTTTCCTCGCCGCTCCGCCGGCGGCGCGGGCGGTGTCTCCGGTCGCGTCGCGGGCGCGCATCGTGATCGTCGGCGCCGGCGCCGCCGGCCTCTCCTGCGCGGCGCGGCTGAAGCGCGAGGTCGTCGGCGCCGAGATCACGCTGATCGATCCGCGCAAGCGCCACTACTACCAGCCGGGCTTCACGCTGGTCGCCGCCGGGTTGCAGCCGGCCGACTACGTGCTGTCGTCGACCGCCGAGTGGGTCCCCGACGGCGTCGCGTGGATCGAGGAGGCCGCGGCCGAGATCGACCCTGACGGGCGCAAGGTCGTCACCGCCTCCGGCAGAAGCGTGCCTTACGACTTCCTCATCGTGGCCGCGGGCCTGACCCTCGACTTCGACGCGGTCGAGGGCTTCGAGCGCCGCCTGATCGGCCGCGACGGCGTCGGCGCGGTCTACGCCGGCCCCGAGGAGGCGGCGGCCACCGCCGCCGAGATGATGCGCTTCGCCGAGCGCGGCGGCGTCGGCGTGTTCGGCCGACCAGCCACCGAGATGAAGTGCGCCGGCGCGCCGCTGAAATACACCATGATCGTCGACGACATCCTGCGCACCAACGGCACGCGGGAGCAGTCGGAGATCAAGTATTTCGCCCATGCGAACGCGCTGTTCAGCGTGCCGATCGTCAACGAGAAGCTGCGGATGCTGTTCGACCGCAAGGGCGTCGAGGTGCACCGCAGCCACGTGCTGAAAGGCATCGATCCGGTGAAGAAGCTCGCCTTCTTCACCACGCCCGACGGCACGGCGGAATGCGACTACGATTTCATCAACGTCATCCCGCCGATGCGCGCGCCGGAGCCCGTGCGCAACAGCCCGCTGCCGTGGCGGGAGGGGCCTTGGGCCAACGACGGCTGGGTCGAGGTCGACCGCCACACCATGCGCCACCTGCGCTATCCGGAGGTCTTCGCGGTCGGCGACGTGGCCGGCGTGCCGAAGGGCAAGACCGCGGCCAGCGTCAAGTGGCAGGTGCCCGTGGCGGTCGATCATCTGGTGGCCGACATCGCCGGGCGCGAGTCGCTCGAAAGCTACAACGGCTACACCTCCTGCCCGCTGATCACGCGGATCGGCCGGGCGATGCTGATCGAGTTCGACTACGACGACAACCTCGTTCCCTCCTTCCCCGGCGTCGTGGCGCCGCTGGAGGAGCTCTGGATCTCGTGGCTGATGAAGAAGGTGGCGCTGAAGCCGACCTACTTCGCCATGATCCGCGGTCAGGCCTGAGGAGACGACGCCATGAAAGATCTCACGCTCGGGATGCTGGTCGCGGTGTTTCAGGAGATGTTCGGCCTGTTCTGGTGGTGGGCGATCGTGATCGTGTCGGTTGTCGGCGCGGCGGCGTTCCTCGTCGTGCTGATCCGCGACCGGGGCCTGCGCACCAGCCGCTTCGTCAAGGCGGAGCTGCTGGCCCCGCTCGGCGGCGTCGCGGCGGTCGCCTTCACCAAGTACTTCACCAGCTCGACGCCGACCTCGGCGTTCGGCGGGCCCATCGACTGGCTGGTGCTGGCAGGCGTCTTCGTGCTCGGCGCCGGCGGCGCGGTGGTGATCTCCTACGTGGCGCTCGGCCTGCTGTATCCTGGCAAGTCCGAGGAAGCCTGACATCGGCTTCGCGGCGGGGGCTGGCCCTCCGCCGCGCGCTCTCCTAGGCTGACGCCGCAACGCGCGGAAAGCGCAGCTTCCCAAGGGGGGGAACCATGTCCATGACACGTCGCGCCGCCATCGCCGGCGCCGCTCTCGCCGCCGTCGTCTCGGCATCGGGCGCAGGCGCGCAGAGCGCGAACTACATCCTCGCCACCGCCTCCACCGGCGGCACCTACTACCCTGTCGGCGTCGCCATCGCGACGCTGACCAAGGTGCGGCTCGAGCCCTCGGAAGGCATCGGCATGTCGGCGATCTCGTCCGCCGGATCGGGCGAGAACATCCGGCTGATGCGCGAGGGCGAGGCGCAGTTCTCGATCCTGCAGGGCCTGTTCGGCTATTTCGCCGCCGAGGGCGTCGGGCCAGTCGAGGCGGACGGACCGCAGGAGAACCTGCGCTCGGTGGCGGGGCTCTGGCCGAACGTCGAGCATTTCGTCGTCGGCGCCGACCACGCCGAGACCGGCACCATCGCGGATTTCGTCGGCATCAAGGGCCGCAGCGCGGCGCTCGGCGCGCAGAACTCGGGCACCATCGGCTCGAACCGCATCATCCTCGGCAATCTCGGCGTGAACATCGACGAGGACTTCACGCTGGTCTACGGCGGCTACGGGCCGGCGGCGGAGGCGCTGCAGAACGGCCAGGTCGCGGGGATCTCCACGCCGGCCGGCGTGCCGGTGGGCGCGCTGACGCAGCTGTTCGCCGCCGCGTCCGACCGGGTGCGCCTGCTGACCTTCTCGCCCGAGCAGGTCGAGGAGGCCGACGGCGGCTTCAATCTCTGGACGGCCTACGACATCCCGGCCGGGACCTATCCGGGGCAGGACTACGATGTCGTGACCATCGCGCAGCCGAACTTCCTCGCGGTGAACGCCGACGTGCCGGAGGAGCACGTCTACCAGATCACCCGGACGATGTTCGAGAACCTCGCCTTCCTCCGCGCCATCCACCCGGCCACCGAAGAATTCACGCTGGAGACGGCGCTGAACGGGCTGCCGCTGCCGCTCCATCCCGGCGCGCTGCGGTATTTTCAGGAGATCGGCGTCGACGTGCCGGCGCGCCTGATCGCGGAGTGACGGGCGCGACGCGGGCGGCATGACGCCCGAGGACGAGATCGGCGGCGACGCCCAGCGCCAGCTGGCGGGGCCGTGGCTCTGGGGCGCGACGGGGCTCGCCGTCGCGCTCTCGGTTTTCCATCTCGCGGCGGCGCTGACCCCGCTGGTCAGCGACATAGAGCGCAACGTCATCCACTTCGGCGGCTTCGCGCTGCTCTGCGCGCTCTGGACGCCCGCCTCGCGGCGAATGCGCGGGCGCGGATGGCTGTGGGTCGACCTGGCGCTCGGCCTCGCGGTCGCCGCCGCGGCGCTCTACGTGGCGCGGGCGGAGAGCGCGATCTACGCCCGCGGCGTGCGGCTCTCGACGCTCGACTGGGTCGCCGGCTGCGTCGTGCTGGTCGGCGCGCTGGAGTTCGCCCGGCGCGCGGCGGGGCCGGTGATTCCGGTCCTGATGATCCTCGCCCTCGGCTATGTGGCGTGGTGGGGACGCTTCGTCGGGGGCGTGTTCAACTTCCCCGGACTCAGCCCCGAGACCGTGCTGTTCCGCAGCCTCTACGGCGACGACGCCATGTTCGGCTCGATCGCGCGCATCTCGGCCGCGACGGTCTTTCCGTTCATCATCTTCGGCGCCTTCCTGCTGCGCTCGGGCGCGGGCGACTTCGTGATCGCGCTGGCGCGGGCGGTGGCGGGGCGGATGATCGGCGGGCCGGGGCTCGTCGCGGTGATCGCCTCGGGGCTGACCGGCACGATTTCGGGTTCGGCGGTCGCCAACACCGCCTCGACCGGCGTCATCACCATCCCCCTGATGAAGCGGGCGGGCTTCCCGCCGAAGTTCGCCGGCGCGGTCGAGGCCGCAGCCTCCACCGGCGGTCAGGTGATGCCGCCGATCATGGGGGCCGGCGCCTTCGTGATGGCGAGCTACACGCGGATTCCCTACGACCGGATCGTCGCCGTCGCGGCGCTGCCGGCGCTGCTCTACTTCCTGTCGGTGGCCTTCTTCGTGCGAATCGAGGCCAAGCGGCAGGGCCTCGGCGCCATGCCGGGGGTCGCGGTGTCGCTGTGGGACGCGATGAAGGCGGGCGGCGCCGCGTTCTTCCTGCCCATCGGCGCCGTGATCTGGGCGCTGCTCTCGGGCTACACCCCCTCCTACGCCGCCGTGATCGGCATCGGCGCGACCGTGGCGGCGAGCTGGCTCGGCGCACGGCGGATGGGGCCGCGGGCGGTGGTCGAGGCGCTGGCGCTCGGCGCGCGCAACATGATCATGACGGCGGTGCTGCTGGTGGCGGTCGGCGTCGTCGTCAACGTGATCTCGACGGCGGGCGTCGGCAACGTGTTCTCGCTGATGATCGCGCAGTGGGCGGGCGGGAACGTGCTGGTCGCCATCGCGCTGATCGCCGTCGCCTCGCTGGTGCTCGGCATGGGGCTGCCGGTCACCGCGGCCTACATCGTGCTTGCGACGCTTTCCGCCCCCGCGCTCGCAGGCATGATCTCCGACGCGACGCTGGTGACGATGCTCGCGACGGGAACCCTGCCGCAGACCGCCGCGCCGATCCTGATGCTGGCCTCGCCCGAGGCGGCCGCCGCGGCGATGGCCGGGCCGATCCCGACGGCGGAGGCGCGGGCGCTGATCGGGTCGCTGCCGATCGAGGCGCTGCGGCCGCTCCGCGACGCCGCCATCGCGCGGGAGACGGCGATGGCCGCGCTCCTGTCGGCGCACATGATCATCTTCTGGTTGAGCCAGGATTCGAACGTCACCCCGCCGGTCTGCCTCGCGGCGTTCACCGCGGCGGCCATCGCGCGCGCGCCGGCGATGGCGACGGGCTTCACCAGCTGGAAGCTGGCGAAGGGCCTCTACATCGTGCCGCTGCTCTTCGCCTTCACGCCGATCCTTTCGGGCGACTGGGCCGAGGCGCTGCGCATCACCGCCTTCGCCGCCGTCGGCGTCTACGGTCTGGCGGCTTCGATGGAGGGGTGGATGGAGTCGCGGCTGGCCTGGCCCCTGCGCGTCGCGGCCGGGGCCGCCGGCGCGGCGGCGCTGTGGCCCGCCGCGCCCGTCGCGAACGGTGCGGGCGCGGCCGGCGTTCTCGCGATGCTGGCGCTCAGCATCGCCCTCGCAAAGCGCGCGCGCGCGCCGGTCTGATCGGTCAGATCTGGTCGAGCAGGGCGTCGCCGGTCGAGCAGGTCGCCTGACCCGGGCTCTCCTCTACGTTCAGCACCTTGACCACGCCGTTCTCGACGAGCATCGACCACCGCTTGGACCGCATGCCGAGGCCGGCGCCCGAGCCGTCGAACTCCAGCCCGACAGCCGCGACGAAGGATGCGTCGGCGTCGGCGAGCATCATCACACCGGCGGCGCTGGCGCCGGTCGCGTCGCCCCAGGCGGCCATCACGAACGGATCGTTGACCGAAATGCAGACGATCCGCTCCACGCCCTTGGCCTGAAGGGCGGCGACGTTGCGCACGAAGCTCGGCACGTGGGCGTTGTGGCACGTCGGCGTGAAGGCCCCGGGCACGGCGAAGACGGCGACCTTGCCGGCGAAGGCGTCGGCCGACGTCATCTCGCCGAGGCCGGCGTCGGTTTTCAGGCGAAAGGTGGCGGCGGGAAGCGTGTCGCCGACGGCGATGGGCATGGGCGTCGATCCTTCTTCGAGAGTCGCGCGACGACCGTCGCGCTGCGTGGTTTTAGCGCGACCATTCCTGTCGGAAATAGTTTTCTGCACCGATCGCGACGACGCCGCGGCGATTTTCCGGCGCCTGTCGCGAAATCGCCCCAAGCACCCTGTGTGCGCCACAGTTTATCCATTTACTTCAATGACTTCACGCTCTCGTTACGAGCGTGCGGCCCCGGCGGTCTTGGTCCGTCCGCGCCGACCGCCACATGGGCGACGACCGCGACGGACTCGCGGATCGCCACCATGAGGAGGTTGACCATGAAGAAGACCCTGCTCGCCGCGCTGAGCGTGAGCGTTCTTTCGGCCGGAGCGGCCATGGCCGCCCGCGGCGACATCCTGGAGACCGCCGAGGCGGCCGGAACCTTCCAGACGCTGCTGTCCGCCGCCGAGGCCGCCGGCTTCGCCGAGACGCTCCGCGGCGACGGTCCCTTCACCGTGTTCGCGCCGACCGACGAGGCCTTCGCCGCCCTGCCCGAAGGGACGGTGGAGTCGCTGCTCGACCCCGCCAACCGCGACGAGCTGCGTGCGCTGGTCGGGCGGCACGTGGTGCGCGGCGCGCTGCCCTCGGCCGAGATCGAGGGGCTCGCCTTCGGCGCCGGCGCGCTCTCGGGCGAGACCATCGTGATCGACAACGAGGACCGCGCCGCGGTCCGCGTCGGCTCGGCGCAGGTGGTCGCGGCCGACATCGAGGCGGAGAACGGCGTGATCCACGTCATCGACAGCGTGCTGCTCGACGCCTCCTGAAGTGCTGGGGGATTGACCCTCAGGCCGCGGCGCAAACATGGCGAAAGCATGGCCTAAGCCGCCGCACCCTCGGGTCAACCCTTTGGACAGACACAATCTTTTGGGCACGGCACGGTGGCGCGCCGCCGTGCCGTGCTAAATGTCGCAGCATCGATCCGGCACTGGATCGCAAACAGAGAGGACGCCCGCGATGCTTCGCACCTTCGCTTCCGCCGCCGTCGGCGCGGCCATGTCCGCCGCCGCCTTCTCCGCCTCGGCCGCCGAGCTCGACATCGTCGACACCGCCATCGGGGCCGGAAACTTCACCACGCTGGTCGCCGCCGTCGAGGCCGCCGGTCTGGTCGAGACGCTGCGCGGCGACGGCCCGTTCACCGTGTTCGCGCCGACCGACGAGGCCTTCGCCGCCCTGCCCGAGGGCACGGTCGAGACGCTGCTGCTGCCGGAGAACCGCGACCAGCTCGTCGCCGTGCTGACCTACCACGTGCTGCCCGGCGCCGTGATGTCCGCCGACATCGCCGGCCAGACGCTGAGCCCCGAGACCGTGCAGGGTTCCACCGTCGACATCGACGCGACCGATGGCGTCACCGTGGACGGGGCCAACGTGGTCGCCGCCGACATCGTGGCGTCGAACGGCGTGATCCACGTGATCGACGCCGTCATCCTGCCCGAGTGACGCCGTTCGGGAGGGGCCGCGGCCCCTCCCGCTCTACTGCGGTCCCATGCGGATCGCGCCGTCGAGCCGGATCACCTCGCCGTTCATGTAGTCGGTCTCGACGATGAACCGCACCAGCGCGGCGTACTCGGCCGGATCGCCGAGACGCGCGGGGAACGGCACCTGCTTCGCCAGACTTTCCTGCACGTCCTCCGGAAGGCCGCGCAGCATCGGCGTGCCGAAGAGGCCGGGCGCGATGGCGCAGACGCGCACGCCGTGGCGCGCGAGATCCCGCGCCGCCGGCAGCGTGAGCGCCGCCACGCCGCCCTTCGACGCCGCATAGGCCGCCTGCCCGATCTGCCCTTCGAAGGCCGCCACCGAGGCCGTGTTCACCACGACGCCGCGGAGCCCGTCGCCGTCGAGCGGGTCGAGCGTCGCCATGGCGGCGGCGGCCTCGGCCATGACGCGCATGGTGCCGACGAGGTTCACGGCGATCACTTTCTCGAACACCGCCATCGGGTGCGCGCCGTCACGGCCCACCGTGCGCGCCGCCGGCGCGATCCCGGCGCAGTTCACGGCGATGCGGGCGGGTCCGTGCGCCTCGGCCGCCGCGGCGAGGGCGGCGCGGACGCTCGCGTCGTCGGTGACGTCGGTCTCGTGGAACAGGCCGCCGATCTCCGCGGCTACGCCTGGGCCGCGGGCGGCGTCGCGGTCGAGCACGGCGACCTTCGCCCCCGCCGCCGCCAGCATCCGCGCCGTGGCCTCGCCGAGCCCGCTCGCCGCGCCGGTCACCACCGCCGGCGTCTGCGCTCCGATCTTCATGGGGTCCCCCTCCCGTCGTTGCCGCCCCTTTTAACGCCGCCCGCGCGCGACTAAGCAAGGCGGGAACGGAGGAGGCGCGGATGGCGGAGCGGATCGTGATCGTGGGCGCGGGCCAGGCCGGCGCGTCGCTGGCCGAGGCGCTGCGGACAGGCGGGCACGACGGCCCGATCGCCCTGATCGGCGAGGAGGCGGCGCCGCCCTACCAGCGCCCGCCCCTCTCGAAGAAATACCTCCTCGGCGAAATGGACGCCGAACGGCTGTGGCTGAAGCCGGACGCCTTCTGGACCGAGCATGACATCGAGTTGATCACCGGCGCGCCAGTCGCCGCGATCGACCGCGACGCGCGCGCCGTGCGCCTCGCCGACGGGCGGGCCGTGGCCTACGACAAGCTCGCGCTGACGACCGGCGCGCGCCCGCGCCTGTTGCCGCCGGCGATGGGCGGCGATCTGGCCGGCGTCTATCCCGTCCGCACGCTCGCCGACGTCGACGCCATGGCGCCCGAGTTCGCGGCGGGGCGACGCGCGCTGATCGTGGGCGGGGGCTACATCGGGCTCGAGGCGGCGGCGGTGGCGGCGGCGAGGGGGCTTCGCGTCACGCTGATCGAGGCGGCGCCGCGCATCCTGCAGCGGGTTGCGGCGGCGGAGACGGCGGATTTCTTCCGCGCGCTCCACGCGAGTCATGGCGTCGAGATCCGAGAGGGCGTCGGCCTTGAGCGGCTGGAAGGCGAAGGACGCGCGACCGGCGCGACGCTGAGCGACGGCGCGCGCGTCGCTGCGGACTTCGCGCTCGTCGGCATCGGCGTGACGCCGAACGCGGAATTGGCCGAAGCCGCCGGCCTGAGCGTCGAGAACGGGATCGCCGTCGACGCCTTCGGCGCCACCGACGACCCGGCGATCTTCGCCGCCGGCGACTGCGCGAGCTTTCCGTGGCGTGGCCGGCGCATCCGGCTCGAGTCGGTGCAGAACGCCATCGACCAGGCGAAGGCGGTCGCTGCGGCGATGCTCGGCCGCGGCGCGCCCTACGACCCGACGCCGTGGTTCTGGTCGGACCAGTACGACGTGAAGCTCCAGATCGCAGGGCTCAACGCCGGGTTCGACCGCACGGTGGTCCGGCCCGGCGCGCGGGAGGGGACCCGATCGGTGTGGTATTTCGCGGAGGGCCGGCTGATCGCCGTCGACGCGATGAACGACCCGCGCGCCTACATGACCGGCAAAAGGTGGCTGGAGGCGGGCGTCTCGCCCGACCCGGACCGGCTCGCGGATCCGGCGAGCGACTTCAAGACGTTGGCGTGAAGCGTCTCAGCGGTTGGTGAAGTCGTTGATGTCGCGCCCGTCCTCGGGCCTGCGCGCCGTGCGGCCGTAGCGCCGCGCGAGGGCCCACCACGCGCCAAGGGCGAGCACCGCGTAGCACACCACCAGCAGCAGCGCGCCGTTGACGCTCGCCTCGACCGGGAGGAAGAGGGCCACGCCCGCGATCACCACGGCCGCCAGACCGAAGCCGAGGAGCAGGAAGCCGGGCAGCAGCAGTTCGCCCAGCATCATCGCCACGCCGACCGCGAGCCACGCCCAAGGGTCGTAAATCCATTGCTCGATCATGGCGCGCGCGTGTCGGCGAGGATCGCGGCGGCGCGGGTGAAGCCGTCCGAGACGTCGCCCGGCACCAGCACCAGCTTGGCGTTGGGGCTGGCCGACAGGGCGCGCACGGCCTCGATCTGGCGCTCGGCGATCTGGAACTTCGCCGCCGCCTCGCCGTGCTTGGCGATGGCCTCGGCGATCACGCCGTTGGCGTAGGCCGTGGCGTCGGCGGCGACGCGCACCGCCTCGGCCTCGCGCTGCTGGCGGTAGAGGTCGGCGTCGGCGGCGAGCTCCACGGCGCGCTTCTCGCCTTCGGCGCGGGTGATGGCGGCGCGGCGCTGCCGCTCGGCCTCCAGCACTTCGGCCATGGCGCGCTGGGTGCTCTCGGTCAGGCGCACGTCGGTGATCTCGGAGCGCGAGATGACGAGGCCGTAGTCGTCGCCGGCTTCGGTGAGCGCCACGCGGATGGCGACGTTGAGGCTTTCGCGGTCCTGTTGCACGGCGTCGAGCTCCACCTTGCCGATCTCGGAGCGGACGAGGCTTTTCACAAGGCCGATGACCAGTTCGCGCACGTCGTTGACGCGGAACACGGCGAGCTCGGGCTTCACGATGCGGAACACCACCAGAAGCTCGATGGTGAACACCACGTTGTCCTTCGACACGACGTCGAGTGCGACGTCGCTCACCACCTGATCGGCGATGGAGACCTTGGAATCGACGTTCTCGACGAAGGGAATGATCAGGTTCACGCCGGCGCGCAGCGTGCGGTTGTACGCGCCGAGCCGCGTGACGACCCATTCGTTCGCCTGCGGCACCACCCGCACGCCGCGCACAACGACCAGCACGACGAACAGGACCAGCAGGCCGAGCAGGATGGTGGCGGGGGACGGGGTCGGGTCCATCGGCGCGTCTCCGTGTCGGTCGGCCCGGCGGCGCGCGGGCGGCGGGAGCATAGCGCCACGCCGCGCCGCGTTCGTTAAGATCGCGCCGCGGCGTTCAGCGAAGACCGCGCGTCAGTTCTGCGCGTAGAACTCGACGACGAGGTTCGGCTCCATCTGCACCGGATAGGGCACGTCGGCGAGCGACGGGGCGCGCAGGTAGGTGGCCGACATCTTGTGGTGGTCGACTTCGAGATAGTCGGGCGTGTCGCGCTCGGGGGACTGGGCGGCTTCGAGCACGAGGGCGAGCTGCTTCGACTTCTCCCGAACCTCGATCACGTCGCCTTCGGAGACCTGATAGGACGGGATGTCGACGCGGCGGCCGTTCACCGTCACGTGGCCGTGGTTCACGAACTGGCGGGCGGCGAAGACCGTCGGCACGAACTTCGCGCGGTAGACGACGGCGTCGAGCCTGCGCTCGAGCAGCGAGATCAGGTTCTCGCCGGTGTCGCCCTTGCGGCGCTCGGCCTCGGCGAAGATGCGGCGGAACTGCTTCTCGGTCAGGTCGCCGTAGTAGCCCTTCAGCTTCTGCTTGGCGCGGAGCTGGGTGCCGAAGTCCGACATCTTGCCCTTGCGCCGCTGGCCGTGCTGGCCGGGGCCGTACTCGCGGCGGTTCACCGGGGACTTCGGCCGCCCCCAGATGTTCTCGCCCATGCGGCGGTCGATCTTGTACTTGGCGGAGGTGCGCTTGGTCACCGGCCGTCTCCTTCTTCAACCTGTGCGAGACGCGCTCCTTCTCCCCCGAGGGGGCGACAGGCTTCGCCTTGCGGCGCCCGCGCGCGTCGAAAACCCCGCCCCAACGGACGGATGGCGGGTGCTACGGCGCGCGGCGCAGGGTGTCAAGGCGCGCGGCCGACGACGCGCAGGGTTGACGCCCTCGCCCACCCGCCGACAGAACCGCGCGCCACGAGGCGCCATGAATGCGGGGACGGAAGAAGGCGATGCCCGACATCATCGTTCTGAAGGCCGACGACATCATAGAGACGGTCCGCGCCGCCCTCCAGCACATCGCGGTCCATCATGCGCCCGATTATCTCGCGCACCTCGTCGCGGCCTGGCGGCGGGAGGAGAGCCCGGCGGCCAAGGCGGCGATGGGGCAAATCCTTGAGAGCAGCCGTCTCGCCGCGCTCGGCCGTCGGCCGATCTGCCAGGACACCGGCCTCGTGACGGTGTTCGCCACCCTCGGCCAGTCGGCGGTGATCGCCGGCGACCGGACGCTGCCCGAACTCGTCGACGAAGGCGTCCGCCTCGCGTGGGCCGAGGCGGGCAACCCGCTCCGGGCCTCCATCGTCGCCGACCCGCTCGGCTCGCGGCGCAACACCGGCGACAACACGCCTGCGGTCACCCACGTCTCGCTCGGCCTCGGCGGGGCGCTGGAGATGGTGATCGCGGCCAAGGGCGGCGGGTCGGAGAACAAGGCCCGCGCCGCGATGCTGAACCCCGCCGACTCGGTCGAGGACTGGGTGGTGCGGACGGTCGAGACCCTCGGCGCCGGCTGGTGCCCGCCGGGGGTGATCGGCGTCGGGGTCGGCGGCGGGGCGGAGACGGCGATGCTGCTCGCCAAGCGCGCGGTGCTCGACCCGATCGACATGGGCGAGCTGATCGCGCGCGGCCCGGCGACGCCCGAGGAGGCGATGCGCCTCAGGCTCTACGACCGGATCAACAGCCTCGGCGTCGGCGCGCAGGGGCTCGGCGGCATGACGACGGTGGTGGACGTGAAGATCGCGACGCGGCCGACGCACGCGGCCTCCCTGCCCGTCGCCTTGGTCCCGCAATGCGCCGCCAACCGCCACGCCAGGGTGACGCTCGACGGGTCGGGGCCCGCCTATCTCGATCCGCCGCCCCTGTCGGCGTGGCCCGAGATCGAGGCGGCGCCGCCCCGCCTGGCGCCGCGACGGGTGAACGTCGACGCGCTGACCCGCGCCGAGATGGCCGACTGGCGCGTCGGCGAGACGCTGCTGCTGTCGGGCCGCATCCTCACCGCCCGGGACGCTGCGCACCGGCGCATCGTCGAGGGGCTCGCGCGCGGCGCGCCGCCGCCCGTCCCGCTCGACGGGCGGGTGATCTACTACGTCGGTCCCGTCGATCCGGTGGGAGACGAGGTCGTCGGCCCCGCCGGCCCGACGACGGCGACGCGGATGGACCCGTTCACCCCGGCGCTGCTCGATCAGGGCGTGCTGTCGATGATCGGCAAGGCCGAGCGCAGCCCCGAGACGGCGCACGCCATCGCCGCGCGCGGGGCGACCTATCTGATCGCGGTCGGCGGCGCGGCGGTGCTCGTGGCGAAGGCGATCCGCGCGGCGCGGGTGGTCGCCTTCGAGGACCTCGGCATGGAGGCGATCCGCGAATTCGTGGTCGAGGACATGCCGGTGACGGTGGCGGTGAGCGCCGACGGCGAGTCCGTCCACGCCGCCGGCCCCGCCGCGTGGCGCGGCCGTCATCGGGCCGCGGCGCCCCATGGCTGAGGCCGTCGCGACGCCCCTCGGCCTGCTCCGGTGGCGCGGCGCGCCGCCGCCGGCCCTCGACCTCAAACCTCCACGCTCCGACGCGCCCTCGGGCGACAAGCTGGCGCCGAGCCTCGCGGCGGCCTTCGACGCGCTCGACCTCGACCATGGCGCGGCGCTGTCGTTCCATCACCACTACCGCAACGGCGACCGGCTGATGAACGCGGTCGTGGCGCTGGCGCGGGCGCGCGGGCTGAAGCGCCTCGTCCTCTGCCCGAGTTCCGTCTTCCCGGTCCATGCGCCTCTCGTCGACGCCATCCGCGACGGGACCGTGGCGCATGTCGTCACCGACTACATGCGCGGGCCGGTCGCCGACGCGATCGCCGGCGGCGCGCTCGACGGGGTGGCGCTCCTCCAGTCCCACGGCGGGCGGGCGCGGGCGATTTCGGCTGGCCAGTTGCGGATCGACGCAGCCTTCATCGGCGCCGCGCTCGCCCGGCCGGACGGGGCGGCGACCGGGCGCGGCGGCGCGCTCGCCTGCGGGCCGCTCGGCTATGCGGCGGTCGACTGCCGCCACGCCCGCCGCACCGTCGTCGCGGCGCATGAGGTCATCGCCGAGCCCCTGCCCCACGTCGACATCGAGGCCCGCTTCGTCGACCGCGTCGCGCCGTTCCCGAACCCCGGCGACGTCTCGGGCATCCAGTCGGGCACGACGCTGCCGTCGTCGTCGCCCGAGGCCCGGGCCATCGCGGATCTGACGGCGGCCTGCATCGAGGCCGCCGGGTTGTTGCGGGACGGCTTCTCCCTGCAGACGGGCGCCGGCGGCTACTCCCTCGCGGCGGCGCCCGTCATCGGACGCCGCATGGCGGAGAGGGGCGTACGCGGGGGCTTCCTGTCCGGCGGGATCGCCGGCGCGCACGTCGATCTGCTGGAGGCCGGGCTCTTCGAGCGCGCCTTCGACGTGCAGTGCTTCGACCTGCGGGCCGTCTCCTCCTCGATGCGCAACCCGGCCCACCGGATGATGAGCGCGAGCGACTACGCCAGCCCGCTGAACCCCGACGCCGTGGTGAACGGGCTGTCGGCGATGCTGCTCGGGGCGGCCGAGGTCGATCTTGCGTTCGACGTCAACGTCGTCTCGGGCGCAGACGGGCGCGTGCTGGGCGGACCGGGCGGCCATCCGGACGCGGCGCAGGGCGCGCGCCTCAGCATCGTGACGACGACGCTGACCGGCGGCGGCTACGCCAAGATCGTGCCGAAGGTCAGGACGGTGGCGACCGAAGGCGCCTCGGTCGATCTGGTGGTCACCGAGCGGGGCGTCGCCGTCTCCGACCGCCGACCGGACCTCAGGGCCGATCTGGCCGCCGCAGGCTTGCCGGTGGTCGACATCGCCGCGCTGGCCGAGACGGCCGCGGCGTTGGCCGCGCGGCGGGCCGCGCCCTTCGAGGAGGCCGGCGCGCCGCGCATCCATGTCGAGCGTCGCGACGGCGTGCTGCTCGACCGCCTGTGAGGCGCGGCGCGCGCTAACCCGCCGTCGCCGCGCCGCCATCGGGTGCGAGGGTCTTCTCGCAGATCACCAGCGTCCGGTCGTCGGGGTCGGCGCGTTCGGTCATGCCGAGGCGGCGCGCCAGCGCGCGCATCCCCTCGTTGCCGCGCGAGACCGAACCCCAGACGCGGCGTATCCCCATCTCAGCGCCGAGTGCGAACACGGTCTCAAGCGCCATGCGGCCGAGACCCTCGCCCTGAAGGCCGGACGCGACGGAGACCGCGAACTCCGCCCGCTCGCCCGCCTGCGTTCCGGGTTCGCCGTCGCGCATCAGCCGCGCGCCGCCGAAAAGCTCGCCCGGCGCCGCGTCGTCGACCAGCACCAGCGCCGCGTCGCGCACGCCGTCGACCGTGCAGAACCGCAGCGCCATGCGGTCCGGCAGGCGCGGGATGGCCGAGAGCAGCCGGAGCTTGCGGTCCTCAGGTTTCTGCGCCACGAAGGCCCGCTGCAAGGCCGGGGCGTCCTCCGGTCGGATCGGGCGCATGTGGAACACCCGGCCCGAACGGCTCACGACGCGCCAGAGACGGGGGCCGAGCCGTTCGACCCCCATCGCCATCTCAGGCCGCCTCGCGCCGCACCGCGTTCAGCCAGCCCCACATGCGCAGCGGCGTCATCGGCATGTCGACGTGGCGCACGCCGGCCTCCCACACCGCGTCGAGCGCCGCGTTGACCACCGCCGCGCAGGCGCCGACCGTGCCCGCCTCGCCGCAGCCCTTCATGCCGATCACGTTGGCGGTCGACGGCACGCCCTCGTGGTGGAACGGGATCATCGGCGCGTCGCCGGCGCGCGGCATCGCGTAGTCCATGAACGTCGCCGAGACGAGCTGGCCGTCCTCGTCGTAGACGACATGCTCGCAGAGCGCCTGACCGAGCCCCTGCACCACGCCGCCGTGCACCTGGCCCTCGGCGAGGATCGGGTTCATCAGCACGCCGAAGTCGTCGACGACGGTGTACTTGACCACCTGCGTGACGCCGGTGTCGGGGTCTATCTCCACTTCGCAGAAGTGCGCGCCGTTGGGGTAGGAGCGGCCTGGCGTCACCGTCTCGCGCCGTTCGCCGAGCAGTTCGCCGTGACCCTTGGCCCGGGCGCGGGCGACGACCTCCATCACGTCGAGCGCGCGGTCGGTGCCCGCCACCCGGAACGCGCCCTCGACGAACTCGACGTCCGCCGCCGACACCTCCAGCTCCTCGCCCGCGAAGGGCTTCACCTTCTCGACCCAGGCGTCGGCCGCGCCCCAGATCGAGGAGCCCTGCATGGTGACGGACCGCGACCCGCCGGTGCCGCCGCCGTGGGCGATCAGGTCGGTGTCGCCCTGCACCAGCCGGATGTTCTCGAACGGCACGCCGAGACGGCCGCTGAGGAACTGCGCGAAAACCGTCTCGTGCCCCTGCCCGTTCGACTGGGTGCCGACGTAGAGCTCGATCGCCCCGTCCTCGAGGAACTTGATCTCGGTGGTCTCGTTCTGATCGCCGAGGATCGACTCGATGTAGTAGCAGAGGCCGAGGCCGCGCAGCTTGCCCGCCTTCGCGCTCTCGGCCTTGCGTGCGGCGAACCCCGCCACGTCCGCCTCGACCATGGCGCGGTCGAGCACACGGTCGAAGTCGCCGACGTCGTAGGTCTCGCCGGTGGCGGAGACGTAAGGGAATTCCCGGATGAAGTTCCTGCGGCGCAGATCGACGGGGTCGACGCCCATCTCGCGGGCGGCGTAGTCCATCAGGCGCTCGATGACGTAGATCGCCTCGGGCCGGCCGGCGCCGCGGTAGGCGTCGGTCGGCGTGGTGTTGGAGAAGACGCCCTTCACGCCGAAGAAGTAGGTCTGCACGTCGTAGACGCCGGTCAGCACCTTAGACGCCAGCACGGAGGGGATGTAGACGGCGAAGGGCGAAAGGTAGGCGCCCATGGCCGCGACGCAGTCGACGCGCACCGCCGTCAGCTTCATGTCCGCGTCGAAGGCGGCCTGCGCGCGGGTGACGTGGTCGCGCCCCATGCTGTCGGAGGCGATGCCTTCCGCGCGCTCGGAGATCCACTTCACCGGCCGGCCGATCTGGATCGAGGCGTAGGCGCAGACCAATTGCTCGGGATAGTTCACCGCCTTCATGCCGAAGCCGCCGCCGACGTCGGGGTGGGTGACCCGCACCTTCGCCTCGTCGAGCCCGAGCTTGCGCGACAACTCCCCCTTCAGATCCCACGGCCCCTGCCCGTTGGCGAAGACATGCAACCGCGCGCCGTCCCAGTTCGCGATCACGCCGCGCGTCTCCATCGGGTTGGCGACGACGCGGTTGTTGACGAGATCGAGCGAGACGACGCGAGCGGCCTTGGCGAACGCGGCCTCGACCTGCGCCTCGTCGCCCATCCCCCAGTCGAAGCAGAGGTTGCCCGGCGCTTCCGGATGGAGCTCCGGCGCGCCGGCATGGAGCGCTTCGGCCGTGTCGGTCACGACCGGGAGATCGGCGTAGTCGACCACGATCATCTCCGCCGCATCCTTGGCCGCGGCCAGCGTTTCGGCGATGACGACGGCGACAGGCTCGCCGACATGGCGCACCCGTCCTGTGGCGAGCAGCGGGCGGCGCGGCAGGGCGCAGGTCGAGCCGTCGCGGTTCTTGATCGGCGCGGTGTCGAGGCTGTTGTCGATCGCGCCGTCGAGATCGGCGCCGGTGTAGACCGCGAGCACCCCTTCGGCTTCGACCGCCGCGGCCGTGTCGATCGCCACGATCTCGCCATGGGCGACGGTGGCGCGCACGAACACCGCGCGGGCCTCGCCGGGCAAGGCCATGTCCTCGACATACGCGCCCTTGCCTCTCAGGAAGCGCGCATCCTCGACGCGCTTGACGGGCTGGCTGACGCCGAACTTGGCCATGGGGGCATTCTCCGCTGCTGAGTCTTTGCGGAAGATAGAGCGCCCACGCGCGGTATCGAAACCCCCGCGTGCGCGCGCCGGGCGCGGCGCCGGTCGCCTGGGCGGACAGCGCCTCACGATCACGCAAAATTAAGCTCGATTGTCTATATCCACATCAATTCGAGGAAGGAGCACATTGATGGAAGCCCTGATTTATGTGTCGACGGCGACCGAACTGCCCAATCAGCGCATGATCGACCGCATCCTCGACGCATCGCACCGCAACAACCCGGCGCTCGACCTGACCGGCATGCTCCTCTGGTCGGACATGACCTTCGCCCAGATGCTCGAAGGCCCGTCGAACGCTCTCGACATTCTTTACGCCCGCCTCCAGACCGATCCTCGCCACAGCAACTTGCGTCTTCTTTCGCGTTGGCGCATCGACCAGCGCCTGTTTTCCGAGTGGTCGATGGCGAGCCGGCGTCTCTCTCCCCGCGGCCCATGGGGCTTGCTGACCGACGCAACCCACGACGCGGCGACCACGGCGAACTGGCTGCTGTTCCTGATGAACGAGCTGCGCCGTCTTCCTGCGGTCGCCTGAGGCGCGGACCATGATGACGACGCATCGACGGGCGGATCGGCCGCTGGAGTGGTTCCTCGCCGGGTTCAGCGCCGTGTGGGGCGGCTCGGCGCTGTTCACCTCGGGGCTGTTCAGCCTCGCTCCCTATCTGCAGATGCTCGATCGGCTCACGACCGTGCAGTGGGCCGCCATTTCGATGGCGCTCGGCGCGGTCCACATGATCGCTCTGCTGGTCAACGGGACCGCCTGGTGGACGCCCATCCTGCGCCTCGTCACGACGTCGGCCAACGCGGGCTTTTTCGCGTGGATCGCGGCGATCCTGTTTTATTCCCCCGATGTCGGCCCGGCGGCGATGACCTACGGCTATTTCGCGCTCGGCTTCGCGTGGTGCGCCGTCGCGGCGGGCCAGGACGTCGCCAAGATGAAGCTCGGCACATACGGTTTGTGAGGCGATGATCAACGCAGAGATGGTGACCGCGTTTTCGGTCTTCCTCGGCGCTCTCTTCGGCGGCGTCGTCGCGGTGATCGCGGAATTGCGCAAGCCCGAACCACTACGGCTGCGCCGCGCCGCAGCCGACGAGGACAGCGCCAAGCCGGACCTCGCGCCCATTCTGCGCGAGGAAGCCGAACACACGAACCGGACGATCTGGATCGTGGAGAAAAAGCTCTCCGAGCATCTGGCGCGCATCGAAGTCGCCGTCGCGGCCCTCGACCGTCGCGACCCTTGAGCCAGGTCGGCAGGCCCGCTCCATGAACCCTCTCCGGCTCTGACGAAAGGGCGGCCGACGCGACGCCGTCTCGACGCCGGCGCGCGCCGCGCCAAAGCGCCTGAAGGGACGCAACCGTCGCGCCAAATCGACGACAGCGCGCCATGGATGCGATAACGGCGCGCGGTTCGTCGAACACGGCGCGAAAAGCGGCGGTCGCCCGCGCCATCCCGCCTGCCGACCCTCCGACGGGCGACGGCCCCGGGCGGGCTGCTTCGGCGGATCAGGCGCGGCCCCGACCGCCGCCTCAGGGCGGCGCGCCTTGCTCAGACGGCGCTGGCCAGCAGCGCCTCGGCCGCAGCGATCGCCGCAGGCGCCTTCGCGGCGTCCGCCCCACCGGCCTGCGCCATGTCCGGCCGACCTCCGCCGCCCTTGCCGCCAAGCGCCTCAGCCGCGACGCGCGCCAGCTCGACGGCCGAGACACGCGCCGTGAGATCAGGCGTCACGCCGACCGCGACCGACGCCTTGCCGTCGCTGTCGGCGATCAGCAGCACCGCGCCCGATCCGAGCCGCGCCTTGTGCGCGTCGATCAAGGCGCGGAGATCCTTGCCCGACACGCCCTTCAGAACCTGAGCGAGGAACGGCACGCCGCCGACAGGCCGCGCCTCAGGCTCCGCGCCGCCGCCCGAAAGCGCGAGCTTCCGGCGCAGGTCCGAAACCTCGGCGGCCAGCTTGCGCCGCTCGTCGAGAAGGGCGGCGACCCGTTCCGGCACATCCTCCACCGCCGACTTCAGATGCTGCGCCGCTTCACGCAACCGCGCCTCCTGCGCGTCGACGAAGGCGAGGGCCGACGCGCCCGTCAGCGCCTCGACACGTCGGACGCCGGCGGAGGAAGCGCTCTCGGCGACCACCTTGAACAAGCCGATGTCGCCCGTGCGCGCCACATGGGTGCCGCCGCACAACTCGAGGGAGTACGTCCGTCCCGCGGGGCCCGTCTCACCCGCGGGACGCTCGCCCATGGCGACGACGCGCACCTCGTCGCCGTATTTCTCGCCGAACAACGCGCGCGCGCCGAGCGCCTGCGCTTCGTCCGGCGTCATGATGCGCGTCGACACCGGCGCGTTCTGCCGGATGTAGGCGTTGACCGCCGCTTCGACCGCCGCGAGCTCCGCCGCCGCCATCGCCTTGCCGTGGGCGAAGTCGAACCGCAGCCGGTCCGGCGCGACCAGAGACCCCCGCTGCGCGACATGCTCGCCGAGCGCGGCGCGGAGCGCCTCGTGCAGAAGGTGCGTCGCCGAGTGATTCGCCCGGATCGCCGACCGCCGCGTCGGGTCGACGACGAAGATCGCGCTCTCGCCCTGCACGATCTCGCCTTCGACGACCTCGGCGTCATGGACGAAGAGATCGCCCGCGCGCTTGCGCACATCCGTCACCCGCGCGCGGCCCGTCGCCGTGCGGATCTCGCCCTGATCGCCGACCTGACCGCCGGACTCCGCGTAGAACGGCGTCTGATTCGCGACGAGACGCACCGATCCGCCCGCCTGCGCCGAGCCGACGCGGTCGCCATCCGCCACCAACGCGCGCACGACCCCCTCAGCGGTCTCGGCGGTGTAGCCGAGAAATTCGGTCGCCCCGATCTCCTCGCGCAGGTCGAACCAGATCTCCTCGTCGCTCGCCTCGCCCGAACCCGCCCAAGCCGCGCGGGCGCGCGCCTTCTGCGCCGCCATCGCCTGTTCGAAACCTGCAAGATCGACGGCGCGGCCCCGCTCACGCAAGGCGTCCTGAGTGAGGTCGAGGGGGAAACCATAGGTGTCGTAAAGCCGGAACGCCGCCTCGCCCGGCAACGGCGCGCCGTCGGCGAGCGTCGCCAACTCGTCCTCGAGAAGACGCAGCCCGCGATCGAGCGTGGTACGGAACCGCGCCTCCTCGAGCCGCAGCGTCTCCTCGATCAGCGCCCGCGCGCGGCCGAGTTCCGGAAACGCCTGCCCCATGCGCGCCACCAGCGTCCGCACCAGCTTGTGCATCACGGGATCGGTCGCGCCGAGCAGATGGGCGTGGCGCATGGCCCGGCGCATGATCCGGCGCAGCACGTAGCCGCGCCCCTCGTTGGACGGCGTCACACCGTCGGCGAGGAGGAAGGCCGATGAGCGCAGGTGGTCCGCGATGACGCGATGGTGGATGCGGCCTGGGCCGTCGGGGTCGGCGCCGGTCGCCTGGGCCGACGCCTCGATCAGCGCGCGGAGCAGGTCGGTGTCGTAGTTGTCGTGCTTGCCCTGGAGCACCGCGCCGATGCGCTCGAGCCCCATGCCGGTGTCGATCGACGGACGCGGCAGGTTCTCGCGACGGTTCTCATCGATCTGTTCGAACTGCATGAAGACGAGGTTCCAGATTTCGATGAACCTGTCGCCGTCCTCGTCGGGGCTCCCCGGCGGGCCTCCGGGGATGTGGTCGCCGTGATCGTAGAAGATTTCGGAGCACGGACCGCAGGGGCCGGTCGCGCCCATCGACCAGAAATTGTCGGACGTCGCGATGCGGATGATGCGGTCGTCTGAAAGCCCGGCGTGCTTGCGCCAGATCTCGGCGGCCTCGTCGTCGTCGTGGTAGATGGTCACGAGCAGACGGTCCTTCGGCAGACCGAACTCCTTGGTGATCAAGTCCCACGCCAGCGGAATGGCCATTTCCTTGAAGTAATCGCCGAAGGAGAAATTACCCAGCATTTCAAAGAAGGTGTGGTGCCGGGCCGTGTAGCCGACATTATCGAGGTCGTTATGCTTGCCGCCGGCGCGGACGCATTTCTGCGAGGTGACGGCCCGCACATAATCCCGCTTCTCCACGCCGGTGAAGACGTTCTTGAACTGCACCATGCCGGCGTTGGTGAAGAGCAGCGTCGGGTCGTTGCGCGGCACCAGCGGCGAGCTTTCGACGACCGCGTGCCCATGGCGCGCGAAGTAGTCGAGAAAAGTGGACCGGATGTCGTTCAGGGACGTCATCGCCGCGCTCCGTCAGGCGCCGCGCTCGGCGCGGCGGTGAACTCCAGGGCCGGCCGGGCTTCGGCCCGACCTGCGCGGCTCCGCCATGTATCGACGCGGTGGGCCTCTGTCCATCTGCGCGCGTCGGTCAGTCGTCCTCCGTCACCGCGCCATCGTCTTCCGCGAGGGCGAAATCGAGCCCGTGCGCCGCGCGGATCTTGTCCTCGATCACCATGGCGACGTCGGGGTTGTTGCGCAGAAAACCCTTCGCGTTCTCACGTCCCTGGCCGATCCGCTGATCGGCGAACGAGAACCACGATCCCGACTTCTCGACCACGCCGGCTTTCACGCCGAGGTCGATCAACTCGCCGGTCTTGGAGATGCCCTCGCCGTACATGATGTCGAACTCGACCTGCCGGAACGGCGGCGCCACCTTGTTCTTGACGACCTTCACCCGCGTGGTGTTGCCCACCACCTCGTCGCGATCCTTGATCGCGCCGATCCGGCGAATGTCGAGCCGCACGGAGGCGTAGAACTTCAGCGCGTTGCCGCCGGTGGTCGTTTCGGGGCTGCCGAACATCACGCCGATCTTCTGGCGGATCTGGTTGATGAAGATCACCATGCAGCGCGAGCGCGAGATGCTGCCGGTGAGCTTCCGCATCGCCTGGCTCATCAGCCGCGCCTGGGCGCCGACCTGCGCGTCTCCCATGTCGCCCTCGAGTTCGGCCCGCGGCGTGAGCGCGGCGACCGAATCGACCACCACAACGGAGACCGCGCCCGAGCGCACCAGCGTATCGGTGATCTCCAGCGCCTGTTCGCCGGCGTCTGGCTGGGAGATCAGCAACTCGTCGATGTCGACGCCGAGCTTGCGGGCGTAGGCCGGGTCGAGCGCGTGCTCGGCGTCGACGAAGGCGCAGACGCCGCCCTTCTTCTGCTCCTCGGCGACGACATGCAGCGCGAGCGTCGTTTTGCCCGAGCTCTCGGGGCCGTAAATCTCGATGATCCGGCCCTTGGGCAATCCCCCGATGCCGAGCGCCACGTCGAGGCCGATGGAGCCGGTGGAGATCGCCTCGATGTCCATCGCGGCGTCGCGGGCGCCGAGCTTCATGATGGAGCCCTTGCCGAAGGCCCGCTCGATCTGGGCGAGCGCGCTGTCGAGGGCCTTCTGCTTGTCCATCTCGCGCCTTTCGACGAGGGTGAGCACTGGTTGCGTCATCGCGGATTTCCCCGTCCGGATCAACGGCCCACCATGGGCCGGAGCGTTCGCTGGACGTTCCTAGCAAAACGGAAACGGAAAGGGAACGAAAATCCGCGTCTCAGGACGCGACGCACTCCTTCACCTTGGCGGTCAGCTCGTTGAGCGAGAACGGCTTGGGCAGGAAATGACAGTTGTCCAGCCCGTCCATGCTGCGCTTGAGCGAATCCTCGGCGTAACCGGACACGAACACCACCTTGACGTCCGGCCGGGCGCGGCGCGCCTCGCGCACGCAGGAGGGGCCGTCCATGCCCGGCATCACCACGTCGGAGACGAGAACGTCGACGCGCAGCGACGGATCTTCGAGCAGGTCGAGCGCCTCCTCCGCGTTCGCGGCCTCGAGCACCTCGTAGCCGCGGAGCTTGAGCGCCCGGGCGGCGAAGGCGCGCACCGGCGCCTCGTCCTCGATCAGGAGCACGACGCCGCGCCCGGTGAGATCGGTCTCCGGGGGCGCGACACGGCGCGGTTCCGCGACGGGTTGAACTTCGCGTTCGCAGCGCGGAAGATAGATGGAGAAGGTGGCGCCCTTGCCGGGTTCGCTCTCGACGAAGATGAAGCCGCCGGTCTGCTTGATGATGCCGTAGACCGTCGACAGCCCCAGACCCGTGCCTTCCCCCTGCTTCTTCGTGGTGAAGAAAGGCTCGAAAATCTGGTCGATCTTTTCGGCGGGTATCCCCGAACCCTGGTCGATGACGTCAAGACGCACATAGTCTCCGCGCGGCATCACGGCGCGGCCGCGGCGCGTCTCGGCGGCGACGCGGATGTTGGCGGCGCGGATCGTCACCTCGCCCTCGCCCGCCATCGCGTCGCGGGCGTTGACGACGAGGTTCATGATGACCTGCTCGAACTGGCGCTCGTCGACTTTCACGAGGTGCAGATCGTCGGCGTGAACGATGCGCAGCGACACGCGCTCGCCGAGCAGGCGGTTGAGCAGGTGGCTGATCTCGGCGAGGGCGTCGACCAGGTTCACGACCTTCGGCTTCAGGGTCTGCTTGCGGCCGAAGGCGAGCAACTGGCGCACCAGCGCGGCGGCGCGGTTGGCGTTCTGGTTGATCTGGATGAGGTCCGCGTAGTCGGCGTCGCCCTGTTCGTGACGCTGGAGCAGCAAGTCGCAATGGCCCGAGATGGCCGTCAGAAGATTGTTGAAGTCGTGGGCGACCCCGCCGGCGAGCTGGCCGACGGCCTGCATTTTCTGGCTCTGGACGAACTGGGCCTCGAGCGTCTTGAGTTCGGTCGCGTCGGCGAAGACGGCGACGAGCGAGTCCTTTCCGTCGATGGTGAGCCGCGTGAGCGACACTTGCAGGAACACCTCTCGACCGCCTGTCTCGGCGCGGGCGATCTCCGGACGGCCGCTGGCGTCGCCGCGCATCGCTTCGGCGATGCGGGTCTCCATCGATCGCCCCAAACCCTCGACCAGGCGGCCGATGACGGCCCCCGGCGCGGCTTCCGGGCCCAGCAGGGCGCGGGCGGCCGCGTTCGCGAACAGGATCGTGCCGTCGGGCGCCAGACGGGCGAGAGCCACAGGCAACCTCTCGATCAATGCGTTGGCGTCGTTGCGGGCGTGCGAGACCGTCGCGTCGCAGAGGTGGACGGTCCACAACAACGCGTCTCGCCCGGCCCGCCGCGCGCTTATCCTGTAACCGGGGGCCGTCCCCGCGCCGGGCAGCTCCTCAACCGCCACGCCGCGCGAGACGGCGGCGCGGATCAAACGGTAGGCGAGGGCTTCGGGCGCATCGCTCCAGAGGGCCAGCGCCTCGGCGATCGAGCGCGGCGCCGGTTCGCCTGTCGAGGCGGATGCGACCGCGAGCGCCGCGTTCACCGCGCGCACCGCGCCGTGCGCGTCGCTGAGCGCGCAGGCCTGCGCCGAGTCGCCGAAAAGGGTTTCGAACGCCGCCGCGTCGGCGGAAACGCCGGACTGCCGCCCCTTCCGCAGAAAGACGGTGGCGGCGAGCACGGCCAGACCGCCCGAACTCGCCCAGACCGTCGGCCCCGGCGCATCGGGCGCGATTCCCGCCGCCGCCGCCGCGACGCCGCCGCCGCAGGCCGCCGCCGTTGCGAGGAGCAGCGCCAGCCGTCGCCGCCCCCGCGCCGAGATCCGCGCATTCGCCATGGTCTTCGCCTTCCCTGCGCACACCTCCTGCGGGAGACGGTGCGGCGAGACCGTTTGGTTTGCAACTCGCAAATTAAGGGGACGGCGCGACCTGCAAGATGCGACAGGAGAAGCCGTCGGCGCCGTCCGCCGGGGTGAGCGTCAGGCTGGCGACGGTGCGGGCGGCGTCGCCGAACGCCGCCGCCACGGGCGCGTCCGTCTCTTCGGTCAGCACCGAGCAGGTGGCGTAGGCGAGGCGGCCGCCGGGTCTGAGGCGCTGCGCCGCCGAGCGAAGGATCTCCGCCTGCAGCGCCGCAAGCGCGGCGAGGCGCGACGGCGTCAGGCGCCACTTTCCGAGAGGGTCGCGCCGCCACGAGCCCGACCCCGAACAGGGCGCGTCGACGAAGACGAGGTCGCAGGCGCCGCGCAACGCCTCGAGGCCGGCGGCGTCGAGCGTTTCGACGCGCGCCCCGGCCCGCGCGGCGCGGCCGGGAAGATCGCGCATCCGTCGCGGCTCGGCGTCGTGGGCGAACACGCGGCCCCGCCCGCCCATGGCCGCGGCCAGCGCCAGCGCCTTGCCGCCCGCCCCTGCGCAGAAGTCGAGCACCGTCTCTCCAGCGCGCGCGTCCGCGAGCGCCGCCGCCGCCTGGCTCGCCGCGTCCTGAAGCTCGACCAACCCCTCGGCGAAGGCGCGGGTCCGCGCCACGGGCGCGCCCGGCGCCGCACGGAGGGCGCCAGGCGCGACGTCGACGGGCGTCGTCTCGACGCCCTCGGCGGCGAGGGCGGCGCGCGCCTCCGCCACGGTCGCCTTCAGCGCGTTGACGCGCAGATCGACCGGCGCGCGGTCGCGCAGCGCGGCCATCGACGCCTCGAAGCATGGGCCGAGGCTCTCGCGCAGCGGAGCGTCGAGCCAGTCCGGATAGTCGAGACGCACAGGAGCGGGAGCCGGGCGCGCCGCCGTCAGCGCCGTGCGTTCCGCGTCGGTCAGCGGCGACGGCCCATGCCTCAACCCGGCGAACAGCGTCGCGACGTCCTCGCCGGCCTCCGCCGCGCCGCCGAGGATCGCCGCGCGCGGCCCCTCCCCGCCGGCCCGCCACGCCTGCGAGCGCCACCGCCGAAGCGCCTGATACACAAGGTCGGATACAGCGGCGCGGTCCCTGGCGCCTGCGTACCGGCTGGCGCGGCCCCACGCCGCCAGCGCGCGCTCCGCCGTCGACGCACCCGCATCGATTGCGGCGAGGACGTCGATCGCCGCCTGAAGCCGCGCGGCGGGCGTCATCCGCGCGCCCCGGCGACCCGACCCGCAAGCGGCCGGCGCCTCACAGGGCGAGGCCGTCGCGCAACCGGACGACGCGATCCATGCGGGCGGCGAGATCGGGGTTGTGGGTGGCGATCAGCGCGCCGGCGCCTTCCTCCCGCACCACGCCGAGGAGCACCGCGAACACGCGCTCCGCCGTCTCGGGGTCGAGGTTGCCGGTCGGCTCGTCGGCGAGGATCAGCGCCGGGCGGTTGGCCAGCGCGCGGGCGACCGCCACCCGCTGCTGCTCGCCGCCCGAAAGCTCGGCCGGGCGGTGCCCGACGCGGTGGCCGAGGCCCACGGATTCGAGCAGCGCCCGCGCCCGCGCCTCGGCCGCAGGCCGCGCGGTTCCGGCGGCCCACTGCGGCATGGCGACGTTCTCGACGGCCGAGAACTCGGGCAGCAGGTGATGGAACTGGTAGACGAAGCCGATCCCGGAGCGCCGCAGCGCCGTCCTTCCCGCCTCATCCAGCCCTGCCGCGTCGCGCCCGCCGATGGCGACGCCGCCCGCGTCAGCCCGGTCGAGCAGCCCGGCGATCTGGAGCAGGGTCGACTTCCCCGCCCCCGACGGCGCCACCAGCGCGACGATCTCTCCCGCCGCGACCGCGAGCGTGACCCCGCGCAGCACCTCGATCCGCTGCGCTCCCGCGCCGTAGCCCTTCTTCACGCCGGAGAGCGCGAGCGCCGGCTCACTCATGGCGCAGCGCCTCGACCGGATCGAGCCGCGCCGCGCGCCAGGCAGGATAGAGCGTCGCGAGGAACGAGAGCCCGAGCGCCAGCCCCGCGGTGACGAGGATGTCGCGGGCGCGCAGCTCCGCCGGCAGGGTGGAGAGCACGCGCACCGACGGATCCCACACCGAGCCCCCCGACAGCGCCTCGACCCAGCCCTGAATGATCTCGATGTTCAGCGTGAACACGACGCCGAGCGCGACGCCGAGCAGCGTGCCGGCGACGCCGATGGTCGCGCCGCACAGGAAGAACACCCGCAGGATCGCGCCGCGCGTCAGCCCCATGGTGCGCAGGATGCCGATGTCGCGCCCCTTGTCCTTCACCAGCATGATGAGGCCCGAGATGATGTTGAGCGCCGCGACGAGGATGATCAGCGTCAGGATCAGGAACATCACGTTGCGCTCGATCCGCAGCGCGTCGAGGAACCCGCCGTGCGCCTGCCGCCAGTCCCAGAGCCGCACGGGTTCGCCCGCCGCCTCGCGGATGGGGCCGAGCATGGGGTCGAGGGCGTCGGGGCGGTCGACCATCACCTCCACCCCGTCGGGCGCGCCGCCCTTGTCGAGGAAGAGGTCGGCGATCGCCATCGGCATGTAGACGAACACCCGGTCGTAGTCGTGCATGCCGATGCGGAAAACATATTCGACCGTATAGCTGCGCGACCGGATCGACCGCCCGAACGGCGTCGAGAGCCCCCGCGGCGAGATCAGCGTGATCGCGTCGCCGACGCGCAGGCCCAGTTCGCGCGCCAGCTCGGCGCCGACGGCGACGCCCTCCGTCACCGCGTCGAGCGACCCGAAGGCCTCCTCCGGGTTCGCGAGCGCCGGCAGGGACATGAGATGCTCCGGCGCGTAGGCGCGGATCAGCACCCCGCCCGACCCGCGCGGGCCGCTCGCCAGCGCCTGCCCCTCCATGATCGGCGCGGCGCGCGCGACGCCCGGCAGCGCGGCGACCCGCGCCGCGATCCCGTCCGGGTCCTGAAACCCGCCGGCGACGGGCAGGACCATCACATGGGCGTTGGCCCCGAGAATCCGCGAGACCAGCGTGTCGCGGAACCCGTTCATCACGCTCATCACGACGATCAGGGTGGCGACGCCGAGCATGATGCCGACGAGCGAGAACCCGGTGATCGCCGAGATCGCCCGCTCGCGCCGGCGCGCGCGCAGGTAGCGCCCTGCGATCACCCATTCGAACCGCGCGAAAGGCGCGGTCGCCGCGTTCGCCATGCCTGCCGCTCCGCCTGCGGGTTCCGGTGTCGCGCCGCCGCCTCAGCGCCCGTAGATCGCGCGCAGCTTCGCGGCGGCGGCCTCCGGCGACAGCTCCTCGCTCTCGCCCGTGCGCCGCGACGTGAGTTCGACCACGCCGTTCTTCAACCCGCGCGGGCCGACCGTGACCCGCCACGGCAGACCGATCAGGTCCATGGTGGCGAACTTGGCGCCCGCGCGCTCGTCGCGGTCGTCGTAGAACGGTTCGAGCCCCGCCGCCGTCAGCGTCTCGTAGAGCGTCTCGCAGGCGGCGTCGGCCTCCGGATCGCCCTGCTTCAGGTTGACGATCCCGGCGTGGAAAGGCGTGACGCTCTCGGGCCAGATCACGCCCTGCTCGTCGTGGTTCGCCTCGATCAGCGCGCCGACGAGCCGGCTCACGCCGATGCCGTAGGAGCCCATGTGAAGCGTCGCGGGTTTGCCGTCCGGCCCGCTGACGGTCGCCCCCATCGGCTCGGAGTACTTGGTTCCGAAATAGAAGATGTGTCCGATCTCGATGCCGCGCCGACTCTCGCGCCGTCCCTCCGGCACGGCCGCTTCGAACGCCGCGGGGTCGTGGGTCTCGTCGGTGCGGGCGTACGGTCCTGTCCACTGGTCGACGAGCGCCTGCACCGCGGCGCGGTCGTCCCAGTCGATGCGCCGGTCGCCGAGGGAGAGGTCGACCACGGCGCGGTCGAGAAACACCTCCGACTCGCCCGTGTCGGCGAGGATCAGGAACTCGTGGGAGTGGTCGCCGCCGATGGGGCCGGTGTCGGCCTTCATCGGCACCGCCTTCAGCCCCATCCGCTCGAAGGTGCGGATGTAGGCGACCATGTGCTTGTTGTAGGCGTGGATCGCGCCCGCCTTGTCGATGTCGAAGGAGTAGCCGTCCTTCATCAGGAACTCGCGCCCGCGCATCACGCCGAAGCGGGGGCGCATCTCGTCGCGGAACTTCCACTGGATGTGGTAGAGGATGCGCGGCACGTCGCGGTAGCTCGACGCGCTGGCGCGGAAGATGTCGGTGATCAGCTCCTCGTTGGTCGGCCCGTAGAGCATGTCGCGGTCGTGGCGGTCCTTGATGCGCAGCATCTCCTGCCCGTAGTCGTCGTAGCGCCCGCTTTCGCGCCAGAGATCCGCCGACTGGATGGTGGGCATGAGCAGCGGCACGGCCCCCATCGCCTGCTGCTCCTCGTGGACGATCTGCTCGATGCGCCGCAGGACCTTCAGGCCGAGCGGCAGCCACGAGTAGATGCCCGACGTCGCCTGCCGGACCATCCCCGCCCGCAGCATCAGCCGGTGCGAGACGATCTGCGCCTCGGCGGGCGTCTCCTTCAGCACGGGCAGGAAATAGCGGGTGTAGCGCATCGCGCGGGGCTCCCTTCGCCGGCGCTGGCCGCGCCCATGGCGCGAGGGTTTAGGCGAGGACGCCCCGCCGCGCAACGCGGGCCGCGGCGGAACATGCGGCGCCCGCCCGACCATCGAACCAACACTGCCTTTGGTCAAAAAAGGGACATTCCGGAAATTCAACCCCTCGACTCGCAAGGCCGACATGCGTTAACAGTCACCTTAGACGAAAGTCGGGGGCACACCCGACGCGGGAGAGACGCTCGGAGACGGTCCAAGTCTGGGGAGGGAAACGGCTCGCTGCGGCGGGCCGTTTCTTCTTTGGCGGCCGCGCGCCGGCAGGGCGACGGCGCAGAAGCCTTTCAGGACGACAGGCGCGGGGCGAGACCGAGCGCCGACGCCAGCGCCTTCAACCGCTTCTCGACCACGCCGCCGCCGAGATCCGCCAAATCCGCGCCGAGCGTGAGGTCGAGCGCGCCGTCGAGGATCGTCAGCCGCGCGTCGGACAAGGCGCCGGGCGCGGAGGCGGAGAGCATCGCCCCGAGCCGCAGCGCGAGACCCAGCGCCTTCGCGCGCTCCCGCGGCCCCGACGCCAGCAACGCCAGCGCCTCGGCGACGTCGGCGCTGCGCTTGCCGCCGCCGTAGCGGTTCAGCAGCGCGAAGCCGATGAAGACGCGGCCGGGATGGTCGAGCCCGGCGAGGTTCGCCCGCGTCACCGTCTCGAAGCAGCTGACCGGGCGGTAGTCGGGGTGCGCGCGCCAGTTCACATCGTTGAGCAGACAGGCGGCATGGGCGAGCCGCCGCTCCGCCGCGTCCCACGTCGCCGTCACCGGCGCGACGAAGGCGGCGAGCTCCTCGCCGAAGCCGGGGAACCGGGCCTGCGTCGCCTCCAGCGCGCGCGCCGCCTCGATCAGCGGATCGCGCAGCCGCAGGTCGCGCGGCAGACGCTCGAAATACACCCCCTCGCGCAGGCCGAAGGCGGAGGAGACGACCGCCGACGGCCGATGCGCCGCGATCACCCGGGCGAGCACGGCGGCCGCAAGGGGCGCCGTCGCCGCCCGACCGCCCGAGATGTCGGACGCCGCCTTGAGCGCCTCCGGCGTCTGTCCGGCGACCCACTCGGCGAAGGCGGCCGCCTCGTCGGCCGCGATGCGGTAGGCGTGGATGACGCGCAGCGGGTGCCTGGCGCGCGCCATGTGGATTTTCGTGAAGGCGCGCCACGAGCCGCCGACGAGATAGAGCGGCAGCCCCTCTCCGGAGACCACCGCCATCCCCCGCGCGATCTCGGCGTCGATGCGCTTGCGCAAGCCCGCGCCCGCCAGCCCCGACAGCCGCTGCGGCCCGAGCGCGAGGGTGATCCGCCGCCCCACCGCGCCGCGGGCGATCTGCGCCATCTCCATCGAGGCGCCGCCCATGTCGACCGCGACACCCTCGGCGTCCGGCAGGCCGAGCAGCACGCCGAGCGCCGACAGCCGCGCCTCCTCGTCGCCGTCGATCACGCGCAGGCGCAGGCCGGTCTCGCGCTCGACGAGGGCGACGAAGGCCGCGCCGTCCCGGGCTTCGCGCACCGCCGCCGTGGCCACCGCATCGAGCGCCGAGACGTGCATCCGGTCGGCGAGCGCCACGAAGCGGCGCAGCGTCGCCAGCGCCTGCTCGACGCCGGCGGGGTCGAGCAGGCCGGTTTCGGCGATCTTCGCGCCGAGCCCGCAACTGGCCTTTTCGTTGAAGAAGTAGGCGGGCGTCCGCGCCGCGCGGTCGAACACCACCAGACGGACGGAGTTCGACCCCACGTCGATCACGGCGATTCGCCCGTCGCCGGTCGCGCGCCGCGCGAAGGACGGTCGCGCGCCCAGCAGAAAGCCGTCTCGACTGCTCACCCGGTCCCCGGTCTGGCCTTCGACGCGCGCACCGTGCGCGGCGACGGGACGACGGTCAACGGCGAAAGCCGCGGCGTCGGCGCGCGGTCAGGCGCCTTTCGCGCGCGACGCCTTCTCGGCGACGCCCGAAACGCCCTCGCGCCGCGCGAGCTCCGCAAGCACCGCGTCGAACGAGACGCCCGCGGCCTCCAGCGTGACGAGCAGGTGATAGAGCGCGTCCGCCGCCTCCGCCGTCAGCCCCTCGCGGTCGCCTGTGGCGGCGGCGATCGCAGTCTCGAACGCCTCCTCGCCGAACTTCTGCGCGCAGCGCGCCGGGCCTTCGGCGAGCAGGCGCGCGGTGTGCGAGGTCGCGGGATCGGCCCCGCGCCGCGCCGCGATGGTCAGCGCGAGGCGGGTGAGCACCGCCGGGTCGCCCGCGCTCATGCCGCGCGCACCGGCACGCCCGCCGCCGCGAGCCGCGCCTTGGCGGCGGCGACGGGGTGCTCGCCGAAGTGGAAGATCGACGCGGCGAGCACCGCGCTCGCGCCGCCCACGGTGACGCCCTCCACGAGATGATCCAGCGTCCCCACCCCGCCCGAGGCGATCACCGGGATCGGCACGGCGTCGACCACCGCCCGCGTCAGCGCGAGGTCGTAGCCGGTGCGGGCGCCGTCGCGGTCCATCGAGGTGAGCAGGATTTCGCCGGCGCCGAGGTCGGCGACACTGCGCGCGAAGGCCACCGCGTCGATCCCGGTCGGCGTGCGGCCGCCGTGGGTGAAGATCTCCCACCGCCCCTCGCCTGCCTGCTTGGCGTCGATGGCGACGACGATGCACTGCTCGCCGAACTTCTCGGCGGCGCGGCGCACGAAGTCGGGGTCGCGCACGGCGGCGGTGTTGATCGACACCTTGTCGGCGCCGGCCAGCAGCAGCGCCCGGATGTCGTCGAGCGTGCGCACGCCGCCGCCGATGGTCAGCGGCATGAAGCAGCGCTCGGCGGTGCGGCGGGCGATGTCGAGGATGGTGCCGCGGTTCTCGTGGGAGGCGGTGATGTCGAGGAAGCAGAGCTCGTCCGCGCCCTCGCGGTCGTAGAGCGCGGCCTGCTCGACGGGGTCGCCCGCGTCGCGCAGGTCGACGAAGTTGACGCCCTTCACCACGCGCCCGTCCTTGACGTCGAGGCAGGGGATGACGCGGACTTTCAGCATGCGCCCTCCAGCGCCGCGATCGCCTCGGCGAGGTCGATCCGGCCGTCGTAGAGCGCGCGGCCCGAGATCGCGCCGTCGAGCGGCGCGCCGCAGGCCTTGAGCGCGCGCAGGTCGTCGAGCGAGGAGACGCCGCCCGAGGCGATCACCGGGATCGCGACGGCCTCCGCCAGCGCCGCGGTCGCCGCCACGTTCGGGCCCTGCATGGCGCCGTCGCGGTCGATGTCGGTGTAGATCAGCGCGGCGACGCCGGCGTCCTCGAACCGTCGGCCTATGTCGAGCGCGGAGAGATCGGTGGTCTCCGCCCAGCCTTCGACGGCGACGCGCCCGCCGCGGGCGTCGACGCCGACGGCGACGCGGCCCGGAAAGGCGCGCGCGGCCTCGCGCACGAAATCCGGGTCGCGCACCGCCGCCGTGCCGAGGATCACCCGCGCGACCCCGGCGCCGAGCCAGCGCTCGACGGCGGCCATGTCGCGCACGCCGCCGCCGAGCTGCACCGGGACGGCGACGCGCGACAGGATCGCCGCCACCGCCTCGGCGTTGGCGCTGCGTCCGGCGAAGGCGCCGTCGAGATCGACCACATGCAGCCAGCGGCAACCCGCCGCGACGAAGGCCGCGGCCTGCGCCGCGGGGTCGTCGCCGAACACGGTCGCGGCCTCCATGTCGCCGCGCAGCAGGCGCACGCACTGGCCGCCCTTCAGGTCGATGGCGGGATAGAGGATCACGGCCGCCACCCGAGGAAATTCGCGATCACGCGCAGCCCCGCCGCCTGGCTCTTCTCGGGGTGGAACTGCGTCCCGACCATCGCGTTGCGCCCCACCGCCGCCGCGAAGGGGCCGCCGTGGTCGGCGGTCGCCAGCATGTGCGCCGGATTCTCGGGAACGAGATGATAGGAGTGCACGAAATAGACGTCCGAGCCGGGGGCGACGCCCGCGAAGACCGGATGATCGACCGGCTCGATGGCGTTCCAGCCCATGTGCGGCACCTTGAGGCTCGGGTCGGCGGGGGTCAGGCGGCGCACTTCGCCGGGGATCCAGCCGAAGCCCGGCCAGTCGCCGTGCTCGCGCCCCACCGTCGCCATCAGCTGCATGCCGACGCAGATGCCGAGGAAGGGCGCGCCGCGGCGGATCGCCTTCTCCTCCAGCGCCTCGCGCAGCCCCGCCGCCTCGACCCCGCGGGCGCAGTCGGCGAAGGCGCCGACGCCGGGCAGCACGACGCGCTCGGCGGCGAGAACGGTCTCGGGGTCGGCGGTGACGATGATCGGCCCGCCGCGCCCGGTCTCGGCGGCCATGCGCTGGAACGCCTTCTCGGCGGAGCGCAGGTTGCCCGAGCCGTAGTCGAGAATGACCGTCGTCACGCCGTCGCTCCCCAGGGGCCGTCGGCCTGGCGCGAGAACCAGGCGATCTCGGCGGACTCCTCGTCGACCGCGCTGACGGCGCCGAGGTCGCGCCACCCGCGCAACCGCCGGTCGAGCCGCGCGAGGCTCGCGGCCTCCCACCCCATGCCGAGGCGGACGGCGAGGTCGATGGCCGCCGCCAGCGTCGTCCATCCGGTGGCCGCCACAGCGCCGGTCGCCGCCGCCACCGCGATCAAGGCGAGCGCCGCCAGCCAGTGCCGGTTCCACAGCGACCAGAGAACCGGCGCGACGAACGCCCCCCAGCGCCAGCGGTCGGCGATCACCACCGTCTCCGCCGGGTCGCGCCCCGGCTTGAGGTGAAAGCTGTGCAGCCGCTCCTCCATGGCTCAGAGCGTCCCCTTCGTGGAGGGCACGGCGCCGCCCGCACGCGGGTCGGGCTCCACCGCTTCGCGCAACGCGCGGGCGACCGCCTTGAAGGCGCTTTCGGCGATGTGGTGGGCGTTGGCGCCGGCGAGCAGGTCGACATGCAGCGTCATCGCCGCGTTCATCGCGAAGGCGGTGAAGAACTCGCGCACGAGCTCGGTGTCGAAGGCGCCGATCTTCGCCGCCGGGAAGGCGACGTTCCAGACGAGGAAGGGGCGGCCCGAGAGGTCGAGCGCGGCGCGCGTCAGCGCCTCGTCCATCGGCAGCAGGCAGGCGCCGTAGCGGCGGATCCCCGCCTTGTCGCCCAGCGCCTCGCGAAGCGCGCGGCCGAGGGCGATGCCGACGTCCTCGACCGTGTGGTGGTCGTCGATCCAGAGGTCGCCTTCGGCCTTCACCCGCATGTCGATCAGCGAATGCCGCGAAAGCTGCGCCAGCATGTGGTCGAAGAAGCCGACGCCGGTCGCGATCTCGTGCGCGCCGGCGCCGTCGAGATCGAGGGCGACGGCGATCTTCGTCTCGTTGGTGTCGCGGGCGATCTCGGCCTTGCGCATCGGGCTCGTCCTCCGGCGGCCCTTCTAGGCGGGCGGGGCCGCGGCGCCAAGCGCGGCTGGCGTTCCGCGGCGCCCGCGCTTATGTCGACGGCGAAGTGCGGGAGGGCGGACCATGGCCGAGAACTTCCCCGGCTGGCGGGGCACCACCATCATCGGCGTCGCCAAGGGCGGGCGCGTCTGCGTCGCGGGCGACGGGCAGGTGAGCCTCGGGCAGACGGTGATCAAGGGCACGGCGCGGAAGGTCCGCCGCCTCAGCCCCGGCGGGCGCGACGTGGTGGCGGGTTTCGCCGGCTCCACCGCCGACGCCTTCACCCTGTTCGAGCGGCTGGAGAAGAAGCTGGAGGCGGCGCCCGGCCAGCTGCGCCGCGCGTCGGTCGAACTCGCGAAGGACTGGCGCACCGACAAGTATCTGCGCAATCTGGAGGCCATGCTGATCGTCACCGACGGCGACGACCTGCTGGTGATCACCGGCGCCGGCGACGTGCTGGAGCCCGAAGGGGGCGTGGCGGCCATCGGCTCGGGCGGCTCCTTCGCGCTGGCCGCGGCGCGGGCGCTCTATGACTCCGACATGGACGCGGAGGCGATCGCGCGGAAGGCGATGAAGATCGCCGCGGAGATCTGCGTCTACACCAACGAGAACATATCCGTGGAACTGATCGGAGACGCCGGATGAGCGAGCTGACCCCGCGCGAGATCGTCTCCGAACTCGACCGCTTCATCATCGGCCAGGCCGAGGCCAAGCGCGCCGTCGCCGTGGCGCTGAGGAACCGCTGGCGGCGGCGGCAGCTGCCCGACGGCATCCGCGAGGAGGTCTATCCGAAGAACATCCTGATGATCGGCCCGACCGGCGTCGGCAAGACCGAGATCAGCCGCCGCCTCGCCAAGCTCGCCAACGCGCCGTTCCTCAAGGTCGAGGCCACGAAGTTCACCGAAGTCGGCTATGTCGGCCGCGACGTCGAGCAGATCGTGCGCGATCTGGTCGAGAGCGCCATCGTCATGCAGCGCGCGAAGATGCGCGAGGCGGTGAAGCCGCAGGCGCATCAGGCGGCGGAGGATCGCGTGGTGACGGCGCTCGTCGGCCCCGGCGCGTCGGAGGCGACGCGGTCGAGCTTCCGCAAGAAGCTCCGCGACGGGCTGCTCGACGACAAGGAGATCGAGATCGACGTCGCCGACGCCTCCAACCCCCTCGCCGCCCTCGACCTTCCCGGTCAGCAGGGCGGCATGGTCAACATCGCCGACATCTTCGGCAAGGCGTTCTCCGGGCGCACGCGGCGGCGCAAGATGCGGGTGGTCGACAGCTACGAGGTGCTGATCGCCGAGGAGGCCGACAAGCTGATCGACCAGGAGGCGATCACGCGCGACGCGGTGGCCTCGGTCGAGAGCGACGGGATCGTGTTCCTCGACGAGATCGACAAGGTCTGCGCCCGCGCCGAGACCCGCGGCGCCGACGTCAGCCGCGAGGGCGTGCAGCGCGACCTGCTGCCGCTGATCGAGGGCACCACGGTCGCCACCAAGCACGGCCCCGTGAAGACCGACCACATCCTGTTCATCGCCTCGGGCGCCTTCCACATCGCCAAGCCGTCGGATCTGCTGCCCGAGCTTCAGGGCCGCCTGCCGATCCGCGTCGAGCTCAAGGCGCTGTCGGAGGCCGATTTCGTGCGCATCCTCACCGAACCCGACAACGCGCTGACGAAACAGTACACCGCCCTGATGGGCACCGAGAACGTCGAGGTCGGCTTCACCGAGGAAGGCGTGAAGGCGCTGGCCGAGATCGCCGCGGAGGTGAACCGCACGGTCGAGAACATCGGCGCCCGCCGCCTCCACACCGTGCTGGAGCGCGTCTTCGAGGAGCTGTCCTTCGCCGCGCCCGACAAGGGCGGCGAGACGGTGGAGATCGACCGTCCTTACGTCGAGAGCCGTCTCGCCGACCTCGCCCGCTCGGCCGACGTCTCGCGCTACGTGCTGTGACGCCATGGGCCCCCTTGTCGACAGCGCCGGCGTCCTCCCCGTCGCCTGGCTGCTCGGCAAGACCGGCGCAGGCAAGACGAGCGTCGTCGCCGCGCTGACGGGGGCCGCGCGCGACGATGTGGGCGAGGGCTACGCGCCCGCCACCCGCAAGGCGCGCCTCTACGCCTTTCCGCCGGACGCGCCGACGCTCGGCTTTCTCGACACCCGCGGCCTCGACGACCCCGCCGGCGACGACGCGGGCGAGATCGCCTACGCCGAGCGGCGCGCGGCGCTGATCCTCGCGGTCGTGCGCGCCGACGACCTCGCCCTCGGCGCGGTGCTGACGCCCTTGCGCGCGGCCCGCGCGCGCCGGCCCGACCTGCCGGTGATCGTGGCGCAGACGCGGCTGCACGACCTCTATCCGCCGGGCGCGCGCCATCTCGACCCCTACCCGTTCGACGGCGCCTCCGGCGATCTCGACCGGCCCGGCGCGCCGCCGGCGCTCGGGCGCGGGCTGCTCGCGCAGCGGCGGCTCTTCGCCGGGCTGAAGGGCGCGCCGCCGCGTTTCGTCCCCCTCGACTTCACGCAGCCCTCGCAAGGCCTGCCGCCCGCCGATTACGGCGCCGAGGCGCTGTGGCGCGCGCTCGCCGACGCCGCCCCCGCCATGGCGGCCTCGCTCGCGCCCGACCCCGCCCGCGGCCTGCGCGAGAAGATCATCTTTCCCTTCGCCGTCGCCGCGGCCGCGGCCGAAGCCACGCCGGTCCCGGTGCTCGGCGGCCTCGGCGCGACCAGCCTTCAGGCGGCGATGCTGCGCGCCATCGCGCGGCGCTACGGGCTCGACGCCGGCCCGCGCCTCTGGGCGGAGTTCGCCGCGGCGATGGGGGCGGGCTTCGCGCTGCGCTACGCCGGCCGCTTCGCCGCCCGGCAGGCCGCCAAGCTCGCCCCGGTGCTGGGAAGCGCGGCGGCGGCGGCGTGGAGCTTCACCACCACCTGGGGCCTCGGCGAAGCGGCCCTCGCCTTCGTGCGCGCCCGCGCCGCCGGCGGCGACGCCGACCCCGCCGCCCTGTCGGCGGCCTATGCGACCGGCGTCGCCCAAGCGCGCGACGCATGGCGGCGACGATGACGCGCTGGGGGTGGCTGAAGCTCTACTGGCCGGAGATCGCGACCCTCGTCGCCGTGGTCCTGCCGCTCGCGGCGCTGCCGGTCCTCGGGTTCCTCTGGCTGCTGGAGCAGGGGCTCGCGCTCTGGTGGCTCGGCGGTCTGCTGGCGCTGTCGGCCCTCGCGGCGGGGTTGCGCCTCCTGCCCCGGCGCGCAAACGCGCCGCCCGCGCTGCCCGCCGCGCCGGAAAGCGCCGCGGCGGCGGAGAAGGCGGCCCGCGCGGCGCTCGCAGAGATCGCGGCCGGCGTCTCGGCCGAGGACGTCGCCGACGCCGCGGCCGCGCGCCTGCTGCTCGAACGGGCCGTGCGCGCCGTCGCCAACGCCTACCACCCCGACGACCCCCACGCGCCGCTCCGCGTGACGCTGCCCGAACTCCTGCTGATGACCGAGAGCTTCGCCGGGCGCATCCGGCGCAGCCTGTCGGCGGAGCTGCCGATCCTCGCCCATCTCGAACTGACGCTGATCCCTCAGGGCCTCGCCATGGGCCGGCGCGGGCGGACGCTGTGGGACGCCTGGCGGGTGCTGCGCTTCGCCGATCCGGTGTCGGCGCTGCTCCAGGAGGCGCGGGCGGCCATCGTCAACGCCGCCGTGACGCGGCTGACCGCAGCCGGGAAGGCGCAGGCGGCGGCGATCCTCGTCCGCGAGGCCGGCGAGGCGGCCATCAGCCTCTACGCCGGCGACTTCGCCCGCGCGGCCGACGACCTCGCGCCCCCCGCCCCGGTCGCCGACCGCGCGCCGGGGCCGACGACGATCCTGGTCGCCGGGCGGCGCGGCGCGGGCAAGTCGGCGCTGATCAACGCGCTCTCGGGCCGGCTGCGCGCGCCGGAGGGGCTGGTCGCGCCCGTCGAGCGGTTCGAGGCGTGGCCGCTGGCCGCCGACGGGGCGGAGACCGTGCTGCTCGAAGCGCCGGGCGTCGACGGGAAACCCTCGCGCGCGTGGCTGGACGAAGCGGCGTCGGCCGATCTGGTGCTGTGGGCGGTGCGCGCCCACGATCCCGCCCGCGGCCCCGACCGCGCCGCGCTCGACGCGCTGCGGGAGCGGTGGGCGGCCGACCCCGCCCGCCGCCGCCCGCCGGTGGTGGTCGCGCTGACCTGCGCCGACCGGCTCGACCCGCCGGCCGAATGGGCGCCGCCCTACGACCCCGCGGGCGAGCGGCCGAAGGAGCAGGCGATGCGCGCGGCGGCGGCGGCGGCGGAGGCCGCGCTCGGCGCGGCGCCGGCGATCCCCGTCTCGGTGTCGAGCCCCGAGGCGGCGTGGAACCTCGACGCGCTCCGCGCGGCGCTGGCGGCCGCAGCGCCGGACGCCGAGCGGCGCAAGCTGGAGCGCGCCCTCGGCCCCGCAGGTTGGGCGGCGCGGGCGCGCGACGCGGCGCTCAGCGTGCCGGGGCTCGCGCGGCAGGCCGCCCGCCTCGCCCGCGGCGTGAAGCTGCGCTGATCACGCGCGGGCGGCGTAGGCCCGCGCGAGCGCGCAGAAGGCGGCGACGTCGAGCGTCTCCGCGCGGCGCGTGGGGTCGATCCCTGCCGCCTCCAGCAGCGCGAGCGGATCGACGCCGAGCGGCTTCAGCGCCTGCCGCAGCATCTTGCGGCGCTGGCCGAAGGCGGCGGCCGTCACCCGCTCCAGCGCCTCCAGCGGCGCCGGGGCAAGCGGCTCGGGCCGAGGCGTCAGCGAGACGACCGAAGAGGTCACCTTGGGCGGCGGGGCGAAGGCCTGCGGCGGCACGTCGAACAGGATGCGCGCCGTCGTCCGCCAGCCCGCCAGCACCCCGAGCCGCCCGTAGGCCCCGGAACCCGGCGCCGCGACGACGCGCTCGGCCACCTCGCGCTGGAACATCAGCGTCAGCCCCGACCACCACGGCGGCCAGTCGACGCGCAGCCAGCGGACCAGCAATTCGGTCCCGACATTGTACGGCAGGTTCGCCACCACCGCCGCCGGCCGGCCGAGCAGCGCCGCGGCGTCGACCGCCAAAGCATCGCCCTCCACCACCTCGAGCCGCCCCGGCCAGCGCGCCGCCACCTCCGCCAGCGCGCCGAGACACCGCGGGTCGCGCTCGACCGCCACCACCCGGCGCGCGCCCGCCGCGAGCAACGCGCGCGTCAGGCCGCCGGGGCCAGGGCCGACTTCGAGCACGTCGGTCCCGCTCAGGTCGCCGGCTGCGCGGGCGATGCGGGCGGTGAGGTTCAGGTCCAGCAGGAAGTTCTGGCCGAGCGCCTTGCGCGCCGCGATGCCGTGGCGGGCGATGACGTCGCGGAGCGGCGGCAGGCCGTCGGGCCCCGTCATGGCGACCGTCATGCCGCGCGGGCGTCGGCCATCGCCCGCGCCAGCCGCAGCGCCGCGATCAGGCTGTCGGGCCGCGCGACGCCCTGCCCTGCGATGTCGTAGGCGGTGCCGTGGTCCGGAGAGGTGCGGATGAACGGCAGACCGAGCGTCACGTTCACCCCCTCGTCGAAGGCGAGCGTCTTGGCGGGGATCAGCGCCTGATCGTGATACATGCAGAGCGCGGCGTCGTAGGTCGCCCGCGCCCGCGGATGGAACATCGTGTCGGCCGGCAGCGGCCCGCGCACGTCGAGGCCCTGCGCCCGCAGCCGCGCCAGCGCCGGCGCGATGATCGCCTGCTCCTCGAGCCCCATCGTCCCGCCCTCCCCGGCATGGGGGTTGAGGCCCGCCACCGCGATGCGCGGCGCGGCGATGGCGAAGTCGCGGCGCAGCGCCGCGTCGAGGATCAGCGCCGTGTCCTCGATGACCTCGGCCGACAGCCCCCGCGCGGCCTCGACCAGCCCGGCGTGGATGGTCGCCGGCACGACGCGCAGCAGGGGCGAGGCGATCATCATCACCGCCCGCCGCGCGCCGCCGAGCGCGGCCAGAAACTCGGTGTGGCCCGGAAAGGCGAAGCCCGCGCCGTCCTTCAGCGCCTTCTTGTTGATCGGATTGGTGACGACCGCCGCCGCAAGGCCCGCCTGCGCCAAGGCGACGGCGCGCTCGATGGCGCGCACGACGGCCGGCGCGTTGGCGGGATCGGGTCGGCCCGGCGGCGCCGGCGCGGCCAGCGGCTCGGGAAACACCGGCAGGCGCTCGGCGAAGACCGTCGCCGCCTCGGCGGGGTCGTCGACGGCCGCGACGGGCGCGCCCAGCGCCGACAGCCGGTCGGGATCGTCGACGCACACGAAGGCCGGCCCGCTCGCGCGCAGCGCCCGCCACGCGGCGACCGCGATCTCCCCGCCCACGCCGGCGGGGTCGCCCATGGTGAGGGCGAGCGGCGCCGTCATCGCCGGTCGATCACCGCTTCCGCGCGCAGCTCCTGCAGCCACGTCGCCGCGAAGCGCGACAGGCGCTGGCTGCGCAGACGGGCGCGGACCTCGTCGCGATCCGCAGGCCCGGTCTCGACGGCGCGCCGATCCACCAGCTTGAGGATCAGCACGCCCGGGCCGTAGTCGATGGGCGGGGTTACGCCGCCCACGGGCAGCGCGCCCAACACCTGCGCCGCTTCGGGCGGCAGCGCGCCCTCGGGCACCCAGCCGACGTCGCCGCCGCCGGCGGCGCTCGGCGAGGCGCTGTAGCGGCGCGCGGCGTCGGCGAAGTCGCCGCCGTCGGCCATGCGCGCCGCGAGCGTCTCGGCGAAGCGGCGGGTCTCGGCTTCGCCGCGGACCGCGTTGGGCAGGGCGATCTCGGCGATCCGCACTTCCTGCGGCGCGCGGCCGAGCGCGATCTCCTGGTCGATGTCGGCCTCGCTCGGCTCGGCGCGCGAGCCGAACCGGCGGCGGACAACGCTGCGCCACTCGATCTCCGCGGCGAGGGCCTCCTCGAGCGCGCCGCGGGCCACGCCGAAGCGCGCCAGCTCCTGGTTCAGCGCGGCCTCCGACATGCCGCGCTGCGCCAGAAAGTCCTCGATACCGGCCTCGATGTCGCCGGGGCCCGCGCGCTGCCCGGCCGCATGGGCCGCGCTTCGGCGCAGGCGGTCCTCGATCAACTGCTCCTCCGCCAAGGCGCGCAGCTGCGCGTCCTGCGGCGCGCCGGTCATGGCGAGCAGGCGCATGCGCTGGTCGAGGTCGAAGAAGGTCACGACCTGATCGTTGACGACGATCGCCGCCTGGAAAGGTTCCTGCGCGGCCGACGGGGCGACGGCCGCGAAGGCGATCGTCGCGCACAGCGCGAGAGCGAAGCGGTTCATGGGCGTCTCCTTTCGTCGCGCCTCAGCGTCGGGTCGCACATACGCCCGATCCCCGGCGTCCGCCATCCGCAACGCCGAACAGCCGCACCCTGAGGCTCACGCTGGTCGACGCCGGCGCGTCCGCCGTCCCGGTGAAGTCGCGGCCGAGACCGAATTCGAGTTCGGCGCATTCGTCGGCGTAGCCAAGGCTCGCGCCGACGCGCACCCACTCGTCCTCCGCGAGGTCGCGCCGCGCCGCCGCCCCGAAAGTCCAGTTGCGGATCAGGTCGACCTCGGCCGTCAGCGCGACCTCCTCGCGGTCGCGGAGCGCCCCGGCTGTCGCGTCCTCGCGGAGGAACACGTACCGCCCGTTCATGCGGGCGCGCCCGAGATCGACCGTCGCGCCGACCTCGTTGCGGTTCAAGCCGAAATCTTCGGAGAGCCGCAGCCGATGGGAGGCCTCGACCCAGGGGGCGAAGCCGACCGTCAGCGCGGACACGTAGTCGGATCGCCTTTCCGCGAGGCCGGAGCGGCCCGAGAAGGCGCCTTCGTCGGACAGCCGGAAGACCCGACCCACGATGGCGTCGAGACGCAGCGGGTCGTCGGCCATCCGTTCGTAGCGCAGGGCGAGGTTGACGCGCGAGCCGCTCTCCACGCGGTCGAAACCCGGAAAACGGTTGATGTCGAGCAGGTTGGTCTCGTCGAATTCGACGATCCCGCTGTCCTCGTTGGGAATGTCGGCGGAATTGATCCCGGTCGACGCGAACACCACCTGCGCGGCCGGTTCGATCACGTGGCGCGCGCCGCTATCCCAGCCCGGGCCGGCGGCGACGAGCGGATAGCGGGCTTCGGCGCCGCCGATGGGGAACAGGCGGGTCGGCTGGTTGTCGGTGAACGCCGGGTCGTCGGCCACGTCGTAGACGTCCGCGCGGGCAAGGCCGAACCCGCGCAGGAGCAGGCCCTCGTCGAGGATCACGGTGTTCTCCCAGTCGATCTGCGCCGAGAACCGCCCGACGTCGCGCCCGTCCGAGCGCGCCAGATAGACCGCGTTCGTCTCGAAGCCGACGGCGCCGAAAGCCTCGTCCGCAACCTCGCGGCGCAAGGCGAACTCGGGCAGCGCCACGGGGATCGTCCCCTGCGCCTCGTCCTCGCGCAAGGTCTGGACATAGAAGGCGGACAGGCTCTCGAAGCCCCGTTCGCCCCAGCGCTCGACGAAGGCGCGGTTCTCGAGCCGGTCGTCGTCGTCGAAGCCGTAGCGGCGCAGATAGCCCTTGTCGCTCGCCGCCGCCCCTTCGAACCCCGCGACCGTGCCGGGCAGGAACGAGATGCCGCCGACCCCCGAGACGGCGAAGCGGCCCTCGCCGGCCAGAGACCCACGCCATTCGCCGCCCCCGTCCGACGCTGTGTCGAGCCAGCCGCCGGAGCCGAGAAAATTGAGATCGCCGCTCCTGAAGGCCTGCCGGTACTCGCCGATCAGAATAGGCCCGTCGTCCGAGGTGACGAACGGCGTCAGCGTCGCGTCGCGGCTGTCGTCGATCACGATGAAATAGGGGATCTGAACGGCGAAGCCGTAGGTGGAGGCGTTTCGGAAAGTCGGCGGCAGGAGCCCCGTGCGCCGCCGCACCGTAGGGTCGGGGTGGGAGAAGAACGGCAGCCATGCGACCGGCGCTCCCAGGACTTCGAAGACGGCGTTTTCGTAGTGCACGACCCGCTCGACCTCGTCGTGGATAACCCGCCTCGCGCGCACGGCCCAGAGCGGCGTCGGGGCGGCCGGGCAGACCTCGCAGGACGAATAGACCGCCTTCGACAGCACGGTGTAGCGCCCGTCGATGCGCCGTCCCTCGACCGCGGCCAGCCGTCCCGCCCCGTCGGCGATCAGGGCTCGCGCGCCCGTAGCCACCGCCTGCGTCAGGTCGGCGTCGAGTTCGGCCGCGTCGGCGACGATCACGCTCCCCTCCTCCGAGCGCAGCGTCAGCGGCCCGACGGCGGTGATCCGCCCCGTGACGCTGTCGTAGACGATCTCCGTCGCCGTCAGGCTGCGGGGCCCGTAGTGCACGACGACCGAGCCGCTCGCGGTGACCGTCCCGGCCCGCTCGTCGAACGAGACGCGATCGGCGACCAGAGCCACGGGCGTGTCTTCGGGCAGGGCGAACGGCCCTGCGCGGTCCTGCGCCGCGGCGGCGTAGGCCGTCAGCAGCATGAGGCAGGCCGCGAGCACGCCGCGCCACGGCGCGCCGCGCGCGATCGGTCGGCCGCGCGGTGGGCGGATCGCAGTCGGAGTCAGCACGGAAGCCCATGAACGCGTCGCGAAACGTGAAGCGCCATCGCCTAGTTCTCCTCACGCTGAAGCAGCAGGCCGGCGGCGACGCAGAGCGCGGCGAGCGGCGGGGCCCATGCCGCCAGCGGCGCCGGCGCCGCGCCGGAGGCCCCGAGCGCCTTGGCGACATCGGCGATCACGTAGAAGCCGAAGCCGGTCAGCACCGCGCCGAAGGCCATCGCGCCGAGCCCGCCGAAACGGTGATGCCGCATGGCGAAGGCCGCGCCGATCAGCGCCATCGCCGCGAACAGCACCGGCTGCGCCAGTTGCCCGTGCCAATGGGTGCGGTGGCGCGCCGACGAGAACCCGGCCGCCTCGAGCGCCGCGATGAAACCGGGAAGGCTCCAGAACGACATGGTCTCGGGCGGGGCGAAGCTGTCGAGGATCTGCGCGCTCGTCAGCGCGGTGGGCAGTTCGAGGCGGGCGTGGCGCCTCGTGTCGACCGTCGCCGCCTCGTCGGCGAACCGCCGCTCGATCGCGTCGAACAGAACCCATGCGCCCGGGCGCAACATGGCCGAAGCGGCGTCTATCCGGCCTGTCGTCTCGTCGGCGCGGTCGGAGACGAAGAAGGTGACGCCGCGCAGTTCGCTCGCGTCCGCGCTGGCGGCGCGGGCGCGGATGACCGTCTGTCCGCCCTCGGTTTCCGGCTGGCGCAGCCACAACCCCTCGCGGGATACCGACAGCAGGCTCGCGCGTCCCGAAAGGTGGCGGGCTTCGAGCGTCTCGTAGCGCAGCGTCGAGGCGGCGACGAGCGGGTTGAGCGCCGCGAAGCCGGCCACGCCCACCGCCGCCGCGACAGCCGCGCCGGGCGCGGTGAGCGCCCAGACCGAAACGCCCGCCGCCCGCGTCACCACGATCTCGGACCCGCGGGAGAGGCGCGCGAAGGCGGCGAGCGCGGCCAGCAGCACGATGAAGGGCAGCGCCGTCATTGCGATCTGGGGCGCGGCGAGCAGCGACATGCCGAGCAGCACAAGCACGCCCGGTTCGCCGCCGCCGCTGCGTCGCAGAAGCTCGGCGAGCGCGCCGAGGGCCGCCATGGTCGCCACGATGGCGGCCACGCCGAGCACGGCGCCGAAGAAGCGCCTCGCCACATAGCGCCACAACGTCCAACCCACGCCCTCAGACCTCCGCGATCTTCGGGGGACGCCGGCGGCGCAGCAGCGCGCCGCGGTCGAGCACCCAGAGGGCGGCGAGCGCGCCGAGCACCGGCGGCGCGTACATCAGCGGCCAGAGCGCGGGGTTCGCGGTGGTCGCCGACTTCAACAGGAACCCCAGCAGCCGCAGCCCCGCCCCCGCCGCCAGCGCCGCCGCGATGCGCGGGCCGTAGCCGCGCCGGCTGAACCCGGCGCCGAGAATGCCCGCGGTCGCGACCAGCGGCAGCGTCAGGGCGTAGAGGGGCGCGCTGAGCTGCTCGTGCCCCTCGGCGACGAAGCGGCCGCGGGCGAACCCTTCAAGCTGTTCATCGGTCGGCGCGACGAGTTCGAAGAAGTAGCGTTCCGACGGCGCGCGGCGGCGGTCCCGCGCCGTGTCGATGAACCGACCGAGATCGTAGACGAGCGACTGGAAACGCAGCAGCGACAGGCCGCCGCCCGGCTCGACGCGCTGCGCCGCGCCATCGAGCATCACCAGCCGCGGCCCGTCCTCGCCCGCCGTCAGCACCGCCTCGCGCGCCGTGTAGGTCACGCCGTCGCCGTCCCGGCGGTCATGCACGAAGACGCCGCGCATGCCGTCGTCGCCGAGGTTGCGGCGCACGAAGATCGTCAGCCCTTCGGCGGGGTGCAGGAACCGCCCTTCGACGATCAGCGCGCCGGCGATGTCGTTGCGGATGTCCGAGAGCCGGTCTCGGAAGGCCGTCGACGCGTTCGGCTCAAGCCAAAGGGACGACACCGCCGCGATGGCGGCGACCGTTCCGCCGAACAGCGCGATGGGCCGCGCGAGCGCCAAGCCGCTCATCCCCGCGGCGATCATCGCGACGATCTCGCTTTCGGCGAACAGCCGGTTGATCGTGTAGAGCGCCGCGCCGAACGCCGCGAGCGGCAGCACCAGCCCCATCACGCGCGGCATCAGCAGAACGGAGAACTCGAGAAACACCACCGCCGCCTGGCCGCTGGCGACGACCGTGTCGACGACGCGCAGCGACTGGGCCAGCCAGATCACGCCGGTCAGCACGACGATGAAGAAGACGAACGGCCGGAAAAGCTCGCGGAGCACATACCGGGTGATCCGCGGCGAGCGGCCGGGCCGCGCATCCGCCCTCACGTCGCCGCCGTGCGGCAGGTCTTCGGCCGGGTTGGACGGCTTCTGATCGTGTGGGCGGGCCGACCGGTCGTCCATGCCGGACAGTCTCTCCTTCTTGGCGCGCGACGCCGGAGGGGCTAGGGCTTGCGAGGAACATTCGCACCCGGAGACGTCCATGACCAGCCCCGTAGAGATCGCCTGCCTCGCGCTCGACGAAGCGCCGCTCGACGCCGCCGAAGGCGCCGCGGTGGTGTTCGTGCGCCCTGACGGGTCGCTCGGGCCGGCGGCGAGCGCGGCGGACGAGGCGACGGGCGGCGCGGTGTCGCGGCTCGTCGCCTCCAAGGGCTTCCGCAACAAGCCCGGCGACGCGGCGGTGCTGGCGTTCCCATCGGGTCTGAAGGCCGACCGTCTCGTCGTGGCGGCGCTCGGCGAGACGGCGGCGGACGCGCGGCGCGCGGGCGGCGCGGCGGCGGGCAAGCTCGCCTCGGCGGTCGCCACCGTCTACGGCGACGGCGCCGCCGAGATCCAGGCCGAGATCGCCTTCGGCGCGGCGCTGCGCCTCTACGACTTCGACGCCTACAAGAAGCGCGACGAGGAGACCGCCGACGACAAGCCGCGTCGCCTGCGCTTCGCCACCGAGACGCCAGAGGCCGTGGCCAAGCTCTCGAAGCCGCACGCCGCGCTCGCCGAGGGCGTGTTCTTCACCCGCGATCTCGTCAACGAGCCCGCCAACGTGCTGACCACCGACGACTTCGCCGCCCGCCTCGGCGCCATGGGCGAACTCGGGCTCGACGTGGAGATCCTCGGCGAGGACGAGCTGGCGAAGCTCGGCATGCGGTGCCTGCTCGCGGTCGGCCAGGGCTCGGCGTCCGAATCCAAGGTCGTCGTCATGAAGTGGATGGGCGGGCGGCCCGGCGACGCGCCGCTGGCGCTCATCGGCAAGGGCGTGGTGTTCGACACCGGCGGCATCTCCATCAAGCCCGCGGCGGGCATGGAGGAGATGACCATGGACATGGGCGGCGCCGGCGTCGTGGCGGGCGTGATGCGCACGCTGGCGCTGCGCAAGGCGCAGGCCAACGTCGTCGGCGTCGTCGGCCTGGTCGAGAACATGCCGTCGGACCGCGCCCAGCGCCCCGGCGACATCGTGAAGTCGATGAAGGGCGACACGGTGGAGGTGATCAACACCGACGCCGAAGGCCGCCTCGTGCTCGCCGACGTGCTCTGGTACGTGCAGGAGACGTTCAAGCCCGCCGCCATGGTCGACCTCGCGACGCTGACCGGCGCCATGATCATCGCGCTCGGCCATCACACCGCCGGCTACTTCGCCACCGACGACGGCTTCGCCGCGCAGTTCGAGAAGGCGTGCAAGGACGCGGGCGAAGCCGCGTGGCGCCTGCCGCTCGGCCCCGAGTACGACAAGGCGCTGAAGTCGCGTCTCGCCGACATGAAGAACACCGGCGGCCGGCCGGCGGGCTCGATCACGGCGGCGCAGTTCCTGAAGCGCTTCGTCAAGGACGGCACGCCCTGGATCCACATCGACATCGCCGGCGTCGCCCTGATGAAGGAAGGCTCGGACCTCGCCCCCGGCGGGGCGACCGGCTGGGGCGTGCGCGCGCTCGACAGGCTGGTGCGCGATTACGAACGCTGAGCGGCCCGCGGTCGCCCGTGCCGGGGCGGCCTGCGCCTGACGGCAAGGGGCGCGGCGGCGCGCTGCGGAAGCCGGTCGCGGAGCGGTGGAGGTGAGGCCAGGCGGACGGTCGATGCGCAGCCGCTAGCGCAGCGTCTCCTCGCCGCGGGCGATGAGCAGCGGCGCGACGATGTCCTCCTCGTCCGCCAGATGCCGGTCGAGCAGGCCGCCGAGCCGATCGATCGCCGCCTCGGCCCGCAGCGCCGCCTCGCGCGCGTCGCGTTCGCCATCCGCGCGCAACACCGCGTTCGCCGTGTCAGCCGTCGCCGCCAGCGTGTCGTGCAAAGCGTGGTGGTCGGCGTCGAGCAGGTCGAAGCCGCGCTGCAGCCGCGGCTCCAGCAGCGCGAGGCGCGGGAAATAGTGGTGGTCCTCGACGGTGTGGTGGGTCTCCAGCTCGCCGAGCAGGAAGCCGGCGAGGCGCGCGAACCGCGGGCGGAAGCGCGCGACGTCGGGCGTCGCGACGAAACCCCGCGCCTCGGAGAGCAGCATCGCCTGCGCCTGACGGAACATCCCGTGGCGCGAAAGCCAGAAGCGGCCGACGTCGCCGAGGCCGCCCTCCCACGTCTCGCGCGGGTGGGCGGCCAGCAGGAACAGCAGATCGTCGGGCAGACCGACCCGCGCGCCGAGCGCGAGGCTCACCCGCAGAGGCTCGCCGCCAGCGCGGCATCCAGCGCGATCACGCCGTCCTCGTCGGCGACGATCCAGTCGCCGGCTTGAACCCACGCGTCGAAGGCGCGCATCGCCGAGACTTCGCCCCCCGGCGGGCCGTCGCGCGCGATCCGCGGCGCGACGCCGGCGGCGACGACGCCGATCGAGCGCGGGCGGATCAGCGCCACGTCGCGCACGCAGCCGTCGATCACCACCCCCGCCCAGCCGTTCGCCTCGGCGTCGCGCGCCATGCCGTCGCCGAACACCGCGACGTCCCGCGCGGACACGGAGACCACGGCCACCGCGCCGGGGCACGGCCGCTTGAGGCTGTCCGCGAGCGACCGGTCGGCGGCATGCAGCGCGATCAGCCGCGCCGGCCCCGCGAAGCGCACGGCGCTGGTGAAGAAGCGGGGACCGGCGGAGAGAACCCGCACGCGGTCGGCGTGCGCGTCGCAGAGATCGGCGACCGGCTGGGAGATGGGAAGCGGGGCCATGGCGTCTCCGTGGCGGCGGGCGCGCTCAGGCGGCTTCGGGGATCAGCGACACGGCGATCCAGAGCGCGAAGACGCCGGTCGCATAGAGGTTGTAGCGGGCGAAGCCTTCCTTCAGCCGGCCCTTTTCGGTGATGTCGAAGATGTAGAGCAAACCGACGCCGCAGAGCGCGACGGAGATGCAGAACATCATCCACCCGATCACCGAGGCGAGCAGCGGCCCGGCCTCCGGCGAGCCGAGGCCCGTGGCGACGCGCACGCCGTTCATCACGGCGAACACGAAGAAGGAGATCGCTAGCGACGTGACGATCTTCACCGGTCTCTCCCCAGGGTCGAAGCGCCGCCGCCCGAACAGGCGGCGGCCCAGCATCAGTTCTTCGCCTTGTCCACCAGCGCGTTCGACTTGATCCACGGCATCATGCCGCGCAGCGTCTCGCCGACCGCCTCGATCTGGTGCTCGTCGGCGAGGCGGCGGGTGGCCTTGAACATCGGCTGTCCGGCCTTGCACTCCTGCATCCAGTCGCGGGTGAAGCGGCCGGTCTGGATGTCCTCGAGGATCGCCTTCATCCGCGCCTTGGTCTCGGCCTTCGGCAGCACGCGCGGGCCGGAGACGTATTCGCCGTATTCCGCGGTGTTGGAGATCGAGTAGTTCATGTTCGCGATGCCGCCTTCGTAGATCAGATCCACGATCAGCTTCACCTCATGGAGGCACTCGAAATACGCCATTTCCGGGGCGTAGCCGGCCTCCACCAGCGTCTCGAAGCCCGAGCGGATCAGCTCGACCAGACCGCCGCAGAGCACGGCCTGTTCGCCGAAGAGATCCGTCTCGCATTCCTCGCGGAAGTTGGTCTCGATGATCCCCGAACGCCCGCCGCCGATGGCCGAGCAGTAGGAGAGCCCGATCTCCAGCGCCTTGCCCGAGGCGTCGTTGTGCACCGCCACGAGGCAGGGCACGCCGCCGCCCTTCACGAACTCGCCGCGCACGGTGTGGCCGGGGCCCTTCGGCGCCATCATGATCACGTCGACGGTCTTCTTCGGCTCGATCAGGCCGAAATGCACGTTGAGCCCGTGGGCGAAGGCGATGGCCGCGCCGTCGCGGATGTTCGGCGCGATGTGCTCGCGCCAGGTGTCGGCCTGAAGCTCGTCGGGCATCGCCATCATCATGAGGTCGGCCCAGGCCGCGGCCTCGGCGATCTCCATCACCGCGAGGCCCGCGGCCTCGGCCTTCGCCGCGGAGGGCGAGCCCTTGCGCAGCGCGACCGCGACGTTCTTGACGCCCGAGTCCTTCAGGTTCAGCGCATGGGCGTGGCCCTGCGAGCCGTAGCCGACCACGGCCACCTTCATCGACTTGATCAGGTTGATGTCGCAGTCGCGGTCGTAATAGACGCGCATGGGCTGTTTCCTCCGGAGTTTCGTGTCGCGCGGCGGTCTAGACGAGGGCGCGTCGGCTGTCGAGTCGGCCCCCGGCTCAGCCCCTGACGCGCGCGATCCGCGCGCCGCAGCGCGACAGCTTCTCCTCCACGCGCTCGTAGCCGCGGTCGAGGTGGTAGACGCGGGCGACGGTCGTCTCGCCCTCCGCGGCGAGCCCGGCGAGGATGAGGCCGGCGGAGGCGCGCAGGTCCGACGCCATCACCGGCGCGCCGCGCAGCTTCGCGGGCCCGCGGACGCGCGCCTCGCCGCCCTTCACCCGGATGTCGGCGCCCATGCGCATCAGTTCGGGCACGTGCATGAAGCGGTTCTCGAAGATCGTCTCCTCGATGACGCTCTCGCCCTCGGCCTGGGTCAGCAGCGCCATCAGCTGCGCCTGCAGGTCGGTCGGGAAACCGGGATAGGGCGCGGTCGTCACGCGCATGGCGCGCACCACGCCGTTGCGCCGGCGCACCTTCAGGCCGCGGGCCGTGTCCTCCACCGCCACGTCCGCGGCTTCCAGAAGGTCGATCAGGGCGGCCACCAGCCCGCGCTCGACGCCGAGGAACTCGATCTCGCCGCCGGCGATGGCGGGGGCGAGCATGTAGGTGCCGAGCTCGATCCGGTCGGCGATCACCCGGTGCGTGGCCCCGCGCAGACGGTCCACCCCTTCGATCGCGATGGTCGACGTCCCCTCGCCTTCGATCCTGGCGCCCATGGCGCGCAGGCAGCGCGCGAGATCGACGATCTCGGGCTCCCTCGCGGCGTTGCTCAGGCGCGTGACGCCCTTCGCCAGCGTCGCCGCCATCATCACGTTCTCGGTCGCGCCCACGGAGACGAAGGGAAACGCCACCTCCGCGCCCCGCAGCCCGTTCGGCGCCGCGGCGTAGACGTAGCCGTCGCGGAGTTCGAGCGTCGCGCCGAGCTTCTCCAGCCCTGCGAGGTGCAGGTCGACAGGCCGCGCGCCAATGGCGCAGCCGCCGGGCAACGACACCTCCGCCGCCCCCTCGCGCGCCAGCAGCGGCCCGAGCACGAGGATCGAGGCGCGCATCTTGCGCACGATGTCGTAATGCGCCTTGCGGCTCGCGATCGTCGCCGCCGAGAGCGCCAGCGCCCGCCCCTCCTGCAGCGCGGCCACTTCGCAGCCCAGGCTTTCGAGCAGCGCGCGCATGGTGGCGATGTCGGCGAGCCGCGGCGCGTTGGTCAGCGTCAGCGGCTCGTCGGTCAGCAGGGCGGCGGGCATCAGCGCGAGGCAGGCGTTCTTGGCGCCGCCGATGGCGATCTCGCCGTTCAGCGGCGTTCCGCCGGAGACGATGATGCTGTCCATTGGGTCTCCGGCTCTTCGGCGTCGACTGCTTGGGGACCTTCGGGCGCCTCCCCATCGGCGCGGGCGCGGCTCTGCGCCTTTCGCCGTCGCAGGTTCGCGCGCAACGCCTCGGCGAGTCGCTGCCGGCGATCGTCGTCCTCGGGCGGGCGGCGTGTCATCCGGTCCCTCTAGCGGCGACGCCGCGCCGCGTCCAGCGATGGGGGGTTGCAACGGCGCGACCGAGGCCGTATCCGCCTCGCGCGACGCTGCAGTAGCTCAGTGGTAGAGCACTCCCTTGGTAAGGGAGAGGTCGAGAGTTCAATCCTCTCCTGCAGCACCAGCAAACGCCTGACGGAAAAGCGTTATTCGACCGCCACCGCCGCGGCGTCCCGACGCATAGAAGCGAACCGAAACGGAACGGCCCCCAAGCAGAAGCTCCTTAGCGGGGGAAAACGCGGGGAGACCGTTCACGTCTGTTCCGAGTCGCGAAGCCCCGAAAACGAAAGCGCCGCCGCTGCGCAAACAGCCGACGGCGCTCAAGATACGCGCCGCGCAGCTCCGCGCGCGTCATCGCCCATCCCGCTTGACGAGACGACGCCTCGTGCGGCGGGGGCGGGCGCATGAGCCGGCTTCAATCCGTCGAGCGCTACGCGGGC
>RECW01000029.1 GCA_007693835.1 Paracoccaceae bacterium | reverse complement strand
GCGCCGGCGCGGCGAGCGCCGCCGCCGCGGCCGGTCGACCGGCGCCCGCGCCCAGCCCGTCGCGCCGCGCCGTCGACAGCCAGCGCATCGCGGGGGCCATCACCCCCCGGCCGAGCGCGCCGGCGGCCGCGAGCGCGGCCACGGCCTCAGGCCCGGTCAGGCCCGCGAGAAGGCTCCACTTCGCCAGCAGCGCCAGCGCCAGCGCCGCCACGCCGTAGGCGCCTTGTCGGCTGTCGCGCATGATCTCGAGCCGCCGCTCAGGGGTCCAGCCGCCGCCGAACCCGTCGGCGACGTCGGCGAGCCCGTCTTCGTGCAGCGCGCCCGTCATCAGCAGTCCGGCGCCAAGGGCCGCCGCCGCCGCGAACCCGGAGCCTGCGCCGAGCGCCGTCAGACCGAGATAGACGGCCCCGGCGATCCCCCCGACCAGCGCCCCGACGAGCGGATAGGCCCACGCCGCCGCGCCCGCCCGCGCGCCCGCCGACGCGTGGTCGACCGGGACCGGCAGCCGCGTCAGCAGGGCGAGCGCCACGGCGACGTCGCCGATCCTGAAAGCGGGGGAGCGGTCTGCGGCGGTCATGGGGCGGGGCGTCTCCTGGCGCGCGCGGGTCGCGATTGCCGACCCGCCGCGCGCAGGCTATCGGGGCGCGCCGTCCGCGAACAGGGAGCCGCCGATGCCCGTCTCCGATCTCGCCGCCCTCCGCGCCGCCCTCGCCGAGGCCCCAGGCCCCGACGCCGCCGCCCGCGCCGCCGCCGCCGCCCGCGACGCCACGCTGACCAAGCCGCCCGGCGCGCTCGGCCGGCTGGAGGCGCTGGCGCTCTGGTGGTGCGGCTGGCGCGGCGTCGCCCGCGGGCGGCTCGAACGCCCGCAGATCGTCGTCTTCGCCGGCGATCATGGCGTGGCCGCGCGCGGCGTGTCGGCCTTCCCGAGCGCCGTAACCGCGCAGATGGTCGCGAACTTCGAAGCCGGCGGGGCGGCGATCAACCAGCTCGCCGCCGCGCTCGGCGCGCGGCTCGACGTGGTGGCCCTCGACGTCGGACGGCCGACCGCCGACTTCACCGAAGGCCCGGCGATGACCCACGCCGAGTTCCTCGCGTCGCTGTCCGCCGGCTGGGACGCCGTGGACCCGGACGCCGACCTTCTGATTCCCGGCGAGATGGGCATCGGCAACACCACCGCCGCGGCGGCGGTCGCCGCGGCCCTGTTCGGCGGCGAACCCGCCGCATGGGTGGGACGGGGGACAGGCGTCGACGACCGCGGCCTCGCCGCCAAGGCCGAGACCGTCGCCGCCGGCCTCACGCGCCACGGCGCTGCGCTCGGCGATCCGCTGGAGGCGCTGCGCCGCCTCGGCGGGCGGGAGCTTGCCGCGATGGCGGGGGCGGTCGCCGCCGCGCGGGCGCGCCGCGTTCCCGTGATCCTCGACGGCTTCATCGCGACCGCCGCCGTCGCGCCGCTGGCGCAGGCCGCGCCCGGCGCGCTCGACCATTGCCTCGCCGGGCACCGGTCGGCGGAGGCGGGGCACGGACGGCTTTTGTCCGCGCTCGGCCTCGACCCGGTGCTCGACCTCGGGCTGCGGCTCGGGGAAGGGAGCGGGGCGGCTGCGGCGGCGCTGATTCTGAAGGCGGCGCTCGCCTGCCACGACGGCATGGCGACCTTCGCCGAGGCCGGCGTCTCGGGCGGCTGAGGCCCGCTCAGCGGAACAGCAGGACCGGCGTCTCGGCGGCGCGCAGCATCTCGGTGGTGGTGCTGCCGAGGAAGAGCGCGCGCATCCGGCTATGGCCGTAAGCCCCCATCACCAGGATGTCGCTGTCGCCGGCGTGGAGGCGCCGTTCGATGGCTTCCGTCGGCTCGCCCTCCGCGTTCTCGACCCAGACGGCGTGGTCCGCGTCGGCGAGCCCGGCCGCCGCCCGCTCGCGCGCCTGCGCGCCCTCAAGCCCGAGCGGTCCGACGGTGAAGAGCGTGAGCGCCAGGCCGCGGAGCAGCGGCGTCTCGATCAGCCAGTCCACCGCCTTGATCGCCGAGGGCCCGCCGTCGAAGGCGATCAGCGCGCGGCGGATCGGGCGGAACCCGCGCGCGGCGACGAGCAGCGGCCCGCGGCGCGCCCGCGCGGTGCGTTCGAGGTTCGCCCCGAGGTCGGGGCGCGGCTTCTCCGCGGTCATGCCGCGCTTGCCGATCACGGCGACCGCCGCGCCTTCGGCGAGCGCGCAGAGCGCGTCGACGAAACCGCCCTCGCGCATCACCGGCTCGGCCGTCTCGACGCCCGCCGCGCGCAGCTGGCGCTCGGCCTGCTCCAGCACGGCGCGCCCGAACGACTCGGCGCCGCCGTCCGGCCCCGCCCCGCGCCCGACGGCGACGGCCATCGCCGGACGGTCGAGCGCATGCGCCGGCGCCACAGGCAGATCGAGCCGCTCGGAGGCCCATGCGGCGTGGTCGCAGACGCTCTCCGCAAAGGGCGATCCGTCGACGAAGGCGTAGATGCTGGACATGGCGACCTCCCCTCGGCGTCCGGTTGATCCGGTTCCGGTTTTCCCGGTATTGGCGAACCGCGCTGCGACGCCCCGTCGCGCGTCCTCCCGTCCGATACCGCGTTTTCCGTGCTGCGTCACGAGGGTTCGCGCGACGCATGCGGCGCGCTCGGCCGCCGCGCCGCGCACCGTCTTTCGGGCAGGCGCGGGTTCGCCTATAGTCCCTTCATGCTACGGCTGGATCATCTGGTGTTCGCCTGCGCGTCTCTCGACGATGGCCGCGCGTGGATGGAGGCGCGCCTTGGCCAGCCCGCCCAGGGCGGCGGCGCGCATCCGGCCATGGGCACCTGCAACGCGCTCTGGCGACTAGGCGACGCGTATCTCGAGATGCTGGCGGTCGACCCCGAGGCTCCGCCGCCCGGCCGGCCGCGCATGTTCGGGCTCGACCTCGACGACGTGCGCGCGCGCCTTGCCGACGGGCCGTTCCTGCTCGCCTGGGTGGCGGCGTCGGACGACCTCGACGCGGCGCTCGCGGCGGCGCCGTTCCCGATCGGGGCGCCGGTCGCGCTGTCGCGCGGCGATCACCTCTGGCGTCTGACCGTGAGCGCCGACGGTCGCGCGCCCCTCGGCGGGCTTGGACCGGCGCTGATCGAGTGGCCGCAGGACGCGCCGCACCCGGTGTCGCGCATGCGCGACATGGGGCTGCGTCTGACGCGGTTCTGGTGCGCGACCCCCGAGCCCGAAACGCTCCGCGCCGCTCTCGCCGCCGTCGGCGCCGCCGATCTGATCGAGGTGACGACAGGCGAAGGGCGGCCACGCCTCGGCTGCGTGATCGAGGGGCCGGGCGGGCCGTTCGTCTTCGACTGAGCGCCGCTGCGTCAGCAGTTAACCGGATACGCGCGGCCTGGGCAGCCGCCGGCGTGTCGACCGAGACGCAAACGTCTCGGTCGGGCAGGCGTCTGTCGTCGTCAACCTGCGCGGCGGCGCGCCGCCATGACGAGACCGCCGAGGCCCGTCAGCAGCATCCACGCGGCCGCCGGCAGCGGGATCGGCGTGGTCGGCGGGTCGGACGGCTCCGGGCCGCCGACCATCGGCGTCGAGAAGGTCAGCGCGGTGAGATAGCCCAGCGTCGTCGCGCTGCTGTTCGTCACGACGAAGCTGTAGACTTCCCCCTTGTCACCGGACGCGTCACTGAGGGAGTAAGGCGACACCCAGATTTACGAGTT
>RECW01000260.1 GCA_007693835.1 Paracoccaceae bacterium | reverse complement strand
ACACCTTCTACATGGCGCGCGCCGAGGGCGACGACCGCCCGCGCAACGTGCTGCGCACCCACACCTCGCCGGTGCAGATCCGCGGCATGCTGGAGGAAGGCGCGCCGTGCCGGTTCATCTGTCCCGGCCGGGTCTACCGCTCAGACTACGACCAGACCCACACGCCGATGTTCCACCAGGTGGAAGGGCTGGCGATCGACCGCGCGATCTCCATGGCGAACCTGAAATGGGTGCTGGAGGAGTTCTGCCGCGCGTTCTTCGAGGTCGACGGGGTGGAGCTGCGCTTCCGCGCCTCGCATTTCCCGTTCACCGAACCCTCGGCGGAAGTAGACATCCGCTGCTCGTGGGCCGGCGGACAGCTCCGCATCGGCGAGGGCGACGACTGGCTGGAGATCCTCGGCTCGGGGATGATCCACCCGCACGTGATGCGTTCGGGCGGCATCGACCCCGACCAGTGGCAAGGCTTCGCCTTCGGCATGGGTATCGACCGGATCGCCATGCTGAAATACGGCATGCCCGACCTGCGGGCGTTCTTCGAGAGCGACCTGCGCTGGCTGCGCCACTACGGCTTCGACCCGCTCGACGCGCCCTCGGCCCACGCCGGCCTCACGCGCTGACGCCGCTCAGCCGAACGCCCCGAGGGCCCGCGCCGTCAGCATGAAGGCGCGGCCGGTGCGGGTGTCGGCGATCTCGCGCAAGGTCTCGTCGGGGCCGAGTTCGCGCGCCACGCGGGCGAGGAACTGGTTCCACCGCCGGATGAAGACGAGCGCCGCGTCGCGGAAGATCGCGTCGCCCCGCAACCGCGCCTGCGCCGCGGCGACGGCGGCCTCGTCGCGCACGCCGCCGATCGCCGCCATGGCGGCGCCGCGCGCACCCTCCGCATACGCCGCCCATGCGTCGAGCGGCGCAAGCTCTGGCGCCAGATCCTCCATGTGAAGGCCCTCGGCGGCGAGAATGGACAGCACGTCCTCGGCCGCCTGCAGCAACCGCTGCGCCTCGGGGTCGCGCAACGCCGAACGCAGCGCCGCGAACCCCTCGGCGTCCTTCGCGTGCCGCGGAAAGTCGAAGGCCCGCACCACGTCGGACCACGGAATCGGCGCGGCGGCCGCGTCATCCCCCGGCCCGTCGGCGAAGGGCAGCGCCGGCTGGTCGGCGGGAACCGGCGCGGGGGCCGGGGCGGTGGTTCGCGTCGGCGCGGGCGCGCGCTCGGCGGCGCGACCTTCGGCGGCGCGCGCGGCGCGGCGCGGCGCTTCGGGCCGTGGCGACGGAGATCGGGGCGCATCCGGCCGAGACGTCTCGGGTCTGGCCGACAGTTGCGCGCGCACCGCGCGGAGCGCCGCGTCTATGGCGTCCAGCCGCGCGTTGAGCCCCTGCGCCGAGCGCGCGTCGGTCGGCGGCGTCTCCGGCGAAGCCGCTCGTGCGCCCGCCGCGCGCAGCAGCGACACGCCGGCCGCGACGGGCGCGAGCGGACCGACGGCCGCCGCCAGGAATAGAACCGCCGCGAGCCCCGGCGGCGGCGCTTCGGCGAGCCCCAGGAAAAAGCCGGCGGCGTAGGCCCCGACACAGACGACCCACAGCGCCGCCGCGACGACGATCCAGCGTATCGTCGCCTCGGCGGGGGCGGCGCGCATCAGCCCGGCCCGCGTCAGACGTAGTCGACCTTGAGCACCTCGTAGCTTCGGCCGCCTCCCGGCGTCATCACCTCGACGACGTCGCCCTCGGTCTTGCCGATCAGGGCCCGCGCCAGCGGCGAGCGGATGTTGAGCTTGCCGTGCTCGACGTCGGCCTCGACTTCGCCGACGATCTGGAAGGTCTTCTCCTCCTCGGTGTCCTCGTCGACGAGGCGCACCGTGGCGCCGAACTTGATCGTGTCGCCCGCCACCTTCAGCGGATCGATGACGTCGGCGCGCGCGATCAGGCCCTCGATCTCCTTGATCCGGCCCTCGATGAACGACTGCCGCTCGCGCGCGGCGTGATATTCGGCGTTTTCGCTGAGGTCGCCGTGTTCGCGCGCCTCGGCGATCGCCTGGATCACGGCGGGGCGGTCGGTCGTCTTGAGCTTGCGCAACTCGGCGTCGAGCGCGGCGTAACCGCCGGCCGTCATCGGAACCTTCTCCATGGTCGGGCTCCTCCTCTCCCGCAACGGCGCCCCTGACGCGCCCGCAAAACAGCGGAGCCGCCCGGGCGGGCGGCTCCGTCAACGCCTCTGACGATAGGCAGCGCCGTTGCGGCGCGCAAGACCGCCGCCGCAGGCCGCGATCACACCGGCGCGAAGTCCGCCGCCGGCGCCCGCCCCAGCGCCGCGGCGTGCAGCGCGCGGGTATAGTCGTGCTCCGGCGCGTCGAAGATGCGGTCCGCCGGCCCCGCCTCGACCACCTCGCCCTGGCGCATCACGATCACCTTGTGGCTCAGCGCCCGGACGACCTTGAGGTCGTGGCTGATGAACAGGTAGGCGAGCCCGCGCTTCTTCTGCAGGTCGCGCAGCAGGTCGACGATCTGGGTCTGCACGGTCATGTCGAGCGCCGACGTCGGCTCGTCGAGCGCGACGAACCGCGGCTTCAGGATCATCGCGCGCGCGATGGCGATGCGCTGGCGCTGCCCGCCGGAGAACTCGTGCGGATAGCGGTCCATCGCCGCCGGATCGAGCCCGACTTCCGTCAGCGCGGTCGCCACCTCATCGCGCTCGGTGCGGCTCGTATCGCGCAGACCGTGCACGCCGAGCCCCTCCGCCACGATCTCGCGCACCGACATGCGCGGGCTGAGCGAGCCGTAGGGGTCCTGAAACACCACCTGCATGTCGCGCCGCAGGCTGCGGGTGGCCCCGCTGCCGAGACCGTCGATGCCGCGCCCCATGAACACGATCCGCCCTTCGGAGCGGATCAGCCGCAGGATCGCGAGCGCCAGCGTCGTCTTGCCCGAGCCCGACTCGCCGACGACGCCGACGGTCTCTCCCGCGCGCACGGTCAGCGAGACGTCCGTCACCGCCTTGATGTGCCCGACCGTGCGCCGCATCACGCCGCGCCGGATCGGAAACCAGACGCGCACCTTGTCGGCGCGGACGATCTCATCGCCGTCGGCGGGCGCCGGCTCCGGCCCGCCCTTGGGCTCGGAGGCGAGCAGTTTCTGCGTGTAGGGGTGGCGCGGGTCGTCGAAGAGCGCCGCGGTCTCGTTCTGCTCCACGATCAGCCCGCCCTGCATCACGCAGACGCGCTCGGCCATCCGCCGCACGATGCCGAGGTCGTGGGTGATGAACAGCATCGACAGCCCTTCCTCGCGCTGAAGCTGCTTCAGCAGGTCGAGGATCTGGGCCTGTATCGTGACGTCGAGGGCCGTGGTCGGCTCGTCGGCGATCAGCAGCTTCGGGCGGTTGGCGAGCGCCATGGCGATCATCACGCGCTGGCGCTGCCCGCCCGAGAGGGTGTGCGGATAGTCGCCGAGGCGGGTCTCGGGGTCGCGGATGCCGACCTTGGTCAGCAGTTCGACGATCCGCGCCCGCGCCTTGGCGCCGCGCAGACCCTGATGCAGCGCGAGGCTCTCGCCGATCTGCCGCTCGATGGTGTGGAGCGGGTTGAGCGAGGTCATCGGCTCCTGGAACACGAAGGAGACGTCGTCGCCGCGCACCTTGCGCAGGTCGGACTCGGAGGCGGTCAGCATGTCCCGCCCCCGCCAGCGCACGGCGCCGGCAAGCTTCGCGCTCGCCGGCAGCAGGCGCACCGTGGATAGCGCCGTCACCGACTTGCCAGACCCCGACTCGCCGACCAGCGCCAGCGTCTCGCCCGGGCGCACCGAGAACGACACGCCGCGCACCGCCTCGACGTCGCCGAAGGCGACCGACAGGTTCTCGACGTCCAGCAGCGCGCTCATCCGAAGGTCTTTCTGGGATCGAAGGCGTCGCGCACCGCCTCGAAGACGAAGACGAGCAGCGACAGCATCACCGCGAAGGTCACGAAGGCCGTGAGCCCGAGCCACGGCGCCTGAATGTTGTTGCGCCCCTGCAGCGCCAGTTCGCCGAGCGAGGGATAGGTCGACTGCAGCCCGAAGCCGAGCAGGTCGAGCGCCGCCAGCGTCGAGATCGCGCCGGTGACGAGGAAAGGCAGCATGGTGATCGTCGCCACCACCGCGTTCGGCAGCAGGTGGCGGAACATGATCCGCGTGTTCGAGACGCCGAGCGCACGGGCCGACCGCACGTATTCGAAGTTCCGCGCCCGCAGGAACTCCGCGCGCACCACGCCGACCAGCGCCGTCCAGGAGAACAGCGCCACGATGCTGACCATGATCCAGAAGTTGGGCGCGATCACCGAGGAGACGATCATGATGATGTAGAGCGACGGAATGTTGGTCCAAACTTCGACGACGCGCTGGAAGATCAGGTCGAGCAGGCCGCCGAAATAGCCCTGCAGCGCGCCCGCGATCACGCCGATCACCGACGAGACCACCGTGACGATCAGCGCGAAGAACACGCTGAGGCGGAAGCCGTAGATCACCCGCGCGAGCACGTCGCGCGCCTGATCGTCGGTGCCGAGCCAGTTGACCGAGTCCGGCGGCGACGGCGCGCGCGGCACGTCGAAGTTGATCGTGTCGTAGCGGAACGGGATGATCGGCATGATCATCCATCCCGGCCGCACGCCCTGCGGCGCGGGCGTGGTCACGTCGTCGAAGCAGGCGTCGTCGTCGCCTCCGGTGCGGATCAGACAGCGCACGTAGGGGTCGCGGAAATTGGCCCGCGTGCCGTGGAAGCCGCCGAGATCGCGCTCGGAGACGAAGGTCAGCATCGGCGAGATCAGCCGCCCCTGGAACGAGATCAGGAACGGCCGGTCGTTCGCGATCACCTCGGCGAACAGCGACAGCACGAACAGCGTCAGGAAGATGCGCAGCGACCACAACCCGCGCCTGTTGCGCCGGAAGTTCTCCAGACGCCGGCGCTGAATCGGGCCGAGTTCGGGAAGCTTGATCCCGAAACGGCGCGCGGCGTCCGGGGCGAAGAACGTGACCGCCATCGGCTCAGACCTCCCGGCTCTCGAAGTCGATCCGCGGATCGACCCAGACGTAGACGAGATCGGTGAGAAGCTGCAGCAACAGGCCGATCAGCCCGAAGATGAACAGCGTGCCGAAGACGATCGGATAATCCCGGTTCAGCACCGCCTCGTAGCCGAGCAGGCCGAGGCCATCGAGCGAGAAGATCACCTCGATCAGCAGGCTGCCGGTGAACAGGATCGAGATGAAGGCCGACGGGAAGCCCGCGATCACGATCAGCATCGCGTTGCGGAACACGTGGCCGTAGAGCACCTGCCACTCGGTCAGCCCCTTGGCCCGCGCGGTGGCGACGTACTGGAGCTTGATCTGGTCGAGGAAACTGTTCTTGGTGAGCAGCGTAAGCACCGCGAAGCCCGAGATCGCCATCGCGAACACCGGCAGGGCGATGTGCCAGAAATAGTCCCGCACCTGCTCCAGGAAGCTCATCTCGGCGAAGTTCGGCGAGGTGAGACCCCGCAGCGGGAACAGCGGGAAGAACTCCGAGCCTTGCGCGAACAGCGTGCGCAGCAGGATCGCGAACAGGAAGCCGGGGATCGCGTAGCCGACGATCACCACCGCGGATGACCACACGTCGAACCGCGTCCCGTCCCGCACCGCCTTGGCGACGCCGAGCGGGATGGAGACCAGATAGGCGAGCAGGGTCGTCCAGAGGCCGAGCGATATGGAGACCGGCATCTTGTCGATGATCAGCCCCACGACCGAGGCCGAGCGGAAATAGCTCTCGCCGAAGTCGAACCGTATGTAGTTCCAGAGCATGAGGAAAAAGCGCTCGACCGGCGGGCGGTCGAAGCCGAACTGCCGCTCGATCTCGGCGATGAAGGCGGGGTCGAGGCCCTGCGCGCCCCGATAGGCGGAGCCGCCTTCCTGCCGGCCGCCCATGTCCGCACCGCCGCCGGCGAAACGGTCGGTGGCGCTGCCGCCGACCTCCGTCAGCTGGGCGATCAACTGCTCGACCGGGCCGCCCGGCGCGAACTGGATCACCACGAAGTTGATCAGCATGATCCCGAACAGCGTCGGCAGGATCAGCGCGAGCCGGCGGAGAACGTAGGCGCCCATCAGTTCCCCCGCGGTCCGAGGGCGGCCGCCCTGTCGGCGTCCCACCACCATGTGTCGAGGATCGCCCGGCTGTAGCGCGGCTTGATCCCGGGTCGGTCGAACATGTCCCAGTAGGCGATGGTGTGGGAGGCCTTGAACCAGTGCGGCGCCCAGATGTGCTTGGCGCGCAGCACCCGGTCGAGCGCCCGGCCCGCCACGTGCAACGTCTCGCGGTCGGGCGCGGCGATCATCGTCTCGACCAGATGGTCGACCGCCGGGTCGGCGATCCCGGTCAGGTTGAACGACCCCGGCTGGTCGGCCGACGACGAATGATAGAAGTTCAGCAGCGACACGCCGGGCGTCGACGACTTCACGAACCGCGCCACGTTCACGTCGTAGTCGAACTCGCGCACCCGCTGCTGCGCCTGCGCCGCGTCGATCAGGCGAAACCGCGCGTCGACCCCGATCGCCCGCAGGTTCTGGATGTACGGGTTCACGATGCGCTCGAAGGCGGCGCTGTCGTCGAAGAACTCGACGGCGAGCCGCTCCCCCGCCGCGTTGACGCGCTGCCCCGAGGCGTTCTCCTCCCACCCCGCCGCGCTGAGCAGCCGCGACGCCTCGCGGAGCGCGCGGCGGTTCTGGCCCGAACCGTCGCTCACCGGCGGCAGATAGGCGTCCTCGAAGACTGCCGGCGGGAGCGTGTCGCGGAACGGCTCCAGCAGCGCCAGTTCTTCAGGCGAGGGATGACCCTCCGCCATCATGGCGCTGCTCTGGAAGAAGCTCGTCGTGCGCTCATACAGGTCGTAGAACAGCGTGCGGTTCGACCATTCGAAGTCGAAGGCCATCCCGAGCGCCTGCCGCACCCGCGGATCGGCGAGTTGCGGCCGGCGGGTGTTGAACCAGAAGCCCTGCGTGCCGGAGGGGCTTTCGTCCGGCAACTCCTCGCGGATGACGCGGCCCTGCCGCACCGCCTCGAAGTCGTAGGCGGTGGCCCACTCGCGGCTGTTGAAACTCTCGTGCAGGTCGAGCTGGCCCGCCTGCAGCGCGGGGATCGCCGCCGAGCGGTCGCGGAAGTACTCGAAGGTGATCCGGTCGAAGTTCCAGCGGCCCACGTTCACCGGCAGATCACGCGCCCAGTAGTCGTCTCGGCGGCGGTAGGTGACGAAGCGGCCCGCCTCGACGGCCTCGATCTCGTAGGGCCCCGAGCCGAGCGGCTGCTCCATCACCGGGTCGCCGAAAGCGCGCCCCTCGAACCACGCCTTCGAGAAGATCGGCAACGACGCGACGAGCATCGGCAGGTCGCGCTTGGCGGCTTCCTCGGCGAAGGTGAAGCGGACGCGGTGCGGCCCCAGCGCCTCGGCGCCGGTCACGTCACGGAGCGCGAGGCGAAGGCCCGGCGTCGCCTGCTCGCTTTTCAGCGCCTCGAACGAGAACACCACGTCCTCGGCGGTCAGCGCCGAGCCGTCGGCGAAACGCGCCTCTGGGCGCATCTCGAAGATGATCCAGTCGCCGCCGGGGATGTATTCCGCGTGCGAGGCGACCAGTCCGTACACCGCGTCGCTCTCGTCCGCGGCCCCCGCCATCAGCGTGTCGTAGACGAGGTTCTCCGGCGCCGCGAGGCCCGCCGGCGGATCGCCGCGGAAGGTGTAGGCGTTCAGCGTGTCGAACGTCTGGTTGGCGCGGGTCGAGGTCGTCGTCATCGACCCGCCTTTCGGCGCGTCGGGGTTCACGTACTCGAAATGGGCGAAGTCGGGCGGGTACTTCAGGTCGCCGAACGCCGAGAGGCCGTGGACGACCAGCACCTCGGCCTGGGCGGCGAGACCCCACAGCGCCGCCGCGGCCGCGAGCGCCAGCCGCCTCACGAACGGTTCCCCAGCGCGGCGGCGCGGGCGTCGTCGAGCCACCACACGGTCGGGAAACCGATGCTGCGCTCGGGCAGCGGGTCGGGGCGGCCGAACATGTCCCACCACGCGATGCGCTCGAAGGGGGTGTAGAGCTGCATGATCCCGTACCGATTCCATGTGAGCACGCGGTCGAGCGCGCGGCAGGCGGCGGCGAGCGACGCCCTGTCCTCCGCGAAGATGATCCGGTCGATCAGCGCGTCCACCGCCGGATCGGCCACGCCGCCGACGTTGCGCGAGCCCATGCGGCCGGCGCTCTCCGTGCTCCAGAACTCGCGCTGCTCGTTGCCGGGGCTGTCGGAGTTGCCGACGCCCCAGATGATCATGTCGAAATCGAACTCGGGGTCCTGGCTGACGCGGCGGATGTACTGCGGCGCGTCCACAAGCCGGAAGCGCGCGCGCACGCCGAGCGTTTCGAGGTTGCGGAGATAGGGGCCGATCACCCGCTCCTGCGCGTCCTGCGCCGAGAGGAACTCGATCTCGAACGGCTCGCCGTCGGCGTCGATGAGAACGCCGTCGCCGCGCGGGCGCCACCCCGCCTCCTCGAGCAGTTGCGCCGCACGCCGGAGCAGGCGCCGGTCGCGACCCGAGCCGTCGGAGACCGGCGGTCGATGCGGCTCGCCGAACACCTCGTCGGGGATCTGGCCGCGCCACGGCTCCAGCAGCGCCAGCTCCGCGGCGTCCGGCGGACCCGAGGGCGTGAGGTCCTCCGTGCCCTGAAAGAAGCTGTAGGGGCGCGCGTACTGCTCGAAGTAGATCGTGCGGTTGCTCCACTCGAAGTCGAAGGCGAGCTCCAGCGCCTCGCGGGTGCGGCGGTCCTGGAACTTGGGCCGGCGCAGGTTCATCGCGAGGTATTGCACCCGCTTCGGCCCCTTCACCTCGACTTCCTCGCGGATCACGCGGCCGTCGCGCACGGCGGAGAAGTTGAACCGCTCCGCCCAGTTCTGCGCGGAGAACTCGGCGCGGAAGTCCACCAGCCCGCCGCGGAACGCGTCGAGCGCGGCGGAGGCGTCGAGGAAGATCTCGTAGCGCAGCCGGTCGAAGTTGTCCTTGCCGCGCTTCACCGGCAGGTCCTTCGCCCAGTAGTCCTCGACCCGCTCGTACTCGATGAAGCGCGCGACCTCGAAGGCGCCGATGCGGTAGGCGCCGGAGCCGAGCGGACGCTCCAGCCCGCCCGCCTCGAAATCCCGCTCCGCCCACCAGTGCTTCGGCAGCACGGCGAGCTGACCCATGATGTGCGGCAGCTCGCGGTTGCCGGTCTGGTCGAAGTCGAACCGGACGACGTTGTCGCCCATGTCGCGCACGTCGACCACGTTCTGGTAGTAGAAGCGGTAGAAGGGCGAGCCCTTGTCGACCAGCGTGTTGAAAGTCCAGACGACGTCCTCGGGCGTGATCGGGCGGCCGTCCTGAAACCGCGCCTCGTCGCGGATCCTGAACGCGACCCAGCCGTGATTCCGCGGGTGCTCGTACCATTCGGCGATGAGGCCGTACTGGGTCGAGCCTTCGTCGAGCGACGACTCCATCAGCGTGTCGAACAGCAGGCCGATGCCGGTCGGCGTGTCGCCGCGGACGATGAAGGGGTTGAAGCTGTCGAAGTTGCTCTGCGTCGCGATCCGCGCCCGACCGCCCTTCGGCGCCTCAGGGTTCACATAGCCGAAGTGGGGGAAATCGGGCGGATACCGCAGCGCGCCGACGAGCGAGCCGCCGTGGGCGCGCACGATCTCCTCGCCGGGGGCGGCGCGCAGACCCCTCGGGGCGGCCGCCCAGGCCGCCGCGCCGAGGGACAGTCCGCCGAACCCGCGCCGCGTGAGAGTCATGTTGCGTTCCCGCCTTCGTTGCGCCCACCCTTAAGCGGTAGGCCGCGCGCGGGGCGGTTTCAAGGCGCGTCGCGCCGGGCCTCGGCCGGAAACGGGGCGCCCCGGAGACGCGAAGGGCCGCGCCTTGCGGCGCGGCCCCAGGGTTCACGATCCGACCGGACCTTACGGATAGCGGAAGTTCGATCCGCCCTCTTCGTTCAGGTAGCGCAGCAGCGCCGCGCGCTCGTCGAGGTCGCGCAGACCGGCGAAGGCCATCTTGTTGCCCGGCGCGTAGCCCTTCGGGTTTTCGAGGTAGGCCGACAGCCGATCGAAGGTCCACTCCCCGCCCAGACCCTGAAGCGCGTCGGAGTAGCGGAACCCGTCGACGCTCGCCACAGGGCGGCCGACCACGTTCCAGAGGTGCGGTCCGACCCCGTTCTTGCCGTCCTCGATCTTGTGGCACGCGGCGCACTTGCGGAACGCCTTGGCGCCGTCCGCGGCGGTCGCCGAGGCGAGCGCCACGGCGAGTTCCGAACCGCCGGCGGCGGGCGCGGCCTCGGCGGCGGGCGCCGGCTCCTCGGCCGCAGGCGCTGTGGCGACGGCTTCCTCGGCAGGGGCCTCTTCTGCGGCCGGCGCTTCGGCGACCGGCTCCTCCGCCGCGGGTTCCTCGGCGGGAGCGGCGGCGACCCGCTGCTCGGGCTCGGCGGCGGCCTCCTCGGCCGGCGCCGGCGCCGGCGCGGCGGGCGCTTCGGCCTCGACGGTCGCGGCGAGGTCGATGGGCGCGGCGCCGTGCTGGTTCAGGAAGGCGATCAGCGCGGCGCGGCCTTCGACGGTCGGCACCGCGCGGGAGACGACGTGCGAGCCGCCGACGAAACCGCGCGGATCGGTGAGGTACTCGTTCAGTCGCTCGGGCGTCCAGTCGCCGTCGATCGCCGCCAGCTCCTTCGAGTAGGGGAACGCCGCAGCGCCCGCGATGGGCCGGCCGACGACGCCGTAGAGGCTCGGGCCGATGCCGTGGCGGTTCTCCTGCAGGGTGTGACAGGCCGCGCAGACCGCGAACTCCTGCGCGCCGCGGTCGATGTCGGCGGCGAGCAGCGCGGCGGCGAAGGGCGAAAGTTCGGGCTCGGCGGGCGCCGGCGCTTCGGCGACAGGCTCCTCGGCGGGCGCAGGCTCGACGGCGGCGGTCTCGGCCGGTTCGTCAGCCGGGGCTTCGGCGACTTCGGCGGCGGGTTCTTCGGCGGCGACCTCTTCGGCCGGCGGAGCCTCGGCGGCCACGGCCACGACTTCAGGCAGCGGCAGCGGGCTCGGGCCGGCCTCGTTCAGGTAGACGATCACCGCCGCGCGATCCTCGGGCTTCGCCAGACCGGCGAAGGCCATCGACGTGCCCGGCGCGTAGCCGCGCGGATCTTCGAGGTAGTCGAAAAGGGTCTGGAAGTCCCACACCTCGGCGACCTTGCTGAGCGCGCCGGAATACCGGAAGTCCGCGACCGCGCCGACCGGGCGGCCGACGACGCCATAGAGATGCGGGCCGACGGCGTTCTTGCCGTCCTCGACCTTGTGGCAGGCCGCGCACTTGCGGAACACCTTCGCGCCGTCGTCGGCGCTGGCCGCGGCGAGCAGCGCGGGCAGGCTGTCGCCTGCCGGGGGCGCAGCCGCAGCCGGCGCGGCCTCCGCCGTGTCGACGGCCGCGTCGTCGTCGGCGTCAGCCGAAGGCGCGGCCGCAGGGGCAGGTTCGGGAATGTCGAGGCTGTACGCGAGCTCGGCGGGCGGCGAGGTCCTGAAGACGTTCGCGCTGAACGTGTCGGCGACGAGGTAGACGGCCGTGGCCCCCACCAGCGCCATGACGAACACGGTTACTTGCTGCTTATTCATCGTCCGGCAGACCTCTCACAGGCTTAGGCGCCTCGCACATACGCGGCGCGAATATGCCCTTCCGGCGGGTGGGGACAAGCCGAGGAAGGCGCGACCTTTCGTCGGTTCGGCGTAGCCGATGCGCCGCCTTCCCGCAACCCGCGGGCGAGGGTTTGAGGCCAAAAGCCGCGCGCCCTAACCACCGCGTCGGACGTGGATTTCCACCGCCGGACGGCGCCGCGCGCGGCGTCGCGCCGCCGCATCTTCCGGGGCCGCCCCCCCACGCCTATAAGGCGCGGCAGGGATCGCGCGCCGCGGACGGACGCGCGACGCAGCGACGGAGAGACCCGGCGATGACGCAATCCGGCGGTCTGGTGGCCTTCCAGGGCGAACTCGGCGCCTATTCGCACCAGGCGTGCCGGGAGGCGTTCCCCGAGATGACCCCCCTGCCCTGCGCCACCTTCGAGGACGCCATCGCGGCCGTCCGCTCGGGCGAGGCGCGCCGCGCGATGCTGCCGGTCGAGAACTCGCTCTACGGCCGCGTCGCCGACATCCACCACCTGTTGCCCGAAAGCGGCCTCTACATCATCGGCGAGCACTTCGTGCCGATCCGGCTGCAACTGCTCGGCGCGCCCGGCGCTGCGCTCGCCGGCGTGAAGGAGGCGCAGAGCCACACCGTCGCCCTCGGCCAGTGCCGCCGGTTCCTGAAGGACCACGCGATCCGCCCGGTGATCGGGTCCGACACGGCGGGGTCGGCCAAGCAGATCGCCGAAATCGCGGAGCCTTCGCGCGCCGCCATCGCCTCGCGCCTCGCCGGGGAGATCTACGGCCTCGACGTGCTGGCCGAGGACATCGAGGACGCCGACCACAACACGACGCGCTTCCTCGTCATGGCCCGCCAGAAGATCGAGGCCGACCCGATGGACGGCCCGGCGATGACCACCTTCGTCTTCCAGGTCCGCAACGTGCCGGCGGCGCTCTACAAGGCGATGGGCGGCTTCGCGACCAACGGCGTGAACATGGTGAAGCTCGAGAGCTACATGACCGACGGCTCCTTCACCGCGACCCAGTTCTACGCCGACATCGAAGGCCACCCCGAAAGCGAGCCCGTGCGCCTCGCCTTCGAAGAACTCGCGTTCTTCACGAGCTACCTCAAGGTGCTCGGCGTCTATCCCGCCGCGCCGTTCCGCGGCCTCTGACGGCGCGCCGAAACCGGGTGGCGGCGGAGGCCGCGGCCGCGTAGCGGTGCGGGCGGGAGGACGCCGCCATGACCGGAGCCGAAACGATCGACGCCGCATTCGACGACCGCGCCGCCGCCGACCCGGCGGCCTACGCGCTGATGGCCCGCGCGCTGCGCCATCTGGCCGAGCGTCGAGAGGAGCAGCCCTCGCTCGAAGCCGTCGCCGCGCACCTCGGCGTCGCGCCCGAGCAGTTCCGGCGCGCTTTCGGCCGCTGGGTGGGCGTCAGCCCGAAGCGCTACCTCCAGCACCTCACGCTCGCCGACGCCCGCGCGATGCTGGCCGAGCGCGCCAGCGTGCTCGACGCGACCTACGCCGCCGGCCTCTCCTCCCCCGGCCGCCTGCACGATCTTTTCGTCCGATGGGAGGCGATGAGCCCCGGCGAATGGGCGCGACGCGGCGCGGGGCTCGACGTCGCGTTCGGCTGGTTCGACACGCCGTTCGGACCGGCGCTGGCGATGGGCACGGCGCGCGGGCTCTGCGGGCTCGGGTTCGCGGCGGAGATCGGCGAGGGCGGCTGCGTCGCCGACATGCGCGCCCGCTGGCCCGAGGCGCGATTCATCGAAGCGCCCGAGCGGTTGCGCGCCTGGGTCGAGGCGGCGTTCGGCGGCGGCGCCTGCCCCGTCGCGCCGGTGGGCGGGCCGTTCCAGATCAAGGTCTGGGAGGCGCTTCTCGCGATCCCCCCCGGCGCCGTCGCGACCTACGCGGCCATCGCGGAGCGTATCGGCGCGCCGAAGGCCGTCCGGGCCGTCGGCACGGCGGTCGGGCGCAATCCGGTGGCCTGGCTGATCCCCTGCCACCGGGCGATCCGCCGTGACGGCGGGCTGGGCGGCTACCACTGGGGTCTCGGCGTCAAGCGCGCGATGCTGGCGTGGGAGAGCGCGCGGCGGGAGGCGGCGGAGGGCTGACGCCGCGCCGACGCGGCAGCGGGAGCCAGTAGGGCGTGCGCGCCCGGTACTCGGCGAACCGCGCGCCGTAGCGCCGGGCGAAACGCCGTTCCTTGTGCAACGGCGCAAGCGCGCAATACGCGGTGAAGAGGCTCGCCAGCGCCAGCTGGTCCGGCGTCCACGTCGGCACGGTCCACAGCGTCAGCGCGAAGCCGAGATAGATCGGCTGACGCACGAGGCGGAACAGGCCGCGCGTCGGCATGTCGGGAAACACCGGCTTCACCCCCCGCACCAGCGCCCACCAGCCGAGAAGCCCGCTCTGCACCGCCGCCCCTGCGTCGAAGCTCGCCTTGGCGAGAAACGCCCACGAGGCCGCGTAGGCCGCCGTCAGCGCGACGAGCGCCCAGCCTTCGGCGCGCCACCAGATGACGCCGCTCGGGCTCCAGAACGCGAACAGCAGCAGCAGTTGCGCCGCCGCGACGGCGGCGTAGGTGGTCGTGGCGAGCGTCGCGCCGTAGGGCGCCGGCGCCAGTCGCGCCAGCAGGCGCTGGCCCCGCGCCGTCAGGAGCAGCGAATGGGCGAGCGGGAACTGCGCGATCAGCACGGCGTTCGCGACCCAGCTCCACGGCGGCGGGACCGGGCCGAGCGAACGGCTCATGCCGAACCACATCGCGAGCACCATGGCGGCGCCCGCCAGCGCGAAGACGCCGTGACACGCCGCGCCCCAGACAAGGGCCACGGTTATCCGGCGATCTCGCGCGTCGGGGGTCTCGGCGGACAATGGCTGCTCACTCATGCGCGCTGAGATAGCATCGCCGCGGCGCGCGTGAAGTCGAAAGCGCGACTGCCGCGCCATGGGCGGGCCTGCTATCCTGCCCGCCATGACGCCGAGCCTGTGCCGCGACTGTCTCGCCCGTGATCAGGCCGCGGCCGGCGGCCTGGGCCGATGCGCCGCCTGCGGCTCGCCGCGGATCGTCTCGCACCCCGAACTCTGCTCGCTGGCCATCGCCCACGTTGATTGCGACGCCTTCTACGCCGCCGTGGAGAAACGCGACGACCCGCGGCTCGCCGACCGCCCGGTGATCATCGGCGGCGGCCGGCGGGGCGTCGTCGCCACCGCCTGCTACGTGGCGCGCATCCGCGGCGTGAAGTCCGCGATGCCGATGTTCAAGGCCCTGGCGCGGTGCCCCGACGCGGTCGTGGTCAAGCCGCGCATGGAGGTCTACGCCGCCGTATCCCGCCGCATCCGCGCGCTGTTCGAGGCGTTGACCCCCCTGGTCGAGCCCCTGTCGCTCGACGAGGCGTTTCTCGACCTGTCGGGGACCGAGCGCCTCCACGGGGCGCCGCCCGCCGCAGTGCTCGCGCGGCTTCAGGCGCGCATCGAGCGGGAGGTCGGCGTCACCGTGTCGGTCGGCCTGTCATGGAACAAGTTCCTCGCCAAGCTGGCCTCCGAGCGCGACAAGCCGCGCGGCTTCGCAATGATCGGCCGCGCGGAGACCGAGGATTTTCTCGCCGCCCTGCCGGTCTCGGCCATCTGGGGCGTCGGCGCGACGATGCGGACGGCGCTCGCGGCGGAGGGGATCGACACCATCGCGGATCTCCGACGCGCCGATCCCGCGCGCCTCGTCGCGCGCCACGGCGCGGCCGGCGCGCGGCTGCACGCGCTCGCCTGGGGGCGCGACGCGCGCGCCGTCTCGCCGGACCGCACCGCGAAAAACCTGTCGGCGGAGACGACGTTCGAGGAGGACGTCGACGACCCGCAGGCCCTCGCCGCGCATCTCTGGCGGCTGACGGTGAAGGTCTCCGACCGGCTGAAGGCGAAAGGTCTCGCGGGGCGCGTCGTCACGCTGAAGCTCAAGCGTCGCGATTTCCGGTTGCTGACGCGCCGCGCGAGCCTTGCCGCGCCCACCGATCTCTCCGACATCCTGTTCCGGGCCGCAGCCCCGCTTCTCGACCGCGAAGCGGCGCACGGGCCGTTCCGCCTGATCGGGCTTGGCGCCGGCGATCTCGGCCCCGGCGTCGCGGGGCTGCCGGGGGATTTGTTCGATCCGGCCGCCGCGACGCGGGCGACGGCTGAGCGTGCGGCTGATTCGATCCGCGCGCGCTTCGGCGCGGACGCCATCGCCAAAGGACGGGGGCTTCTGACGGCGGACCGAAAAAGCCGCGTTTCGCGCCTCAAGACGGAGCGATGACTCTTTTTTGCCCACCGCTACGGCGGAGACTCCGATTTGTCGCAGGAAAACCTCGCGCGGGGGCGCTCGACGGCCGCGCCGCCGCTTGAAATTGCTGCGCTGCACACATAAACTCCTCTCCAGCGGCGTTCGCGCCGTCGCCCTTCCTGGGCGTTTCCTCCCTAGACTTGGGCCGCTCTTGAGCGGCCCTTTTTTTATTGTGATTCAAACACATGAACGCGCCGACAGCCTGGCGGCTACTCGGCGGCGAGCGGCCTTCGCTCGGCTTCGGCGGCGCAGAGGCGTGCGACGACCGGTTCGAGCGCCTTTCGCAACGCGTCGAATCCGGCGCTGCGTTCGATGCGGCGCTCGTCGAGGTAGAGCGCGCGGTCGAGTTCGATCTGGATCGCGTGCCAGCCCTGCGACGGCCGCCCGTAGCGCTGGGTGATGTAGCCGCCGGCGAACGGGGTGTTCCGCACCACGACGAAGCCGGCCGATTCGAACGCGGCCTGCGCTTCGGCCATGGCCCAGTCGGCCGCCGAGGCGCCGAACCGGTCGCCGAGCACGACCTCCGGGCGCCGCCCGCGGACCCGCGGCGCTGCGCGCAAGGCGTCCGACGGCATCGAATGGCAATCGAACAGCAACGCCGAGCCCCTTCCCGCCGCCGCCCGACGCATCAGGGTCGAGACCGCGTCGTGGTAGGGGGCGTGGTGCCTGGCCAGCCGCTCCGCCGCTTCGGTCCGGCTGATCCGACCCGAGTAGATCGTCCTGCCCTCCGCCACCACGCGGGGAATGACGCCAAGGCCCGCCGCGATGCGCGGATTCAGGCCTGTCGCCCGAACGCCTTCGACCACGGCGGGGTCGAGCTCGTCAGGCGCTCGGTTGAGATCGACGTATGCCCTTGGCGCAATGGCGTAAATCAGAGGCGCGCCGAACCGTGGCGCCGCCATGAACAGCTCGTCGACGAACGCGTCTTCCGAAGCGCGCAGCGCGAGCGCCCCGAGGCGCGCGCGGCGGACGAACTCCGGCGGATACCACCGCCCCGAATGCGGCGAACTGAACACCGCCGGAGCGACCTGACCGACCGGCTCTGCGACGCGATAGGGGGGCGGCTGCTCCATGGCCGACATCATAGCGTCGCAACGCCGCGCCGCCATAGCTCGCTTCGCGTCCGCCCCGCTTGCGCACGCCCCGCGCTCTCCGTATACACCCGCCACGTCGGCGGCAGGCGGATCGTCGACGGCGGGCGCGTAGCTCAGCGGGAGAGCACTACGTTGACATCGTAGGGGTCGCTGGTTCAATCCCAGCCGCGCCCACCATATCCTTCAA
>RECW01000030.1 GCA_007693835.1 Paracoccaceae bacterium | reverse complement strand
GCGATGGAGATCACGAGGCGGAGGTTGGCCTCCACCATCTCCTTCTTCGCGATCCGCGCCTCCCGCTCGCCCTTCTGCACGGTCTGGACGATGCGGCGGAACTCGGGGATGTCGACGCCGACCGTCTGGCCGATCTGGCCGATCTCGGCGCGCACCTCGTCGATCCGGGCGCGGTCCTTCTCGACCATCGCCTTCCAGCCCTTGCCGGGCAGCGACGCGACGCGGTCGAGCCAGCCGGGGTCGAGTTCGGCGTTGCGGTACTCCTCGATGAACTCGCGCCGGTTCACCTTGTGGGCGTCCGCGATCTTCACCAGCTGGCCTTCGAGATTCATCAGCCGGCGGTTGATGCCGTAGAGTTGGTCGACCAAAGTCTCGATGCGGTTGTTGTGCAGGTGCAGCGCATTGACGAACTCCACGATCTCGGCGCGCAGGCGCTGATACTCCCGCTCCTGCTGCGAGGAGAAGGTTCGGTCGTCGTTGAGGGCCGCGCCGATGCGCGCCTCCTGCATGGCATGGAGCTGGGTGTAGTCGGCCGAGATGCGTTCGAGTTTCTCCAGCACCGACGGGCGCAGGGCGGCCTCCATGGCGGAGAGCGACAGGTTCGACTGCTCGTCCGCCTCCTCGCCGTCGTCTTCGCTCCCTCGCGGCTCGGCTTCCGCGCGGGCCGGTTCCTCGGCCTCCGCCTCCCCGTCCGCGCCGACCTCGACCTCCTCGTCCTCGTCGCCGTCCATCCCCTTGCCGAAGGTGGTCTCGAGGTCGATGACGTCGCGCAGCATGATGCGCTCGTCGTTCAACTCCTCCAGCCAGATCGAGATCGCCTGGAAGGTCAGCGGGCTTTCGCAAAGCCCGCCGATCATCACGGCGCGGCCGGCTTCGATGCGCTTCGCGATGGCGATCTCGCCTTCGCGCGACAACAGTTCGACCGTGCCCATCTCGCGCAGGTACATCCGCACGGGGTCGTCGGTGCGGTCGACCTCCGTCGCGGTCTGCGCGACGACGGCGACCTCCTTGCTCTCGGCGCGCGCGGCGTCGGCGGCGTCCTCGGGGTCGGCTTCCTCGTCCTCGACGACGTTGACGCCCATCTCCGACAGGAGCGCCATCACGTCCTCGATCTGCTCCGACGAGACCTGCTCGGGCGGCAGATTGCGGTTCAGCTCATCGAGGGTGATGTAGCCCCGCGCCTTGGCCGCCGCGATCATCTTCTTGACCGCCGCCTGGCTGAGGTCGAGCATCGGTCCCGGCGCTTCGGCGTGCTCGGCTTCCTGGGTGTCGTCGACGTCCTTGGCCGCCATGTGCGCTCCGTTGCAGTCTCGAGGGGCTCGCGAATCACCCTCGGGGCGGTCGCGGGCGCTTCCTCTTTACCCAGATTTCCTGCGCGATGGCATCGCGCAACGCTTTGGACGAAAGGTTCACCTCTTGTCGGACCGCTGCTTGTCGCCGCGGCGCGCTCCGAGCCACTTCGCCTTCATCTCGCTGATGAGTTCTTCTCGCGCCTCGCTTACAGGCGCGAGACCGGCTTCCATTTCATGGGCGACGTGCGTCGCGGCTTTCGATCTCTCGTACCGCGCGGAGGGGTCGTCATCCGAGGCATGTGACGCCTCTTCGGCCACCAACTCCGCCCGTATCGCTTCAGCCCGCATTCGCTCCAGCAGTTCTCTCAGCCCTTGATCCACTTCATCGGTCGGCGCATCCGTCCTCGTCCAGGGCAAGCACGAGACCCGCGGTTCGCGCGCCAGCCGCGCAGCGGCGTCCTCTCCGACATGTGCCGAAACGTGCGAGGCGAGCGCCGCCATCTCGCCGCAATCAAGCAGGGCAGATAGGAGCGCCCCCCTCAGCGCGTCAAGATCGGCGTGGGCGAAAGCCAGTCGCTCCAACGCCTCGTGGTGTTTTTCGGCCAATGTCGGATGGCGCAGCAGCGTCAGGAGGACGGCGGCCTCCCGTCCCCGCGTCTCCGCGCTGCCGGCGCGGCCGAGCGCCGTGGCGCGCGTCTCCGGCCTCGGCATCGCCGGCGGCCGGCGCGCGCCGTCGCGCCGCCCGGCAGACCAGGAGGCGGCGCCGTGACGCCGGGTCCCAGGGCCCGACGCCGGCGCGAACAGCGTGCGGCGGCGTTCGCGGAAGGCGGCGCGGTAGTGCTCGCGCACCGAGGGATCCGCGATCGCCCCGAGCAGCGTCCGCAGCCGCGCGTCGAAGGCCGCGCGCGCTTCGGGCGCGTCGAAGGCCCGCCCCTCGGTCTCCCGCCGCCAGAGCATGGCCGACAGCGGTTCGGCCTTGTCGATCACCGCGCGCATCGCCTGCGCCCCTTCCGCGCGGATCAGGTCGTCGGGGTCCCGGCCGGCCGGCAACAGCGCGAAGCGCAGCGACTTGCCTGCGGCGAGCAGCGGCAGCGCCACATCGGCGACCCGCGCCGCGGCGCGCAGCCCCGCCGCGTCGCCGTCGAGCGCGATCACCGGCTCGTCCACGCAGCGCCAGAGTTCGCGGAGATGGTGCTCGGTGACAGCCGTGCCGAGAGGCGCGACGGCGTGGTCGAAGCCGGCCTCGACCAGCGCGATGACGTCCATGTAGCCTTCGACGACGATCAGCGTTCCGGACTTCGCCGCCGCGGCCCGCGCCGGCCCGAGGTTGTAGAGCGTGCGCGCCTTGTCGAAGAGCGGCGTCTCGGGAGAATTGAGGTATTTCGCGCGCGCCTCGGCGCTCATCGCGCGGCCGCCGAAGGCGATGCAGCGCCCGCGTCCGTCGCGGATCGGGAACACGATGCGGTCGCGGAACCGGTCGTAGGGAGCGCCGCCGTCGTCGGGGCGCGCGACGAGGCCGGCCTCGATCAGCGCCGCTTCGGAAGCGCCGTTGGCGATGAGGTGCGCGCACAAGGCGGCGCGGTCCGGCGGCGCATAGCCCACGCCGAACGCAGCCAGCGTCGCCGCGGCCACGCGCCGACGCGCGAGGTAGGCCCGGGCCGCTGCGCCCTTCGCGCCTGCGAGCTGCGCCTGATAGAAGGCGGCCGCCTGCTCCATCCAGTCCACAAGACTGTCGCGCCGGCCGGCGCGCGACGCAGCCTCGGGGTCTTGCGCCGGCATCGCCACGCCCGCCATCCGCGCGAGCTCCGCGACCGCCTCGATGAACGACAGATTCTCGTGCTCGCGCAGAAAGGTGACGGCGTCGCCTTTGGCGTGGCAGCCGAAGCAGTGGTAGAAGCCGCGCCGATCGTCGGCGTGGAACGAGGGCGACTTCTCCTGGTGGAACGGACAGCAGGCCCAGAAGTCGCCCTTGGCCGGGTTGGACTTGCGGGCGTCCCACGTGACGCGCCGTCCGATCACCGCCGAGACGGGGACGCGCGCGCGAAGGTCGTCGAGGAAGCCGGCCGGCAGGGTCATGCGCCATAGATCGGCGCAGGGATCGCGAAGGGCAAGCATCGAGAGAAGCCGCGCGGCCGATCCCGCTCGCGCCGTCGCACCCGCGCCGCATACGAGGCGACGCGCCGTCTCCCGTCGGGTTCGTCACCAGGCGGCGGCGCTTCACCGACACCGCGCTGCGGTCGCGGAGGCGCACGCCCGCGGCGCATCGCGTGATCCTGACGCGCAGCTCTCTTGACCTGCATGCCGCATCATGAAAAACGCTCGCGACGCCGGGTGGACGGCAGCGACGGTTTTCCGTGAAGAGCGCGTAGCTCAGTTGGTAGAGCAACTGACTTTTAATCAGTAGGTCCAGGGTTCGAGCCCCTGCGCGCTCACCATTTTCGC
>RECW01000031.1 GCA_007693835.1 Paracoccaceae bacterium | reverse complement strand
GCGCAGGCCTCGCCGCAAGCCACACGATGACCATCAGAAAAGTCATTTCAAAACATGTCGGCGTTTTCCGTATTTCTGCAGGCCATCTCGACTAAGGTCGTATGAAAATTCACTGCTCCTAAAGCATGGGTGAACGATCTTGGTCTCGCAAGCAGGGACTGTCTTACGCGGGTTAGCCGAATGAGCGGCTCAGGCGCGACAGACCAAGGGAGATCCCGTTTGCGAGCAAAGCGAAGGAGCATCGCCATGAGCGCGCTTATCCGGAATTTCCTGCGGGACGAAGACGGGGCCACCGCGATCGAGTATGGCCTGATCGCCGCCACCATGGCGGTCGTGATCGTAGCCGCTTTCGAAACGCTGGGCGGGTCGCTGTCGACTTTCTTCACCAGCATCGGCACGTCGCTGACCGATACGCTGCCGGACGCCGGCGAAGGTCTCACGAACTAAGCCGCCTCGCCGGCGCGTGGAAGGGCTTGTCCGGAGCGACTCCAGCTTAGGGCACGGAGGCGATGCGACGTCATGGACACCTCGACCTTGGGTTTGGCGTCGTTCGCGGCTCTGGTGACGGCCGCCGCGGTGGGCGATGTGCTCACCATGCGGATCGCCAACGGCCTCGTCCTCGCCATGGTCGGCGGCTGGGCGATCCTGGCCCCGCTCGCCGGGGCCGGTCCGACGGAGATGGGTCTGGCGGCCCTGGCGGCGCTTCTGGTGCTGGCGGGGTCGCTGGTCCTGTTTTCCCGCGGATGGATCGGCGGCGGCGACGGAAAGTTCGCCGCCGCCTGCGCGCTATGGGTCGGATGGGCGGCCACGCCGCTGTTTCTGCTCTGCGCCTCGTTCGCCGGCGGCGCCCTCGCCCTCGGCGTGATCGCGTTCCGGCGCGCGCCGTTGCCGGTCTGGGCGCTGGAGAGAACCTGGATCCGGCGGCTGCGCACGGCCGAGAAGGGCGCGCCCTACGGCGTCGCCCTCGCCGCCGGCGCGCTCGCCGCGATTTCCGCCAGCCCGTGGATGACGGGCGGATTTTGAAGCTTCCGCCCCGAAGCAGGGGGCGGCGCGTCTGGGGAACCACGCCATGCCGGTGCTGCGGTTTCTGATCCTCGCCGTCGCCATCGCCGCGGGGGGCTTCGCCGCCTGGCTCGCGGTGATGCGCGAACCGTCGGTTGAGATCGTCGAGGTGGCGGCGCCGGTCGACGCGCTGCCGCAGGTTCTGGTCGCGGTCAGGCCGCTCGGTCTCGGCGTCGTCGCCCAGGAGGCCGACTTCGCCTGGCGCGACTGGCCTGAACACGCCGTCAGCCCCGCCTTCATCCGTCGCGAGGCCCAGCCGAACGCCATCGCCGCGTTCGCCGACCAGATCGTGCGCAGCGCCATGGTCGCCGGGGAGCCGATCATCCCCGAGAAGCTCAGCGATCAGCGCGCCGGATTCATGGCGTCGATGCTCGACAGCGGCAAGCGCGCCGTCGCCGTGCGCGTGACCGCCGAGAGCGCCGTGGCCGGCTTCGTGCTGCCCGGCGACCGCGTCGATCTCGTGCACACGTTCCGGCGCGACAGCGGCGGCGCCCGCTCGATCACGCTGCTGACCAACATCAAGGTGCTCGCCATCGACCAGCGCGCCGGCGAGACGCGCGACGGCGCCCTGCTCGGCAAGACAGCGACGCTGGAGCTCGATCCGGGTCAGGTCGAGCGCGTGGTGGCGGCGGAGCGGTCGGGCGCGCTGTCGCTCGCGCTGCGGTCGGCGGCCGACTTTCGCGAGGAGCCGGGCGAGCCGCCCGCCGGCGTCGAGGCGGGCGTCGACGCCGTGATGGCGGCGATGCCTGCGGCGGAGGTCGCAGGCGCCGGTCAGCCGTCGCCGCGAGCCGCTTCGACGCCCGGGAAGCCGGTCGAGGCGGCGGATGTCGAGAAGGCCGCGGCCGGGCCGACCTCGGTGCGGGTGCGACGCGGCCTCGCCCCGATCGAGACCGTCACGCTGAACTGAGCGCGTTGGGAGGAAGCCGATCATGGGCCATCACGCCGTCTCGACCCTCGCCGCGCCCGCCGCGTCCGGACGTATCGCGGCGACCCCGTCGGCGACCGCTGCGGCGAGCGAACCGGTGATCGTTCGAGACCAGATTCCCCACATCACCGTCCACGCGATCCACGCCACCAGCGGCGTCCGCGCGGTTCTTGAAGGCGTGATCCGCGACCGCCGTCTGATGCGCGCCCAGGTCAAGCTTCAGGACGGCGGCCTGACCGCGGCTCTGGCCCTCTATCGCGAGCAGAGCACGCCCCACTGCCTGATCGTCGAGTGCGTCGGCGACCACGACCAGCTGCTGCTCGATCTCGACGCGCTGGCTGAGTTCTGCGACCCCAAGACGTCCGTCATCGTGATCGGCCATGTGAACGACATCGGCCTTTACCGCGCGCTGATGGACCGCGGCGTCGCCGAATACATCGTCCCGCCGTTCGAGCCGCTGACCGTGATCGCCAGCATCGCGCGGCTGTTCGGATCGCCGGAGACGGGGCGGCTCGGCCAGGTTTTCGCGTTCATCGGCGCCAAGGGCGGCGTCGGTTCGTCGACCGTGGCCCAGAACGTCGCCTGGGCGCAGGCGAGCGGCGGCGACAGCGACGTGATGCTCGCCGATCTCGATCTGCCCTTCGGCGCCTCCACCCTCGCCTTCAACATCGAGGGCGCGCACGGCGCGGCGGACGCGGTGCGCGACGCGGCGCGCCTCGACGACACGTTGCTCGAAAGGCTGCTGACGCGGCGCGGCGCGCACATGACCGTGCTCGCCTCGCCCGCCACGCTGGACGAGGACGGGGAACTGCGCACGGACGCGGTCGAGAAAGTGCTCTCCGTCGCCCAGCGCAACCTGCCTTTCGTGTTCCTCGACCTGCCCCATGTGTGGAGCGGCTGGACGCGGACGCTGCTCTTGCGCGCCGACCAGATCGTGGTGACGTCCACGCCCTGCATCGCCGGCATGCGCAACGCCGTGTCGCTGATCGACGCGCTGAAGAAGGCGCGGCCGAACGATCCGCCGCCGAGGCTTGCGCTCAACCAGACCGGCGTCGGCAAGCGCAGCGAAGTCGGCGTCGCCGACATCGAGACCGTGCTTCAGGCGGCGCCGGCCTGCGTGCTCGACTTCGACCCGCGCCTCTACAGCATGGCGGAGAACCGAGGGCTGATGATCGAGGAGCTGGAGCCCAAGGGCAAGGCTGCGCGCCAGTTCCGGGCGCTCGCGCAGAGCCTTACGGGCGCGCGGGGCCAGAAGGAGGCCAGCCGGCAGGGCTTCTCGCTCGCGCGCCTGTTCCGGCTGTGACGCCGGTCAGAAACGCCAGATGAACGGGATCACCAGCGTGGCTGTGGCCCCGACGAGGATGTTGAGCGGCGCGCCGATGCGCAGGTAGTCGGTGAAGCGGTAGCCGCCGACGGAATAGACCAGCGTGTTGGTCTGGTAGCCGATCGGCGTGGCGAACGACGCCGAGGCGGCGATCATCACGCCCACCACGAACCCCCGGGGATCGACCCCCAGCGTCGTGGCGAGGGCGATCGCGACCGGCGTCATCACCACGGCGATCGCGTTGTTCGTCACCAGTTCGGTCAGCAGCGAGGTGACGAGGATGAGGCCCCAGAGCACCAGCGTGGGCGGCAGATCGGTCAGCATGGGGGCCGCCGCCTCCGTGATCATCGCGACGGCTCCGGTCTTGTCGAGCGCCGCGCCGAAGCCGAGCATGGCGAGGATCAGCGTCAGCAGGCGGCCGTCCACGGCCTCGAAAGCCTCGTCGGCGTCGATGCAGCCGGT
>RECW01000200.1 GCA_007693835.1 Paracoccaceae bacterium | reverse complement strand
GGCCCGGCCTGTCCCTCACAGTCGACCTGCCGGCGTTCGACTCTCTTGTCGAGAGCGATGACGCCGTCGCCGAAGAAGATCGGCTGTTCCTGCCCGTCCCGCCAGGCCTCGGCGCGCCGTCCGCCGACGGGCGCGAGGACGCGGCGGTCGCCGCCGCGATGAAGGGTCTCAGGGACCGCCTCGCACGCCCCCTGACGCGCGGACGGATCCGGCGCTTCAAGGCGGACTGGCTGCGTCGGGCGGGGGCGGACGCCGCGGTCGTGGGGTTTCTGGTCGGCCAGTCGCCCGGCGCCCGCGCGCAGATGCACTACAGCCGCGTCGCGCGCCGGACCCTGGTGGACTGGCACCGGCGCCACCTCGTATGCGGGCTCGGTCTGTCCCTGCCCGAATGGCCCGAGCCCGACGGGGTCTACGGGTCTCGCCTCCGTCTGCCGCAACCCCTCCTGCGCGCCGTTTTCGAGGAGGCGCGTCGGGAGGTGCGCCGTCATCGCCTCCACGGCCTGGGGAGCTTCCATCAGGTCGCCGCCGCCCACAACGCGTTCATGGTCTACACGCTGATGGTCCTGTACCTCGGCAGCGGCCACCGCCCGGTGTCCCACCCGTTCGAGTTTCGCAGCGACTTCGATCTCGAGGCGGGCGTCCTGTGGATCAGCGACAAGACCGGACGCGGCGCGCGCGGCGCGCGTCTCGTGCCCCTGCCCGCCGCCGCGGTCGCGCAGACGCGGGCCTGGATCGCGCATCTCGAGAAGCTGCGCGACCGTCTCCGGCTCACCCATCCCGAAATGGCCGACGGGCCCGTCGAGGCCGCCCTGGCGATGGAGGCGCGGCGCCGGGGACCGTTCTTCCTGCGGCTCGACCCGCGCGGGCGCGCCGAGCCGCTGCGCCCGTCCATCCAGGAGGCGGCGGTCGAGCCTGTGCTGCCGGCGGCGTTGAACTGGACGCGCCATGTGCTGCGCAGCGCGCTGCTCGAAGACTGCGATCCGGCGGCGCTGGACGCCTTCTTCGGCCACGGCCACATCGGCGAGGATCCGTTCGTCGCAGGCGGCGGCCTGCCTTTCGCCGACCTGTTTCCCGTCGCCGACAGGATCGAGACGCTGATGGCCGCGCTGTCGGCCAAACCCGCGGACAGCCCGCTGTGAGCTCCGGCGGCCGCGAGGCGCGCGAGGCCGCCCGCGCGCGGGCTCCCGCAGAGATCGCCGCGCTGGTCGAGCGGCTGGCGGAGGATCACGCGCCCTGGCTGCTCACGGCCGGCGCCGCGCCCAAGGGGGCGCGCGCGCAGCTCAAGGCGCTGCGGCAGGCGCTCGGACGCGAAGCGCGCACCGAAGGCGAAGCGGTGTCGATCTCCGAGACCCTGCTCGACCGCGTGGACGCCTGGAACGCCGCGCATCCGGGCGCCGAGGTGGCGCCGCCCGGCGCCGTGGCGGTTCTGAACGCCCGCCCGCCGGCCTGGAACGAGGACAGCCTGACGCTGTTGCGCCGGGCGCGGGAGGCGCACGCGGCGTTCGAGGCCGCGTGTCGGGACCTCGCTGAAGCGCAAGCCAGCGACGCGGCGCGGATCGCCGGGCTGGCGCTCGCCTCGGCGGTCTTCGACAGCGCCTGCCTCGCGCGCCACGATCTCGCGCTCTTCGCCGCGTGGATGGCCGATCCGGCGGCCTCGGTCTTCGAGGCGCCCGATCTGCCGCCCTGGGTCGATCTCAAGCGGCGCGCGCCGTCGGCGCGGGGGCGCGGCGGACGCCGCCTTCTGCGGAAAATCTCCGGCGCCGACGCCAAGGGCGGCTACGCCTTGCGACGGCTGTTTCTCGCCCCGCGGACCCTCGACCTGGTCGCGCGCCACGACGCGACCGGCGGCGCGCCGGACGCGCTCGACGCGGCGGCGCGGGCGCCGGACAAGCTTCTCCGCCTGATGGCCGGGAGTTGCGGGTGCTCCGCCGATCTCACGCTGAGCGTCCTGCTCAGGGGCGCGACGCTGCTGCTGCAAATCCGCCGCGGCGGCCCCGATCACACCATGGCGCTGCTCGCAGCGCGCAGGATGGAGAGCTTCGCCGCCACCCCGGAGAGCTGGTCGATCCTGCTGCAAGGTCCGGCCGCGCCGGACACGGCCGCGTCTGCGCCTGTCGACGCCTCGACGTTGCTGAATCCGTCCGGCGAGTCCCCGCCCGCGGCCGCTCGGCCCGCGCCTGACGACCCGGCGTTCTTCCAGCTGCATGCGGCGCTGTCGACCTCGCAGCGCGCGCGCGGCGACCTGACCACGCCCGACGTGAAGCTGACCGCCGGCGCGCTCGTCTCGCGGCTCAAGGCGTTGCCCTGGAGCGACGCCACGCCGTCCTGCCTGCGGCTGCTGCGGGACTGGTGTCTGCACCTGCTCGAGGGAGAGGACAAGGCCGTCAATTCGGTCCGGCGCTACCACAGCACGCTTGGCGCGGCTTTCTGCGACGTGGCCGGCGCCGTCAGGCTCGAAGACTGCGACGGCGACGCGTTCGAGGAACTCTACACCCTCGTCCTCGAGACCGACCAGCGCAGCGCGCTGGAGCAGAGCCGCCTGCGCGGCCGGCTCGGCATGCTCCACCGCTTCGCGGCCGAGGATCCGCGATGGGATTTCCCCGAGCTGCCGGCGGATTTCCTGCCCGGCGAGACCAGCGTCACCCATGTCCGCTCGACGCTGCTCGGCCGCGCCGAGATCGACAGGGCGCGCGATCTCCTGCGCGCCGGGTGCGGGCTTCCGGCCGACGTCGCCCGCGCCGCCGACGCGGCGATGCTGGCGATCAGCCGCGGGGCGCTGCGCATCGGCGAGGCGACGAAGGCGCTTTGGCGCCATTACGAGCAGATCGGCCCGGGCCCGCTCGGCCGCGACGAGGCCGCCCTTTTCGTGCGCCCCTCGGCGTTCGGCGACAACAAGACCCCCGGCGCCTACCGCCAGGTCCGGCTCATGCGGCTGATGACGGCCGAGGAGGCCGAGGACTTCGACGCCTATATCGCCTACCGCCGCGGGCTGTCGGCGAAGGGCCCGCTGTTCGGCGTCGCGCAGCCCGACGGCACCGTGGCGCCGTTTCACGCGAGAAAACTCGGAGAGGTGATCGCCGACTGCCTGCGCCGCGCCACGGGGCTGGCCGACGCCACGACCCACGCGCTCCGCCGCGCGGCCGCCACGGCGCTGTTCCTCGCCATTCATGAAGCCCGGACGCCCGGTGCGGCGTCGGGACCTTTCATCGAACGGCTGACCGGTTGGCGTCCCGAGGAGCGGGCGCGCGCGGTCGAGGCGGTCGCGCCCCGCGCCCAGACCCGCGACGCGTGGCGGGCGCTGGCGCGGTTTCTCGGCCATGGCGGGCCGGGCACGAGCTTCGAGTCCTACATCACGACGGCCGATCTCGCCGTCCACGAGACCTGCGCGGCCGGAGCGTCGTCGGGCGACGACGCGCGCGAAACTCTCGCCCGTCTGGAAAGAAGGCGCGTCGTCCTGAGCCCGGCGCCGCAGCCACGGCCGGCTGCAGCACGCGCCGCCGTCCGCGGGGCGATCGCCTCGCCTGCGCAAGCCCTTCTGCAGGCGCTCGAGCGCATCGACGAGGGCGCGCCCCCAGAGACCGCGGCGCGGGCGAGCTATCTGCCTGTCGACTTCATGGCGGCGCGCCTTCCCGTCGCCCTGGCCTGGAGCCGCCTGACGACGAACCGGAAGAAGAACCCGAAGCTGCGCCTGCAACCGCCGGAGCGCTTCGGCAAGCTCGCGCCCGCGCCCCTCGGCGCCGCGCCGAAGCTGGCGGAGGCGCTTGCGCTCGCCGCGCCCGACTAGGTCTGGGCCCGGAACTTGCGAATTTGCAAGAGTT
>RECW01000033.1 GCA_007693835.1 Paracoccaceae bacterium | reverse complement strand
GAGAACGCGCTCGACGCCGGCGCGCGGCGGATCGAGATCGCCGTCGCCGACGCCGGGCGCACGCTGATCCGCGTCGCCGACGACGGCGACGGCATGACGCGGGAGGAGCTGCCGCTGGCGCTGGAGCGCCACGCGACCAGCAAGATCGACGGGTCGGACCTGCTCGCCATCCGCTCCTTCGGCTTCCGCGGCGAGGCGTTGCCGTCGATGGCTGCGGTGGCGCGGCTGCGCCTCGTCTCGCGCCGGCGCGGCGCGGCCGAGGCCTGGGCGATCGAGGCGGAGGCGGGGCGCGTCGGCGCGGCGCAGCCCGCCGCCCGCAGCGCCGGCGCCGAGGTGGTGCTGCGCGACCTGTTCTTCGCGACGCCGGCGCGGCTCAAGTTCCTGCGCTCGGAGCGCGCGGAGCGGGCGGAGATCGTCGAGGTCGTCCGGCGCCTCGCCATGGCGGCCCCCACGGTCGCCTTCAGCCTGCGCGACGTGAGCGGCGACGGCGAGGGGCGGCTGCTGTTCGACGCGCCGGCCGAGACGGGCGACCTGTTCGACGCGCGGCTGGCGCGGTTGAAGCGCGTGATGGGCGCGGCCTTCGCCGCCGACGCCGTGGCGGTCGAGGCGGAGCGTGAGGGGTTGCGGCTGACCGGCTGGGCCGCCTTGCCCACCCATTCCCGCGCCGGGGCAGTGGCCGAACACCTGTTCGTCAACGACCGGCCCGTGCGCGACCGGCTGATGGTGGGGGCGCTCCGCGCGGCCTACGCCGACCTGCTGCCGAAGGACCGGCGCCCGGCGGCGGCGCTGTTCTTCGCCTGCGAGCCCGAGCGCGTCGACGTCAACGTCCACCCCGCGAAGACCGAGGTGCGCTTCCGCGAGCCGGGCGTGGCGCGGGGGCTGCTGGTGGGCGCGGTGCGGCAGGCGCTGGCGGGCGCGGGGTGGCGGGCGTCGGCGACGCTCGGCCCTGCGGCGCTGGGGATGGCGGCCTCCGGCGCGGCGGAGGACGGGCGCGCGATGGGCGGCGGTTTCGGCGGCGGATGGCGCGCGCAAGGCGCGGCGGCCGGCTTCTCGTCCCGGCTGTCGTCGGGTTTAGCGGAGGCGGCGACGGCGTTCCAGCGCCCGCTGACCGGCGGGTGGAGCGCGCGGGAGGATGCTGCGACGGATCCGGCGGAGGCTGGCCCGCTCGGCGTCGCCCGCGCCCTGCTCCATGACACCTATATCGTCGCCCAGACCGCCGAGGGCGTGACGCTGGTCGACATGCACGCCGCCCACGAGCGGCTGGTCTACGAGAAGCTGAAGGCGGAGACGGCCGCCAGCGGCGTCGCCCGGCAGGCGCTGCTGATCCCCGAGATCGTCGCGCTCGGCGAGACGGACGCCGAGCGGGTGCTGGCGCGGGCGGCGGAGCTGCGGGCGCTCGGGCTGACCGTCGAGCCGTTCGGGCCGGGGACCGTGGCGGTGCGGGAGACGCCGGCGCTGCTCGGGCCGTGCGACCCCGCCGCTCTGCTCCGCGACGTGGCCGACGAGATAGCCGACCTCGACCGCGCGGAGGGGCTGCGCGCGCGGCTCGACGCGGTGCTGAGCCGGGTGGCCTGCCACGGCTCGGTGCGCGCGGGGCGGCGCCTGGCCTTGCAGGAGATGGACGCGCTGCTGAGAGAGATGGAGGCGACGCCCCACTCGGGGCAATGCAATCACGGTCGCCCGACGTGGATATCGCTCTCGAAGGCCGATCTGGAAAAACTCTTCAATCGGCGGTGATTCGCAGCTATAATTTCAAAACTATACCGTGCGCTTTTGCTTTTTTCGTCGCGAAATTCGACCGAGTGAAATTTGTAGCGAGTGCCGTCGCGCCCCAGTCATGGCGCACAGGTGAGCCCTTCGCGTCGTTTTCCACGAGACGTCGAACTGCGCTTCAGCGTTGATGAACTTCGGCGCCCGTCAGGGAGACCATCATGATACGGATCACGCCCCGGGCGGCGTCGTGCGCCCTTTGCCTTGTCGCCGTGACGGCGGCGACCATCGCCGCCGCGCAGACGCGGGTCGACCTCGCGCAGACGGTGCGGCGCGGCCCGGGCGAGGCCCCGGCGATCGACGTCGCGGACGGCGATGCGCTCGCTGCGATGCGGGACAGCGAAGGACGGCTCTTGCTCCTGCATCTGGCGACCGACGCCGATCACCGGCTGGCCCGCGTCTTGCGCCATAGCGGGCCGCTCAGCGCGGGACACGCGGTGACGCGGACGCGCTGGGACACGATGGTCGTGGCTTCGTTGCACGCCGATCGGCGCGGCGACCCGCGCGGGGCCCTCACGCTCGAGGCCTTCGCGGTCGACGACGACGCGCTGAGATCGCTTGATCGCCATCGCGCCGGGCCCGCCGCCCCGGCCCTCGAAGCGGCGCCGACGCCCCTCAGCCCACCGAGCGGGGTCGCCCCGCCGCGTCCTCGGTCGCCCGGGGTCTACGGGACGGCCGTGGCCGTCGCGGAGGTGAGCGGCTTCCTGCCCGATCTCGGGCTCGGTCGCGAGCGCGTCGCGACGGCGATCATCGACGACCGAGGCAGGCTCCGGCTCGACACCTGGGAGCTCGACGACGACAAGACGTTCCGGCCCCTGGCCACGGACACGTCGTCGGGCGAAGCGTCCGCGGTCGCGGCGACGCCATGGTCGCGCGGCGTCCTGACGGCGGTGATCGACAGCGCGGGCTTCGCGCGCTTCATCGCGTGGGAGGTGGGCAGCCGTGGAGGGCTGGCCCGGCGTGGCACGTCCACCTCCGCCGTCCCGGCGACCGACGTCGCGATCGCCTCGTTCGGCCCCGTAGCCGGGCGGGACACGGTCATCGCGGCGTTCCGCGGCGTCGATGGGGTGATGCGCGTGATGCTGCTCGAACTGTCGCTCGACGGGATGACCCACCGCGTCGTCGCCGACGGCATGGGGCCGCGCGTCCGCGCCATCTCGGTGACGCGCAGCGCCCGAGTGCGCGCCAACGCGATCGACCCGACGATCTTCTACACCGTCGTGCAGCCGGAGACCGGCGGCCAGCGCGTGATGCGCTGGCTGGTGTCCGAGTCGACCTTGCGCGTCGTCGCCGAGAGGGACGCTCCCGACGGCGTGACCGCCTTGGCCGCAGGGCTGGACCCCTATTTTCCGACGCCCGACGATGAAGACGCGCTCGTGTCGCTCGCCCGCGACGCGCAAGGCCGCATGCGGGTGGATCTGTGGCGCTCCGGTTTTCGCCGACACGCGGGGCCGACGGCGTTCGCGGCGCCGCCTACGCCTCAGCGCGGTCTGGCGTTCAGCCCGAACTCGCCGCGGAACCGTCGTCAGGGAGACGATTATCCTCTCGACATGCCGCCGCCGAACCTGCCTACCGGGCTTAAAGACTGCAGCCCGCGAGACATCGAGCGCATCAATCGCGCGTGGACACGCGCGCACTACTTCATGTGGCGCTCGAACCAAGTGATGGAATGGCTCCATGGAAACCGTGCCGTGCGAAAGGCTGCGTGGGAGTTCGCCTACGACCCCGAATACGGCTCTACGCGGGTCGGTCTGAGGAATTACACGCCACGCGCATTTTTCGGCTCCTACAACACGGCCCGTTTCAATCAAGCCAGAGACGCCATCGGCAAGGCGTGGCGTCAACGTTTCAGGGACCGCAGCTTCGAAGTCATCTGCCGGACATCGCCGCAACTCGGCGGCGGCGCGCATCCGTGCTACACGATGTCGTCGGTTGCAGCGAACCATATCGTCTACGGCCGGATCAACTTCTGCTCTCGCTGGCTTGACCGGGCCGAGACGAACGTCTCCGACGATGCACGCCTCATCATCCACGAAGTCTTTCACTGGCTGAAGATTCCCAACGTCGTT
>RECW01000084.1 GCA_007693835.1 Paracoccaceae bacterium | reverse complement strand
CGCGTCGGGCGGCGCGCGGCGCAGGCGCCGGGTGGCCTCAGGTCGGCCCGATCATCGGCGCCCCGGCGTCGAGGGCGTCGATCTCCGTGGTCAGGCGCTCGGCGTCGGGGGAACCGGGGGCGGCGTAGTTGAGGTTCCTGAACAGACTGGTCAGCGTCGTGAAGTGGGCGCGCGCGGCCTCCTTGTCGGGGAAGCCGTAGCGGCGGGTCGCGACGGCGTGGACGCGGTCGAACAGCGCCTTCTGACGTTCGAGCGGGGCCGAGGCGTCGATCTCGTCGAAGGCGTCCTGCTGCAGATAGACCATGTCTACGAAGGCGGCGGCCTGGGCGGTGACGAAGTCCTCCAGGCTGATCCCCTCCTCGCCGGTCACCTGCTCCATGCGCGCGATCTCGTCGCCGCGGATGAGCAAGGCGGTGAGCGCCTCGACGCGCTCGGTCCAGTCCGGCGCGAGGTGCTCCGACGCCCAGCCCGAGAGCTGGCGCAGGTAGCGCGACCACGAGAGCAGCGGGTCGATGGCGGGATAGAACCGCTTGTAGGCGCGGTCGTAGGAGAGGCCGAGGAAGCACTTGACCGCAGCGAGCGTCGACTGCGTCACCGGCTCCTCGAAGTTGCCGCCCGCAGGCGAGACCGAGCCGATGAGGGTCAGCGCCCCTTCCGCGCCGTCGTTCGCGCGGAGGCTGCCTGCGCGCTCGTAGACGCCCTTGATCGCGCTGTCGAGATAGGCGGGGAAGGCCTCCTCGCCGGGGATCTCCTCCAGACGTCCGGAGGTCTCGCGCATCGCCTGCGCCCAGCGGGAGGTGCTGTCTGCGATCATCAGCACCCGCAGCCCCATCTGGCGGTAGTATTCGCCGATGGCGATGCCGGTGAAGATCGACGCCTCCCGCGCGGCGACCGGCATCGAGGAGGTGTTGCAGACGATCACGGTGCGGTCCATCAGCGAGCCGCCCGTGCGAGGGTCCTTCAGCCGCGGAAACTCGGTGATGGTCTCGACCACCTCGCCGGCGCGCTCGCCGCAGGCGACCAGCACCACGACGTCGACGTCGGCGTGGCGCGCGATCAGGTTCAGCAGCACGGTCTTCCCGGCGCCGAAGGGGCCGGGGATGCAGGCGGCGCCGCCCTGCACCACGGGAAAGAAGGTGTCGACGATGCGCTGGGTGGTGATCATCGGCCGGTCGGGAAACAGCCGCGTCGACCAGCCGTGCGCCAGCATGCGCCGCGGCAGGGGCGTGCGCACCGGCCAGTCCTGCGCCAGCGTCAGCGTCCGCTCGGCGCCCGAGGCGGCGCGGATGCGCGCGACCGGCTCGTCGACGCCCACCGAGCCGTCGCGGACCCACGTCACCTCGAAGGTCTCGTCGAGATCGAAGGGGACCATGATCTTGTGGGTCACCGGGCCTTCGGGGACAGTCCCGATCGGGTCGCCGCCGCGCACCCGGTCGCCGATGCGCGCGGTCGCCGCGAAGGACCACTTCGCGGCCGGGTCGAGGCCGGGCGCCGAGACCCCGCGCGGCAGGAACACGCCGTGGCCGACGGCGAGCGCCTCCAGCGGGTTCTGCAGGCCGTCGTAGACCTGGCCGAGCATGCCGGGACCGAGACGGACCGAGAGCAGCCGGCCGGTCTGCTCGACCGGGTCGCCGAGCCCGACGCCGGCCGTGCTCTCGTAGACCTGCGCGTCCGCCTCCGCGCCGCTGACGCGCAGGATCTCGGCCTTCAGGCGCTGCTCGGGGCGGCGCGCGGGGCGGATGTGGACGACTTCGTTCTTCACCAGCCGGCCGGTCGCCGGGTCGGCGAGGCGCAGGCGCACGATGTCCTCCTGCACCGCCGAGACGTGCGCGGTGGGGGCGGTCATGCGGCCTCCGGCATGGTGGCGGGAGCGGCGGCCAGCGCCGCGTCGAGCAGCTCTTCGAACCGCGCGCGCGCGGCGTCGGCGTCGTACTGCGCCCAGCGGTCGGCCATCGACCAGCGCAGCACGTAGAAGACCACCGCCTCGAAGTCGAATTCGTGGGCCTCCGCGTGACGCGCCTGCTGCGCCCAGGCGACCTCGAGCAGCAGGCGTTCGAGCCCCTTCGCGTCGCCGGCCTCCAGGGTCTCCCGCGCAGGCGCGATCCAGGGGTGCGCCGCGCCGAGCCCGAAGTCGGGCAGCGCCCAGCCGGCGCGCAGGCGCGCGACCACCGGGCCGAACCCCCAGCGCTCGCCCTTCCCCGGCGCGTCCTCGCCGGCGTGGCGGCGGCGCAGCGCGGCGACGACCGTGCGCAGCGTCAGCCGCTCCGACAGCGCCGCGGCGAGCGCGGGGCGCGTGAGGTCGGCGAGCAGCGCCTCGGCGCGGTCGAGGAACGCCGCGTCCTCCTGCGCCGGGTCGATGAACCGCCATGAGACGGTCTCCAGCAGGCGGCGCAGCAACTCGGCGTCGTCGGGCGCGAGGTCCTTAAGCCGCTCCATCAGCCGCGACCGCCCGATGGGGGGCGCCTTCTCCGACAGGAACCGGATCGCCGGCAGGCTCGCCATCAGCGTCACGTAGGGCTCGCCCCGCCAGATCATTTGACCACCCCCTCCATCAGCGCGCGGAAACGGGGCTGGAGGTGGACCAGCAGCGCCTCGGCCACCGCGCGGTCGGTGAGGTCGACCGTCACGCCGCGGTCCTCCAGCACGATCCGCAACCCCTCGGCGTCGTCGTCGGCGCGGGCGAAGGTCACGCCCGCGCGCAGCAGGTCGGCGGCCGCGGCGGCGACGAAGTGGGTCAGCGAGCCCTCGCGCAGCTCTTCGGGGCGGCGGCGGAGTTCGTCGAGGCCGACCGCCGAGCGCGGCAGGATGACCGCGGCGCCCTCGGCGCGGTCGACGCCGCCTTCCTCCCGGGCGCGGCCGACCACTTCGAGGATCATCCGCTTGAGCATCTCCCCGTCGCGCATCGCGACGCCCACGGTCTTGGCGACGTCCGCGGCGAACTTGCGGGCGAGCTGCTCCTTCAGCGCCAGCACCGCGTCGCGGGCGGCGGCGCGCAGCGCGTCCTCGCCGGCGCGGCGGTGGGCGTCGATCTCGCGGCGCGCCTTCTCGAGCTTCAGCGCCGCCTCCTCCTCGGCCTGCGCGACCATCCGGCGCGCCCGCGCCTCGGCCTCGGCGACGATGCGCGTGGCCTCGGCGCGGCCTTCGGCGACGCCCTCGTCGCGCAGCCGCGCGATCAGCGCCTCGACGCCGGAGGCGGTCTTCTCCGCCGCCGCGCGGCGGGCGTCGGCGCGGTCGGCCGTCACGCGATGCCTCCCGCGAGGACGAGGGCGAAGACGAAGGCGAACACCGCGAAGCCCTCCACGATGGCCGCGGGCGCCAGCGCCAGCCCGAAGATCTCCGGCTTGTTCTTCGAGGCGGCGATGGCGCTGGCGAGCGAGCGGCCCTGCCAGACGCCCGTCACCATCAACGCGACGCCGAGCAGCCCGCCCACCGCGAACAGGGCGCCGCCGTTCTCGACGGTCACCGCGCGCTGGAGCGAGAACATCACCACGATGCCGTAGATCACGTTCGAGGACGGGATCGCCGAGGCGCCGACGAAGCGGCCGTAGCCGCCTTCGGTCTCCAGCATGGCGCCGATGGCGGCCTGGCCCGCGACGGCGACGCCGATCGCGCTGCCGAGCGCGCCCAAGCCGACCGGCGCGTAGACGCCGAACCAGCCGAGCATGATCATGAGATCGTTCATGCCGTCTTCTCCCGCTTGGCGAAGGGCCGGAAGGGATAGCCTTCCTCTCCGAGACCCCAGCCGAAGAACTCGATGTAGTTGAGCCGAAGCCCGTGCACGACGCCGCTCATCAGCCCGATGGCGAGGTTGATCGCGTGCCCGAACAGCAGCACGAGGATCGCGAACAGAAGCCCGAGCCCCGGCCGCGCGGCGTGGATGTCGAGGGCGAGCTGGTTGAAGGTGCCGGCGAGCGAGGCGCTGGC
>RECW01000080.1 GCA_007693835.1 Paracoccaceae bacterium | reverse complement strand
GCGGTGGCGAAGCGCCGCAAGGCGACGCCGGCCTCGTAGCCCGCGCGCACCTGCGCCGGCGTCATGCCCTTGGCGGCGGCCTCGCGCGCGATGACGCCCTCGATCCGCGGGCCTTCGACCGAGCCGGGGCAGATCGCGTTGGCGCGCACGCCGAAAGGGCCGAGCTCCATCGCGAGCGTCTTGGCCAGCCCGATCACGCCCCACTTCGCCGCGCAGTAGGGGCTGCGATAGGGAAAGCCGTGCAGGCCCGCGGTGGAGGAGGTGAGCGTGACCACGCCGCTGCGCTGGCGCTTCATGATCGGGGCGGCGCGCTGCGCGCAGAGGAAGGCGCCGTCGAGATTGACGGCGAGGCAGGCGCGCCAGTCGGCGAGCGAGACGTCCTCGACCAGCGCGGTCGGCCCCGCGACGCCGGCGTTGGCGCAGAGCACGTCGAGCCCGCCCCACGCCGCCTCGATCACCGCGAAAAGCTCCGCCACCGCGGCTTCGTCGGCGACGTCGACCTTCATCCGGCCCCAGTCGCTTGGGGCCGCGTCGAGGGCTGCGGCGTCGACATCGGCGATCCAGACCCGCGCCCCGCCGGCGGCGAAGGCGTCGGCCATGGCGCGGCCGATGCCGGAGGCGCCGGCCGTCACCAGCACGCGCTTGTCGCCGGAAAGAGCCGTCACCGGGGTTGCCCCACAGCGCGGCCGGCGCCCTCAGGGGCAGGCAAGGCGGCGTGGAGGGCTGCGATCTCGGCGAGCTTCGCGGCGACCGCCGGCGCAGGCTCGCAGGCGGCGCGGGTCTCGAGGCTGACATGGACCAGCATGTGCTCGCCCGTCGCGAGCAGCCGGCCGTCGGCGTGGCGCAGCCAGTGGAAGAGGCGCATCTTTTTCCCGGCCCCCTCCAGAAGCTGGGTCTCGGCGTAGATCGGCTCCAGCGCCTTCACTTCGCCGAGATGGCGGATATGCGTCTCGACGGTGAAGAAGCTGAGACCGGAGGCGATGTAGTCGGCGTCCGCGCCCACGATCCGCATGAAGGCGTCGGTGGCGTCGCCGAAGCATTGCAGATAGCGCGCCTCGTTCATGTGGTTGTTGTAGTCGGTCCAGTCGGCCGGCACGCGCCGCTCCATGGTGCGGATGGGGCGCGACAGGTCTTCGGGCGGCTTCCGCGCGCCCTGGTCGAAGAGCTTCTTCTCGTAGGCGGCCAGCGTCTCGCCGGCGCCCCAGTCGTTGACCTTCAGCGCCTGCATGACGGCGATCAGATTGTCGTCGCGGATGCGCTCCAGCTCGCGGAAGGAGCGGCCGGCGGCCTGTTCCTCCGTCTGCCGGGCGATCTTCTCGATCAGCGCGCCGTCCATCTCCGGCGTATCCATGAGTTTCGTCCACGGCCATTTCAGGCAGGGGCCGAACTGCGCCATGAAGTGGCGCATGCCCTGCTCGCCGCCGGCGATGTCGAACACCTGGAACGTGCCCATCTGCGCCCAGCGCAGGCCGCAGCCGAAGCGGATGGCGTCGTCGATCTCGGCGGTCGTGGCCACGTCGTCGTGGACGAGCCAGAGCGCCTCGCGCCACAGCGCCTCCATCAGCCGGTCGGCGACGAAGGCCTCGATCTCCCTGCGCAGCACCAGCGGCTTCATGCCGAGCCAGGCGTAGAGGGCCGTCGCGCGCTCGACCGCCTCGGGGGAGGTGCGGGCGCCGGGGACGATCTCGACCAGCGGCAGCAGATAGACCGGGTTGAAGGGGTGGGCGACGAGCAGCCTTTCGGGCCGCGCCATCTCGGCCTGAAGGTCGGAGGGCAGGATGCCGGAGGTGGAGGAGGCGAACAGCGCGTCGGCGGGGGCGGCGGCTTCGGCCTCGGCGTAGACCTTCCGTTTCACGTCGAGGCGTTCGGGCACGGCCTCGACGACAAGATCGGCGCCCTCGCAGGCCGCGGCGACCGAGGGCGCGAAGCGGTGGCCGCCCTTCGGCCCGCGGGCGGCGAGGGTGAGTTTCGCGTAGGCGCGGTCGGCGTTGGCGAGCACCTCCGAAAGCTTGCGCTCGGCGGCGGAGTCGGGGTCGAACAGCGTCACGTCGACGCCGTTCTCGATCAGCCGCGCCGCCCAGCCTGCGCCGATCACCCCTCCGCCCAGAATGGCGGCGGAGCGGATCATCGCGGCGCCCGCTTGGTGAGCGCCAGCTTCTCGCGCACCGCAGCCGGTCCGATCACCGTCGCGCCCATGCCCTCGATCAGCGAGACGGCGCGCTCGACGAGCTGCGCGTTGGTCGCGAAGACGCCCTTGGAGAGATAAAGGTTGTCCTCCAGTCCCACCCGCACGTTGCCCCCCGCGAGCACCGCCGCGGCGACGAAGGGGATCGCGTGGCGCCCGATGGAGAAGGCGCTCCACGTCCAGTCCGGCGGCACGGCGTCGACCATGGCGAGGAAGGTGCGCAGGTCGTCGGGCGCGCCCCACGGCACGCCCATGCAGAGCTGCACCAGCGTCGGCCCCTCTATCACGCCCTCCGAAGCGAGCTGCTTGGCGAACCAGAGGTGGCCGGTGTCGAACGCCTCGATCTCCGGCCGCACGCCGAGGCGTTTCATGCCTTCCGCCATCGCCCGCAGCATGGCCGGCGTGTTGGTCATCACGTAGTCGCCCTCGCCGAAGTTCATCGTGCCGCAGTCGAGGGTGCAGATCTCGGGCAGGCACTCGGCGATATGCGCCAGCCGTTCGGTCGCGCCGGCCATGTCGGTGCCGGCCGTCGCGGGCGGCAGGGGTTTCTCGACCGAGCCGAGCGTCAGGTCGCCGCCCATGCCGGCGGTCAGGTTCAGCACGACGTCGGTCTCGGCCTCGCGGATGCGGTCGGTCACCTCGCGGAACAGCGCCGGATCGCGGCTCGGCTTGCCGGTCATCGGATCGCGGACGTGGCAATGGACGACCGCGGCGCCCGCCTTCGCCGCCTCGATGGCGGCGCCGGCGATCTCGGCGGGGGTGATGGGCACCTTCTCCGACTTGCCGGTCGTGTCGCCGGACCCGGTGACGGCGCACGTGACGAACACCTCGCGGTTCATGGCGAGCGACATGGGAGTTTCTCCGGCGTTGTGACGGCGCGACGATGGCAAGCCGCGCAGCCGAAGGGAAGCCCCGGCTTGACGCGCGCCCCGGCCCCGGCGCTGATGCCGCGGGGGAGGGCCGCGCATGCCGCTGAAAGTCTACCAGTCGCTCTGGGCCATGGAGCCCTGGGATGACCTCGGCCGCACGTTCGACAAGGTCGCCGACGCGGGTTTCGACGGCATGGCCGTCGATCTCGGCGCGGCCGACGTCGAACTCGCCTACCGCTGCCTGCCGCATTTCGAGCGCACCGGCCTGACGCCGCTGATCGTCGCCTTCCCGAAATCGGTCGCGGAGCTCCGCGGCACGCTGCGCATGGCGCGCAGCTTCGGCGCGCCCTTCGTCAACGTCATCGGGCAGGTGTTCCCGCTGACGGTCGAGGGCGCCGTCCCGGTGATCCGCCGCTGGATCGAGATGGGCGAGGAGGAGGGGATCGACGTGCAGTTCGAGACCCACCGCAACTGCATCACCAACGATCTGTTCTTCACGCTCTCGCTGCTCGACGCCGTGCCGGAGATGCGCCTCGCCATCGACTTCTCGCACTACGTCGTCGACCGCGAGATTCGCCTGCCGCTCGACCCGTTCTTCGCAGGCCTGTTCCAGCGCTGCCTCGACCGGGGCGAGAGTTTTCAGGGCCGCGTCGCGAGCCGGCAGCAGGTGCAGCTTCAGCTCGACTTCCCCCAGCACGCGAAATGGCTGGCGCTGTTCGAGGCGTGGTGGGCGGCGGGATTCCGCAGCTGGCGCCGCCGCCATGGGCCGGAGGCGGATTGCGTCTTCCTCTGCGAACTCGGCCCCCCGGAATACGCCATCACCGACGCCGAAGGCCGTGAACTCTCCGACCGCTGGGCCGAGGCGCTGACCTTGCGCGACACGGCGC
>RECW01000034.1 GCA_007693835.1 Paracoccaceae bacterium | reverse complement strand
GTGCTGCGCGACACCGGCTCCAGCGTGACCCCCGCCCAACTCGCGCGCATCCGCCGCCTGATCGCGCTGTCGATCGGCATGGAAGTCTGACCACCGTCCCGCCGTCCGGCCAAGCGAGCATGGAGACCAGCCGCCGCACACCGTTGCGCCCGGTCTCGGCGATCTGCGCTCGTCGCAGAGGGCGTGCGCTCAGCCTCACCCAATCCGAGCCCTGTCATCCGGACAGTCTCGAATGATCCGAGCCGAAAAATGCGATGATCTCGCACCCGATCGCAGATGATCTCAAGCCGCCGCCGTCGCGTCTCTCGCCGGTCCCTCGAGGACCGGATCTCCAGGGCGCCGCCGCCGGGCCGGGCGCGCCGTCGTCGCGCCTGTGGCGCGTTCGGCCGTTTTCGCCTAGGCGTGACGGAAACCGGGGTCGGACCATGCACCTGTCGCCGCGCCAGAGCGAGATCCTGCGCATCGCGCGCGAGGAAGGGCGGGTGCTGGTCGAGGCGCTGGCCCTGCGGTTCGACCTGACTCCCCAGACGATCCGCAAGGACCTGAACGATCTCTGCGCGGCGCGCCTGCTGAGCCGGGTGCATGGCGGCGCGGTGGTCGGCTCGGGGCGCGAGAACCTCGAATACGAGGCGCGGCGCGGCATGGCCGCCGCGGAGAAGGAGGCGATCGGGCGCGCCGCCGCGAAGCTGATCCCGGAGGGCGCGTCGCTCTTCATCAACATCGGCACGACGACCGAGGCGGTGGGCGAGGCGCTGACCGAGCGGCGGGGCCTCATGGTCATCACCAACAACATCAACGTCGCGAACCGCATGCGGCTCCATCCCGAGACCGAAGTGGTGATCGCGGGCGGCGTGGTGCGCGGGTCCGACGGCGGCGTGGTCGGCGAGGCGGCGGTCGACTTCATCCGCCAGTTCAAGGTGGACTACGCGGTGATCGGGGCGTCGGCCCTCGACACCGACGGCTCGCTGCTCGACTACGATTTCCGCGAGGTGAAGGTGGCGCAGGCCATCATGGAGAACGCCCGCCACGTGATCCTCGTCGCCGACGCGTCCAAGTTCGACCGCACCGCGCCCGTGCGCATCGGGCACTTCCGGCAGATCCACAGCTTCGTCACCGATCGGTGCCGGCACGCGCCGATCCGCACGCTCTGCGCCGAACTCGGCGTCGATCTTGTCGAAACGGCGCCGGAGTGACGCATTTCCCGCCGTATTTTCGTTTGACGCGCGAGTCGTTTTCGGAGACTATCGACTTGCTTTCGTAAACGGCAAAAATGCTGCAATGCGAAAGCGGGAGGAAGACGATGGCTCTGACCCCGCACGACATCGTCGTGATCGGCGGCGGCGTGAACGGCTGCGGGATCGCGCGCGACGCGGCCGGCCGCGGCCTGTCTGTGTTGCTCGCCGAGATGGGCGATCTGGGCGGGGCCACGTCGTCGTGGTCGACGAAGCTCGTCCATGGCGGTCTGCGCTACCTGGAGCACCACGCGTTCCGGCTGGTTCGGGAGGCGCTCGCCGAACGCGAGACGCTGATGCGACTCGCGCCGCATCTCGTCCGGCCGATGCGCTTCCTGCTGCCCCACCGCCGGGGCATGCGGCCGGCGTGGCTGCTCCGGCTCGGGCTGTTTCTCTACGACCACATCGGGGGTCGCCGTCTGCTGCCGCCGACGGCGGTGCGCGATCTGCGGCGCGATCCCGCAGGCCGCGCGCTGCGGCCCGGGTTCGCCACGGCGTTCGAGTACTCCGACTGTCAGGTCGACGACGCCCGCCTCACGGTGCTGAACGCCCGCGACGCGGCCGACCGCGGCGCGGCGATACGCGCCCGGACCAGGGTCGTGCGCGCCGTGGTCGCGGACGGTCTGTGGCGGGTCACGCTGCGCGACGTGGAGACCGGACGCGAGGAGATCGTCCCGGCGCGCAGCGTCGTCAACGCGGCCGGGCCGTGGGTCGACGCGATGCTGGCCGAGGCGCTCGGCGACGCGGGACCCGGCTCGATCCGGCTGGTCCAGGGGAGCCACATCGTGATCCGGCGTCGCTGGAGCGACCCGCGCGCCTTCATCTTCCAGAACGCCGACGGGCGGGTGCTGTTCGCGATCCCGTGGGAGGACGACTTCACCCTGATCGGCACCACCGACCGCGACTGGCGCGGCGACCCCGGCGCCGTGGCGATCACGCCCGAGGAGACGGCGTATCTGTGCGAAGCGGCGAGCGAATGGCTCGCGGCGCCGGTGACGCCTGAAGATGTGGCATGGTCGTTCTCCGGCGTCCGTCCGCTCTACGACGACGGCGCGTCGCGCGCGCAGGAGGCGACGCGGGACTACGTGCTGCGCCTCGAGGATCGCGGCGCGCCGCTGCTGAGCGTCTTCGGCGGCAAGCTCACCACCTACCGCCGCCTCGCGGAGGCGGCGCTCGCCCGGCTGCAACCGGCGCTCGGCTTCGCCGCGCCGCCCTGGACCGCGGGCGCGCCCTTGCCGGGCGGCGACTTCCCGGTCGACGGCCTCGACGCCCTGGCCGCGCGCCTGCGCGACGAGCACCCCTGGCTCGGCGAGGCCCATGCGCGCCGTCTCGTCCGCCTCTACGGGCGCCGGGCCTGGGCGGCCGTGGGGCCGGCGGACGATCCCCGTCTTTGCGCGGACCTCCACGCGACCGAGGCGCGCTTCCTGATCGAGACCGAGTGGGCGCGCACCGCCGAGGACGTGCTCTGGCGGCGCACCAAGCTGGGCCTGCGCGTCGACGCCGACGGCGTCGCAGCCCTTGAAGCCTTCATGGCGGCGCACGCGGGCGTCGCCGCGCTGTCGGCGGCGGAGTAGGGCGATGCTGGAGCTGCGCGACGTCACCCGCATCGTGGACGGCTCGACGCACATCGACGCCGTCTCGCTGACGCTGCGGCCTGGCACGCTGAACGTGCTGCTCGGTCCGACCCTCTCCGGCAAGACGTCGCTGATGCGGCTGATGGCGGGCCTCGACCGGCCGACGTCGGGGCGGGTGCTGGCCGAAGGGCGCGACGTGACCGGCGTGCCGGTGCGGCGGCGCAACATCGCGATGGTCTACCAGCAGTTCATCAACTACCCGGCGATGACCGTCTACGAGAACATCGCCTCGCCGCTGCGCGTGGCGGGGGCCGATCGCGCGACCGTCGACCGCGAGGTGCGCCGCGCCGCCGAACTGATGAAGCTGACGCCGATGCTCGGCCGTCTGCCGCTGGAGCTGTCGGGCGGGCAGCAGCAGCGCACGGCGCTTGCGCGGGCGGTGGTGAAGAAGGCGGGGCTCGTGCTGCTCGACGAGCCGCTGGCCAACCTCGACTACAAGCTGCGCGAGGAGCTGCGGGCGGAGTTGCCCAAGCTCTTCGCGGAATCCGGCGCGATCTACGTCTACGCCACGACGGAACCCACCGAGGCCCTCCTGCTCGGCGGAAACACCGCCACGCTGCACGAAGGCCGCGTCACCCAGTTCGGCCGCACCATCGACGTGTTCCGCCGACCGGCCGACCTGACGAGCGCGCGCATCTTCGCCGACCCGCCCCTCAACGTGGCGCCGGCGACGAAGCGGGGCGCGGCCTTCGTGCTGCGGGACGGCGCGACGGTCGCGGCGCCCGACCCCGGCCTGCCCGACGGCGACTACACGCTCGGCGTCCGCGCGCATCACCTGTCGCGGGCCACAGGCGCGGGGCCGGACGCGATCGCCGCGCGGGTCATCGTGACGGAGATCACCGGCTCGGAGAGCTTCGTCCATGTCGAGGCGGAGGGATCGCGCTGGGTGATGCTGACCCACGGCGTCCATCCGTTCGAACCCGGCGAGACGCTGTCGGTGCGCATCGACACCCGGCATCTGATGGTTTTCGCGCCCGACGGCCGCGCCGTCGGCCACGAACGCGCGCAGGCGGCCTGAGGGAGGGGAGCGCCATGGCCCGCATCGACCTCGACCGCATCCGCCACAGCTACGGCCCGGCGCC
>RECW01000219.1 GCA_007693835.1 Paracoccaceae bacterium | reverse complement strand
CGCCGCGACCGTGCTCTGCCGGATCCGAAACTCAATGTGTCCTGACCCTAGCGAACGGGCGTCGCGCAGTGCGCTCCGCCGCCCGACTGCCCCGACCCGAAGGCGAGCGGCGGCGGCGCCGCGAACGGATTGATCGGGTCCGAGGTCGCGAGGTCCACGGCGATCAAGGCGGCCGTCGCGGCGAGGATCAGGGCTGCGACGGCTAGCCGACCCGGGCGGGCGGAAATCGTGACGGTCATCGTGCTTGCGCCTCCGCAAGGGGCGGTCGGCTCGCCGGCTGCAGCAGGATCGGACGCAACCGGATGCCGATGGTCGATCCGGCGAAGGCGGCGGCGAACCAGACCCAGCCATGCAGGCTGCCGGTGGCGATGCCCGAGAAGAACGCGCCGACATTGCATCCGAAGGCCATGCGCGCGGTGTAGCCGAGCACGAGCCCTGCCACCGCGACAGCGAGCCACGATTGCGCGCGGAGCGCGCCGGTCTGCGCCGCAACCACGGGTCGCCAGCGCATCGCGATGAAGGCCCCGGCAATCAGGCCGAAATTGGTGAGCGACGTCACGTCGAGCAGCACGCTCTCGCGGAGCCGCGCAGCATGCACGGGCGCGGACCAGAAAGCCGTCGCCGCCAGATCGGCGCCGGCGGCCTGGGCGATCTTCGCGCCCCAGAGCCCGAGGCCGTAGACGATGCCCCATGGCTGGCCCGCGACGAGCAGGTTCAGCGTCGCGAGCGCGGCGAGCAGCACCGCCGCCACCAGAAGCCGCGTCGCCGGCAGCCGCTTGTCCGGATCGGCGGCGCGCAGCGCGACGACGCCCACCGCGCCAAGCGCGGCGAGGGTTGCGACCACGCCGCCGCCGGCGCCGAAAACGCCCTGCAGCGTGATCACCGGCAGACTGCCGATGGCGGTCCACCAGCCCAGATGCAGCGTGCCGAGGAAAGAGCCGGCGATGAACGCGACAAGCGCCACGGCCCCGACCGCGTTGCCCGATCCGGCGTTGACGAGCGTGCCCGATCCGCAGCCGAACACGAGTTGCATCGCCATGCCGAAGAAGAAGGCGCCGATGATCATGCCGATCCCGACGGGGGCGTGAGCGCCGATCAACTCATCGGGCGCGGCCGCGAGGAGCGGCAGCGCGGCGAGGGCGGCCAGTCCGATCGCGAACAGCAGCGCCACGAAGCCCCGCGCGTCGCGCTCGGCGACCATCAGCCGCCATGGTCCGGCGAAGCCGACACGCATGCCCTCAAGCACGAGGCCGAAGCCCAGGCCGATCGACATCAGCAGGCCCGCGCGCGGGCCTGCGGCGAAGAGTGCGCCGAAGGCGAGAATGACTCCGAAAAGAACGAGACCGATCCGGGTGGCGCGCATGGCGAGGACCTCCGGGCAAGGTGAGGCGCGGGCTTGAGGCCCGCGGTTTCTGACGCGGAGCCCGAAGGCCCTCGCCGGGTCTTCAGGTCCAGAGGCCGGCGAACCAGTTGCGGATCTGCATCCAATAGAAACCGAGGCGCGACGGCTGGTTCATCATCGGCGCACCTGTTCTCGACCACTCGACCATGCTTTCCGCATAGAGCCGGGTGTTCTCGACGCCAGCCAGTTCGGACAACGCGAACCAGTTGATGGCCGCCCAGTGGCCTGTGTTGCAGAACGACACCGTGAGCGGCGCATCGGTCTGCCCGGTCTGCTCGGCGATCCGGCGCGCGCGTTCGGGACCGACGAAGCGGCCGTCCTCGAACCAGATTTCATAGGTCAGGTTGCCCGAACCCGGCAGCGTGCCCGGCGATGCCGCGGCATCGTGCCAGAGCAGGCCCTCGAAGAAGCCGGGCGGCCGCGCATCGACGAGATTGGCCACGTCGCCGGCATCGATGATCGCCTGCAGTTCGGCGCTCGTGACCCGCCACGTCTCGGACAGGGTCGGCGCCCAGTCCGAGGACTCGGCCGTGACGGGTTCGTCCGACGTCTGCAGCCCAGCCTCCCGCCAAGCCGCCACCCCGCCGTTCAGGATGGCGAGGTCCTCGACACCGAGAGACTTCAGCGTCCAGTACACCCGCGCGGCCGTGCCGAAATCGGTCGGGTTGGCGCCGCCGTGGACCACCACGACCGGCGTATCGGCCTCGATGCCCACGCGCTGGACCACCGCGCGGAGCTGCGCGAGTTCGGGCAGGGCCCCGGGGTTTTCGGCGGGGCCGCGCCACTGCGCATAGGGCGCGCTCACGGCGCGGGGGATGTACGCGTCGCCGCCGCTCACCTGGATCACGCGGATCGCGCCCGCAGCGTCAGCCTCCAGAAGGTCGGCCAGTTCGGCAGGCGACAGCAACGTGGACCACCCCTCGGGCGCGGCAAGGGCGTGAGAGGATAGCAGCAATATCGCGCTCGTGGCGGCAAGCGCGCGGGGCGCAAGGGTGGCAATCATCGTCGGGGCCTCCGGGTGATCGCGGAACTGGAAAGTCACATAACCGACGGAAAACACGACACAAGACACGTTATCCAAAACGCTGGGAACATGCCACTGCCGGCAGCCTTTGAAGAGGTTTCGTTCTTCAAGGCGTCGTCACGGGAGAATGATCTTGTCCGCGGTCGCCTTCGTCGCCGTGCGCCTTTGGTGGTGACCGTTCAACCGGCAAGCTGTCAACCGTGTGCGTGATGCATCTAGGTCGGCGCGACGCTTGATCGGCGCTCGTGTCGCGGCGTCTGGACGTCCAGCGAAATCGACGTGCTCGTGACCGACCGTCAGCCGACCGTCGCCTTCGCCATGTCCGTGATCGCCGCCCTACGCTATTCGGGGAAAACGGAGACCGCGCTCGCGGACGTCGCCGCGAGCGCGGTCGATCGGCTCACTGGCGACCGAGACGCTCGGCGCCGCCCCCGCGCGCCGCCCCGATCGTGGGATCCTCCTCCTCGATCTGATCGCCGATGAGAGTTTCGGTCGTCAGGATCAGCGTGGCGACCGAGGCCGCGTTGCGCAGCGCCGCCATCGTCACGCGCAAGGGGTCGATCACGCCGGCGGCGAACAGGTCGCCGTATACGCCCTTCGCCGCGTCGAAACCCTCGCCGGGGTCGAGCGCCGCGACCGTGCGCACCACCTCGTTGGGGTCGCGGCCGGCGTTGAGCGCGATGCGCGCCAGCGGGCGCGACAGCACCGAGCGCACGAGCGTCATGCCCGCCTGCACGTCGCCCTCAGCCTCGGCGAGCACGTCGTCGAGCGCCGAGGCGATGCGCGCGAGCGCGGCGCCGCCGCCCACCACCACGCCGTCCTCCTGCGCGGCGCGCACGGCGTTCAGCGAGTCCTCGACGAGCTGGATCGTCCGCTTCTGCTCCACGGGCGTGGCGCCGCCTGCGTAGATCACCGCCGTGCCGCCGCAGAGCTTCGCGAGCCGCTCGCGCAGCTTGTCCTGCTCGATGTTCGGGGGCGCGCGGTCGTACTGGCGCTGCACCTGCGCGCGCCGGGCGATGATCGCCGCGGCGTCGCCGTGACCGCGGACGATGGTGGTGTCGGACGCCGTGGACCAGACCACATCCGCCCCGCCGAGGTCCTCGCGCGTCACCGCCTCGAGCCGGCCGCCGAGGTCGCGCACGATCACGCGCCCGCCGGTGAGGATGGCGAGATCCTCCATCATCGCCTTGCGCCAGTGTCCGTATTCTGGCGGATGCACCACGAGGAAGCGGCCCGGCGCGTCGCGCCCGAGCAGCGAGGCGAGCACTTCGGGCGAGCAGTCCTCCGCCACCAGCACCAGCGGGCGGCCGTCCTCCTCGGCGATGCGCCGCGCCGCCTCGATCTGGGAGGGGACCACGAGCTTGAGGTCTGTGAGCAGGATGTAGGGGTTTCGCAGCTCCGCCTTCATCGCCTCCTGATCGGTGACGAGGTGGTGGGAGATGTAGCCGCGGTCGAAGGACATGCCCTCGACGACGTCGAGATGGCTGGCGAGGCCGACCGCGAAATCGGTCGTGATCACGCCTTCGGGGCCGACCGCGCGGCAGGCCTTGCTGACGATCGCGCCGAGCCGCGGATCGGTGGCGGCGATGTTGGCGACGTGGTCGAGCATCGCGTCGTCGAGCGGGCGGGCGCTGGCTTTCAGCGCCGCGAGCGCCGCATCGACCGCCTGCTCGATGCCGCGGCAGAGGTCGACGGGCTTCGCCCCGCGGGCGGTCAGCTCCACGCCCCCCTGCACGATGCCGTTGGCGAGCACGATCGAGGTGGTGGTGCCGTCGCCGGCCACGTCGTTGGTCTGCATCGAGACTTCGCGCACCACCTGGGCGCCCATGTTCTCGAAGCGGTCTGGCAGCTCGATCTCCGACGCGATGGAGACGCCGTCGCGCGAGATCAGCGGCGTGCCGATCGGCCGGTCGATCATCGCGTTCATGCCCTTGGGGCCGAGAGTCGGCTCGACGGCGGCGGCGAGACGCCGGACGCCGCGGGCGAGGGCCTGGCGCGCGTCCTCGCCGTGCAGCAGGTTCTTCGGCATGCAGTCCTCCCTGTCTGTCTCTCCGGACAGCGTGTTGTCAGCTTTGCGTGAGGGGGCGCCGCCGCCGCGGGGCGACGGCGCCCCGCGGGTCAGCCGGCCGCGGCGCGCGGCGGCACCCGGTTCTGGATGAAGTCGACCAGCGTCGGCTCTCCCGCGATCGGCGCCGCCTCCTTGTAGCGGGCCTTGCCGAGGCTGCGGCAGAGCACGCCGCCGAACTCCATGTTGATCCGGACGGCGCGCAACTCGCCCATCCGCTCGCGCCATCCGGCCTCGGTCAGCGGCGTCCCGTCGAGGTCCGGGAAGGCGTGGTCGTCCGCCGCGACGGCGAGCCGCCGCCCGGTCAGCACGTCGCGGTAGCGGGCCTGCTGGCGGGCCGTCTCTGGGTCCTCGAACGTGATCAGGTCGAGTTCGCCCAGAGTCATCGCCGCGATGCGGGCCGGCTCGAAGCCGAGCGCCTTCAGGCCGAGCAGCACCGATTCCTGCCGGCGCTGGAACGCCTTGCGCTCGAACTTCTCCCGCACCGCGCCGAGGTCGCCGCGGCCGTCGCCGTTGGCGAAGGCCTCGGCGAAGTCGCGGCCCTCGTTCACCGCGGCGTTCATCTCGTCAGCGCAGAGATGATCCTCGAGGCGCACCTTCACCCCGGCGACCCACGGCAGAGCGCCGACTTCGCGCCGGATGCCCTCGGCCATCAGGAAGGCGAAGTTCGGGCTGCACCAGTAGGTGGGCAGCCGGAACGTCACGTGCGCCTCGCCCGCGTCCGACACCGCCACCGTCTCGACGAAGCCCATGTCGGTGATGGGCTCGTCGAGTTCGGGGTCGGCGACGCGGTCGAGCCGGTCCCACACCGCCCGCACGCGCGGGGAGAGGCTGTCGCGGTCCAGCATCCCGCTCACTCCGCCGCGATGGCGACCGGGTCGGACGCGAGCTCGCGCTTCTTGGCGTCGACGTCGATGCCGTAGAGGCGCGCGGCGTTCAGGCCGAGGATCTTCTCCTTGATCTCGTCGGTGAGCTGCACGCCGCGCTCCTGCGCGATGTCCTCGGGGATCTGGTAGGCCCAGAACTTCTCGACCAGCCAGCGCGGCGTCCAGATCGCGTAGTCCGAGCCGAAGGTCAGCCGGTCGGGCCCGAGCCAGAACAGCAGTTCCGCCATCACCTCGCCGAAGTACCGCGGACGCCCGTGGATGAACGGCAGCGCCACCGCGAGACCGCCGAAGACGTTCGCCTCCTGCACCGCGATCCAGCAGAAGTCGTCGAGCCGCGGCAGACCGCAGTGCTCGACCACGAAGTTGAGGTTGGGGAAGTCGGTCGCGGCGTGGTCGACGTCGCGCACGTCGAAGGCGTCGAGGCTGAGCGGGATGATCGTCGGCCCCTTGTGGAGGTGGAAGTTCTTCACGCCGAGCTTCTCGCACAGTTCGAAGCAACGATAGGCGGCGGGGTCGGAGACCTTGTAGCCCTTGCTGTCGCCGTTCCATTCGGCCGTGTAGAGCTTGAAGCCCTTCACGCCGTACTCCTCCACCTGATGGTGGATGTCCTCCAGCGCCTTCTCGCCGTCGCGCGGATCGAAGCCGCCGTTAACGATCAGCCGGTCGCCGTGCTTCGCCTTCAGCTCCCAGTTGCGCTCGATCGGGTTGAAGCCCTTGTGGTAGAAGTCGCGCAGGTTGGTCGACTGCACGATCGCCATGTCGACCATGCCCTCGGCGAAGACGTCGTTGTAGTACGCCTCGGCGGTCATCTTCTCGAACCGCGCCTTGTCCCACTGCTGCTCGGGCGGGCTCAGCGCCATGTGGTAGCCGTAGAAGCAGTCGATGAACTGCTTGCCGTGCACGTTGCGGTGGTTCTCCGGGCTGCCGTCCCAGAAATGGGTGTGGCCGTCGATGACGAAGATTTCCTTGCCCTCAGGCGTCTTGAACATGGCTGGGTTTCCTCACTGCTGACTGCTTGTTGTGGTCGCCGCGGTCGAGGCCGCGGCGACGGGATTACGGCTCAGATGTACTCCATCACCTCGTCCATGTTCCCGAACAGGATGACGGTGTTGTCGTCGACCCGGACCATGCGGCCGTAGTGGGTCGAGGTGTTGACCTCGAAGATCTCGGCGGTCATCTCGCGGCCGAGATATTCGCTGATCGCGTCCATCTCGAAGATCAGCTTGCCTTCGCCGTCGATGCGGATCAGCGCGGGCTGGTAGGTGACGGTCACCCCGTCCTTCTCCGCCATGAATTCGGCGATGGCGCGGGCTTCGACCGAGTCGTTCATCGTCACGCCGCACTGGTGCGAGATGGTCTGGTTGAACTTGATGTCCTTCATGGACTTGAAGATGTTTTGCGACGAGGCGTCGCGCGCGATCATGCTCATGGGTGGTCTCCCTGTCCCGTTCAGCGGCTGAGGCCGAGTTCGCCGAGGATCTTGTCGAGCCGCTCGACCGACTTCGCCCGGGCCTCGTCCCAGGACAGCGGCTTGGAGTGCGGCTGCGACCAGATCGGGCGCAGCCCCTCGGCGGCCTTGTCGGCGAGCGCCGCGTGGGTCGAGACCCAGTGATGGAGCAGCGCCTTGTTGTGCTGGCCGTGCTGGTGGTCGGAGACCAGCATGAAGGCGAAGTCGATCGCGTTGGCGAGGTTGCGTTCGTAGTCGGCCTCGGCCGCCGAGATCACCGCCGGCGTCACGAAGTCGGCGTTGGCCGCGGCCACCTGCATCATGAAGCCCGAGCGGAACAGCTCGCCCACCAGCGGCTCGAACACGAGGTTGATGGCGAGATACTGCTCGGCGTAGTCGGTCGAGCCCATGATGGTCTCCACCGCCTCGCGGGTCCCCTGCCAGATCGGGTCCTCGAGCCAGGCGCGCTTGCCGGCCTCGTCGTCCCAGCCCTCGATGTCCATGCCGATCTCGGCGAGATAGAGGGTGATGTCCTGCGCGAGCCGCAGCTTGTAGGAGCTGTTGGTCAGCGTCGCGTTGTTGATCATCTGGGTGTAGCCGTAGCGCTGCGCCTGCATCAGCGACGTGCCGAGGCCGAACTCCGCGTGCTTCCACGCGCCGAGATGCGTCTGCAGGATCTTGATCCAGGCGCGGTCGAACGCCTTCGGCGCGCCGGAATGGCGGGCGTTCTGGATCACGCCCTGCACCATGGTCTCGATCTTCGACTGGCGCTGGTAGTGGGTGCGCTCCCACTCCTGATCGGGCGCGCGGAAGGCGTGCCAGTTCGACGACTTGGCCGCCGTCGCGCCCTTCACGTAGGCGCCGTCGCCGTTCGGGAAGGAGATGATCCAGTCCTGGATCAGATAGCGCTCGGGGTCGGGCTGCACGTCGACCGTCATGTCCTCGTAATGGGTCGCGCGTTTGCCCTTGGGGTCGAAGTACTTGTACTTGCGGCTGTCGGAGCCGGAGAAGATCGCCGCTCCCGCGGCGCCGGATCCGACGGAGCTGGACGTTGCTGGCATCGGGGTGGTCCTCCCTGTTTGTTGGACGGGTTCAGCCTGCTAGCGGTCGGCCGCGTGTCAGTGGGCCGACGAACCGGTAGACGGCGTGAACCTGTCGAAGAAAATCCGGTCGGGGTCGAAGTCCGCCATGAAGAGAACGGGCTGCAGCGCGTCGATCATCGGCGGCGGGCCGCAGGCGTAGACGTCGCCCTCGCCTTCGAGGCCGCGCGCCTTGAGCGTGTCGCGCACGACGTCGTGCACGAAGCCGCGGGCGCCGGTCCACCCGGCGTCGTCCTCGGCGTGGCTGAGCGCGGGGATGAACTCGATCTCCGGGTGCGCCGCGGTCAGCGCGGCGATGCGGTCGAGGTGGAACAGGTCGGCCTGCGTCCGCGCCCCGTAGAAGAACAGCACAGGCCGGTCCTCGCCGCTGGCGACGTGGTCGTGCAGGATCGACCAGATCGGCGACATGCCCGAGCCCGCGGCGACCAGGATCATCGGTCCGTCTCGGCCTTCGCGCCGGAAGCAGGAGCCGTAGGGTCCGCGCACGACGACTCGCGCGCCGGGGGCGATGCCGCCGTCGTCGAGCTCTCCGGAGAACTTTCCGTCGGGGTATTTCTTGATGATGAACTGGAGCCTTTCGGTTTGCTCCGGCGTATTTGCCATGGAAAACGAGCGCGTAATCGTCTCCCCCGCTTTGGTGACGACGGTGATGTCGGCATATTGTCCCGCCCAGAACTTCATGGGCGCGGACAGGACGATCTCCACGGCCCGGATGTCCTGGGTGAGCCGGTCGATGCCGATGATCCGGCCCTCGTAATCCTTCACCGCGATCGACTTCGACAGCAGCTCCTCGTCGAAGTTGAGCAGCTCGACCGTCATGTCGCTCAGCGCATGGCTGCGGCAGAGCAGGACGCCGCCCTGGTCGCGCTCGCTGTCGCTCAGCGCGAAGGTCGAGTACTTCATCATCTCGACTTCGCCGTCGAGGAGCGTGCACTTGCAGGCCGAACACTGGCCTTCCTTGCAGCCGTGCGGCAGCGCGATCCCCTGGCGGAAGGCGGCGTCGAGCACCGTCTCGCCGTCCTCGACGTCGAACTCCACCCCGACCGGCTCCAGCCGGACCGTGTATGTCTCACTCATGCGATCCTCCCCTCGGATCGGGGGCGGGCGACGCCCGCCCCCTTCTTGTTCCGGCTCAGTGGCAGGGGTTGATGGTGAAGCCCGCGCGGTACTCCGCGATGTGCTTCTCGCGCTCTTCCGGCGACATCGACCGCAGGATGTTGAGCGGCGAGCGGAGGGTGTGGCCGCGGACGTCGTCGAGCGTCCACATCTCCTTGTCGTCGAAGCGCAGGTGCGGCTGCGGGATCAGCGTCTTGCCGTCGGGGCGGACGAAGTTCAGGTCCACGATGGCGTCGGCCAGATCCCAGCCGTCGTAGAGCGTCTCCCACTCGCGCTTGCCGCTGAAGCGGCCCATCGCGGGCGTCGGACGACCCTGATACTCGTCGGAGAACGCCTCCACCGCCGTCCAGCGGTCGAGCTCGTGCGCGAAGGTGTGCAGCTTGCCGTCGATCTCGTCCACGACCATGTCCTCGCGGATCAGGCAGGGCACGAGGCACGACCAGCAGCGGTGCGGATAGACGTAGCCCACGTCGCTGTTGAAGGTGATGACGGTCGAGCCCTTCTTCGACAGCTTCGCGTACCACTTCCAGAAGTCGCCGAACTCGGCGTACCAGCCCGGATACTTGGCTTCGAACCACTCGAAGTCCTTGTCGTTCTGGGCTTCGATGCGCCAGAAGTTCACCGGCCAGCCGACCGCGAAGAACTGCGCGACCTTGTGGACGTAGTGCTTCTTGGTGATGCGATCCCACGCCGCCGCGACGTCGTCGTGGTGCACCTTGATGCCGTACTTCTCCAGCGGCAGCATGTAGGTGCGGTAGTAGTCTTCATAGATCCAGCGGTGCCACATCTCCGCGTAGGACTCCTTGTCCTTGTCGCGGTTGGTGGTGCCGTACTCGATGAAGGTGCCGATGGCGGCGTCGACGATGGCGTGGTTCTGCCAGAACGAGTAGCGCAGGTCGCGCTCGATCAGCAGGTGGTTGTCGGGGTCCTTGAGCGTCGCCATCAGCAGCGAGTGGCCGTTGCCGATGTGGCGGCTCTCGTCGGACTGCACCGAGAGGAACACCGTCGGCAGGGCGTAGTCGCCGTTGCGGGCGGCCTCCGAGGGCATGGCGACGAACAGCGTGTTGGTGAACGCCGTCTCGGCGACGATGGTCAGGTAGATGTTCGCCGAGGTGATCGCGTCGCCGGTGATGAAGCCTTCACCGAACTGCCGGCCGATGGTGGTGGCGTAGCACTTGCCGAACGCCTCCTCCGTGATGTCGAACCCGGCGGGGTCGATGTAGTTCTCCATGTACCACTTCTTGAGGTTCATCTGGATGGTCGAGTGCCGGAACTCGTCGACCATCTGCATGGTGAACCCGGTGCGCAGATCCTCGCCGGGCGCCAGCCGGGCGACCATCGCCATCGAGCGCGCCGCCGAGATCTCCGGGAAGGGGATGATCGCGAGGAAGAGCTTCATCCACTCGACCCAGCGCGGCTCGACGTTGCGGAACATGTCGCCGCGCAGCGCCGCGTCGAGCGCGCCGTACACGCGGTTGTCCTTCTCCTCCTGCATCGGGAAGTAGGACCGCAGCACCTGCTTCATCGGATCGCGCGGAGCCTTCGCGATCTTGTAGTCGGTGGGGTAGGTCATCGCCTCCTGCACGTAGGAGGGATTCCAGCCGAGATCCGCGATCTTCTTCGCGGCCTCGCCCACCGAGATGCCCTTCTGGGCCGTGATCTTGTTGAGCGTCAATGACGACATCGCCGTTTCACCCATTCTGTTCGGGTTTCAGGGGAAAGCCGGGCGAACCCGGCCGGTTGATGTCGGCAAAGGTCAGCGGAGCACGCTCGCACGGTCCGTGGCGGTCCTGGTCGGGCCGGGCTGGCGCCGCCGTGCAGGCGGCGGGCGCGGCGTCCGGTGAAGTCAGGGGCCGTGGCACGGTCCGTCTCTCCCTTCCTTTGTTCTTTCGGCTCGGCCCCGGCGGGGCGTCGCGCTTCTTGTGCATTGATCCAGAGCAAACGTCGTGCCAACTCGCCCAAAATGTGAGCTTTCTGCGACTCCTCAACGGCTTCCCGCGTTGCAGTATAGATTTCGCAGTTGCGGAACATGTAACGCATTTTTACATGTGTAAAGACAATTGAGAGAGCTCTTTACAGATCGTTCACGCGAAAAAACCTATTGATCTCAAATTCTTTCAGAGCGCATTATTCGCCGGCCGCAGCGGAGGGCGCGCAGCGTGAAACCGCGCCGGCGGCGACGGCCAGGGGAGGCGGCGATGCCGAGTTTCGACGATCGACGGGGCGAGGCCGAGGACGGGGGCGCGCGACTGGCCGAGGAGATCGTCGGCCGCGCCTCGCGGGATCTGCTCTTCGTCATGCAATTCGTCGGTGAGACCCAATACAAGGTGCTCAAGCACTTTCAGGATCTGGTGATTCGCGAGTTGGAGAAACGCGGCGTCCGCCGGGAGACCCATGCGCTTCTCCAGATATTCATCGACATGCACGCCACCGAGATGCGCGACTTCGTGTTCTCCGGCGTCTCTATCGCGCGCCCCTTCCGCATCGAGGAGATCGAGCGCCTGCTCGGCGACACCACCAGCGTGATCCGCACGGACATCTGGGATTCGCTGCGCAGCCACATCGACACGGTGGAGCGGAAGTTCCTCGCCGAAGCCGACGACCTGCCCCGCCAGCTCGCCGCCATCGAGGCGGAGTCCGACCGGATGGCGCGGCGATGAGCGGGCCGCGCGACCGGGAGAGCGTCCTCGCCGAGCGGCTCGACGTGGTGCTCGCGATCGGCGCGGCGAACGCGGCGCGCCAGCGGGCGCAGGCCGCATGGGGCGGCGCCCAGATCGAGGCGATGGGGGCGGCGGAAGGGAAGGCGCATGAGCGGCGGGCCGCGGAGGCGGCGGAGACCGCCGCTCAATCGGCGCTCGATCACGCCGACGCAGAGATCGAGGCGCTCGAACGGCGGCTCGCCGCGCTCGACGCCGAACTGGTCGACGCGGATCGCTGAAGGAGACCCGGATGTCCTACCAAGCCCCGATCGCGCCGACGTTGTTCGACCTGCTCGGCCGCTCCTGGACGCTCGACGCGCCGGTGGCGGAGGTGTGCTTCAACCGCGCGGGCGAGGCGGTCGCCTTCCGCGCCGGCGCCGGACTCGCGATCGCCGCTCTCGCCGACCCCGAGCGGCCCGAGACGCGCATCCGCATCGCCGCCGACGACGGACGGCGCACCATCGCGCCGCGCCGCAACCCGCCGCGCCCTCTCGCCCGCGCCGACGGCCTCGCCGGGCCGGTGGCCGCCTATGGCGGAAAGTCCTTCGTCACCGGGTCGGCGCGCGGCGGGCTCGTCAGCGTGACCCAGCGCGGGCAGGTCACGCCGCTCGCGACCCCCTTCGACGGGCCGCTCGACGCCATCGCGCGCGATCCGGCGTCGGCCGCGGTCGCCGCGGCGAGCGGCGCGCGCGTGCTGGTGCTGCCCGACGACGCCGACGCGCCGCCGCTCCGGCTTGAGGCGCCAGGTCCGGTCGCGGCGCTGGCCTATGCGCCCGACGGCCGGTTGCTGGCCGCGGCGCATGAGGCGGGCGTCATGCTCTGGCGCGACGGCGCGCCGCTCGGCGTGGTGGAGGTCGACCGGCCGGCCACGCTGTCCTTCGCGCCGGACGGGGGCGCGCTCGCCTGCGGGCTCGCCGACCACGGTTTCGCGCTGATCGACCTTTCCGACTTCGCCGTGGAGACCGTCGCCGACTATCCCACGCCGGTCCGGAGCTTCGCCTGGCTGCGAGAGCCCGCCGCGCTCGCCGCCTCGGGCGCGTTCCGCATCACGGCGTGGCTGCGGGACGGCCACGGGCTCGGCGCGCCGATCGAGGCGGGACGGGTGGGGCTCGTCGTGGTCGAGCGCATGGCGGGCTGCCCCACGCGCCCCCTGATCGCCGCGGGATACGCCAACGGCTTGCTGTGCCTCGCCCGCGCCGGCGGGCGCGACGAGATGCTGCTGCGGGTCGACGGGCCGCCGCCGACGGCGTTCGCATGGTCGGCCGACGGCGCCCATCTCGCCGTCGGCGACGCTGCGGGGGGCGCTGCGCTGCTCGCGTTCCCCGCCGATCTTTTCAAGTGACGAGGGAAACGAAACCATGTCGCCTCAACCGCGCCTGACTCCGGAAGAAGAAAGCAAGGACGAGTACTTCCGCCGCATCGCCGACATCGCGCAGGAGATGATCCGCGACCACGGCAAGGACTTCGCCACCGGCGCGCTCGTGCTCGCGGCGCGGTGGGTCGCGGAGGGGCGGATGGCGAAGAACGGCGAGACGGCGCCGACGCGGCTCAGTTGACGGCGGCGCGCCCTCGCGCGTGCTTCGGAGCGTCGGCGCTCTGCGCCTCGGTCAGCCAGCGCATCTGGTCGATCACCACTCCGCCGCCGCGCACCAGAAGCGCCACATGCGTGGCGGCCGGGCCTTGGGGCGCAGCCAACGCTTCAAGGTCGGCGCGCAGGTCGTCGCCGAGCACCAGGGCGTAGGCGCAAAGCTCCTGAAGCCGGACCGTCGCGAAGTAGAGGCACTCCTGGGCGGCGGGGCCGAGAGGCCCGCACCCGTCGCCCGACTGCCCGACCCCGATGAACGAGGTGTGGACCGCGCTGCCGAGAAACACGAGGACCTCCCGGCGCCAGCGCACGTATTCGCTGTCCTCGGTGTAGTCGAGACCGAAGCGGTAGAGCGCCTGCGCGACGAGGCGGAAGGCGCGGCCGCCCGCGACGTGGCGGCGCCAGAAGTCGGCCGCGTCCTCGGGCGTGCGGCACGCGACGAAGGCCCGGGCGAGCTTCCGTCGCACAAGCAGCGCCAGCGCGAGTTCGACGTCCTCGGAGACCGAGCGGGCGATCTGCATGCCCGGGCGCGCAAGGCCCGCAAGCGCCAGCGCCCGCACGGCCGCAGCCGCCTCGCGCAGGCGTGACGAGACCGCGACGAGTCCTTCGAGCTGTTCCGGCGTCAGCCGCCCCTCCTGCGGCGCATCCCGCAGCGCAAGCGCGCCGACGCGCAGCGCGTTCGCCCAGCAGCACCCCTGATCGAACAGCATGAGCAGGTCGACAGGCCAGCTGTCCGGGCCGCGGCGCAGGCCCTCGGGGCCCGCGAAGCCCGGCAGCGTCGCGATCGAGTCCCTCCACGCGACATCGAGATCGAGCCCCAAGGCCGACCAGTTCTGCCGCACGCGCGCCAGCAACTGCGGCGAGACGCCGACGTAATGCCTGTCGAAGCCGGTTGCTGCGCCGTTCGACACGTCCCCGCCCGCCCGCCAAGTTCCCAGTCGGGTGTCACTCCGCGAAATCGGCCCGTCAAGCGGAGATGGCGTCGAAAACCTCAGCGGAACACGCGGTGTATCTCGAAGTCGCGCAGCTTGCGATAGAGCGTCGGCCGGCTGATGCCGAGGGCCTCTGCGACCCGGCTGAGATTTCCGCGATGCTCGTCGAGCGCCCGCAAGACGGCTTGCTTCTCGGCTTCGCGCAGGCTGCCGCGCTCGACACGCGCATCGGAAGCGCGCACCGGCGCACGCATCTCGACAGGAAGATCGCCTACGTCGACCCGGCGGTCGAGCGACAGCGAATGCAGTCGCTGCATCAGGTTGCGGAGCTCGCGCACGTTCCCGGGCCAGTCGTGCGCCGAGAACAGCGCCCGCGCGGCGTCGGAGATGCTCAGGGGATCGACGCCGTACTCCGCCGCGATCGCATGATTGAAGTGGTCGAGCAGCAGCTGGACGTCGTCGCCCCGCTCGCGCAACGGCGGCACGTGAATCGTGACGGCGCTGATGCGGTAGAAGAGGTCGCTCCGGAAACGCCCGGCCTCCGCTTCAGCGCGCAGGTCGCGGTTGGTGAGCGCCACGAGGCGCGCGTCGAAGGGCCGGCCCCTCGTGTCGCCGACGCGGTGGATCACCCGCTCCTCGAGGACGCGCAGCAGGTAGGGCTGGATGTCGAGCGGCATCTCGCCGACTTCATCAAGACAGAACACCCCGCCGTTCGCCAGCTCCAGCTTGCCCGGGCGCCCGTCCTTGAGCGCGCCGGTGAACGCGCCTTCGACATGGCCGAACAGCTCGGCGCCGACCAGTTCTTTCGAGACGGCTCCGCAATTGATCGCCACGAAGGGCGTATCGGGGCCGTTTGCGATCTCGGCGTGGATCAGGCGCGCGAAAAGCTCCTTGCCGACGCCGGTCTCACCCTGAACGAGAACAGGGGCGTTCACGCGCGCGACCCGACGGGCGAGCGCGATCGCGTCCCGCACGCCGGTGCAGTCGCCGACGATGGTCGGACCGCGCCCTTGCCGCGCCGCCGAGGCGGCAGGTCGGCCGCGACGCTCCTCGGGCCGCCCGAGCATGACCGCGAGGCCGCGGACCTCGCCGTTCACCACGAGCGGCTCCACGCCGCGACAGTTCAGCCGCGGCGGCAGCGCCTTCGTGAGCGCCTCGGGAGAGAAGTCGCCTTCCAGGCGCGCGAGTCTCTGCCCGATCCGCGGCGCGGCGGCGACCCCGTCGGCGCCGCAGAGGCGCGGTTGGCCGATGCTGTGGATCACGCGCCCCTGCCGGTCAAGGATCAGCGCGCCGGAGTCGCGCATCGCAGCGGGCGCTTGCTGCGCCAGCGCCTCGAGCAGACGCATGCGCTCCTCCTGCGTCATGCGCGCCAGCGCAGCCTCGATCTCGCCTGCAGCCGCGGCCGCGAAGGCTATGTTATGTCGGCGAAAAATCTTCGTCAGTCCGGAGAGGTCGATGGCGCCGAGGACGCGGCCGTCGAGCGGGTCGCGGATCGGCGCCGCCGCGCAGCTCCACTCGCGCAGTCCTTCGACGTAATGCTCCCGCCCGTGGACGAAGGCGGGCTCCCCGGCCCAGAGCGCGGTGCCGATGCCGTTGGTCCCGACCGCATGCTCGTTCCACACGCCTCCGACGAAGAGGTTGATGCGGCGGGCGCGCGCGATGGTGTCGGGGTCGCCGATAGCTTCGAGGATCACGCCTTCGTCGTCGGTCAGGATCAACATCGCGTCGGCGCCCGCCAGCATGCGCCCGATGCGTGCGACGGCGCTGTGCGCGGCGTCCAGCAACGCGCTGTTGGCGCGCCGCAACCGCTGGACCGCCTCCGCCTCCGAGGCGCAAGGCGCCTCGGCGCGGCAAGGATCGACGCCCGCGGTCGTGCTGCGCAACCAGCTTTCGCCGATCAACGACCGGACCTCCGGGTCAACCGCGCAGCGCTTCGGCCGACCGGCCCTCGCGTCGGCGTGATACCGCTCCCAGGCGCGATCGAGGCGCCGGGCCTCGATGGCGAAGGGATCGCCGCTATCCTGCATTCCGGCCTTCAACGGCATGACGTGCGCTCCTCGCGGGGGGTCGCAGGATCGCCTTGCGCTTCGCGCGTGACGGTCGGTCGGTTCGCTCGCGGAACTCTCAGGCGTAGCCGAGCAGGCTTGCGATCTCCGCCGCCAGCGCCGCCTCGTCACGATCCGCCCCCAGCGCCGCCCCGTCGAGCGCGGCAAGTTTCCCGGCCACGTCCGTATCGACGGGCGCGAAGAACCCGTTCGCGCGGGTCGCGAGCGTGAAGCGCCATTCACCGTCCCGGCGCCGGATCTCGCCGAGGTGGTGCATCTGCCGCCCGGTTTCGTAGTCGACCACGACGACCCGCCGGTTCGGGCTGACGCGCACGTAGGGGGCCGGCTCCGCCGCCGGGCGCGGCGCGCCCATGTCGCAGATGACCTTGCCCTCCGCGCGCGGCGCGTCGGCGGAGCGGGCCGCCCGCTTCGACGCGGAATAGCCGCCCTGGCTGATCTGGTCCGCCAGCTTTTCGATCGTGCCCCAGTTGGACTTGATGGCGTGACGCGCGGCTGCGTCCTCGCGGCGCGGTCCGTCGCGCCGGCTCAGAATCTCTACCATGTCTTCCTCCCTGGCGACCGCATTTTGTTCTCAGTTCCGCGGCGCTCGATTCAGGCTACACGATTCTGTGGTCGGCTTCAGTCTCTCCGGCGGGACGGGTGCAAGCGTGGTCACGATGGCTCGCATCAAGTCGAAACCGGGGCCGCCCCGCCCGAAGATCGGTCAGCGATAGCGCCCGTGTCGCTGAAGTACTTCAATCTTGTAGCCGTCCGGATCCTGCACGAAGAAGAAGCGCGCCAGCAGCGCGCCGTCGCGCATGAACTCCTTGATCGGATTGGGCTGCAGCCCCGCCGTGGTCATGCGCGCATGCTCGGCGTCGAGATCCTCGACCGCGAAGGCGACATGGCCATAGCCGTCGCCGAGGTCATAGGGCTCCTCGCGGCCCTTGTTCACCGTCAGTTCGACTTCGAAATCGGCCTCCGGATTGCGCAGATATACGAGGGTGAACCCGTCGAAATCGAATCGGTCCGCAACGTCGAGACCGAAGGCGGTTTGGTAGAATGTGGTGGACCGCGCCTCGTCGAGAACGCGGACCATCATGTGGATAGCCTTTGCCATGCTGCACTCCTCGGTGATCGCTTCTGGTCACTTTAAGCCACGGAAGCGGGCGCGGGCGGTATCGGAATACTACATCGCAGCCCTGCTTGCGATCGGCGTCGTGGTGCGCGAGGCGGTCGGCGCGCCCGACTGTCGCCGCATGTGCTCGAGACACGCGCACCTCAGGAGCGACGAGAAGTTCCGGGCTTCACCGTGGAGCGCCATCACCTCATCGTGCAGCACGGAGAGGAAGCGTGTCGACGTCACGCCTTCCTCGGCGGCGATCGCGTCGATCACCTGCCAGAACGCGCGCTCGAGCCTGATGCTGGTCGCGTGGCCGTGCAACCGCACCGAGCGGGTCTCGCTTTCATAAGCGGCCGGATCCTGTCCTGCGAAAACCATGCACATCAGTCATTCCTCCCTTGTGATCATCTCCATGCGAACACGCGCCGCAGGGTCGCCCACGCGCCTCCTGCGAAGCGGATGGTGTATGGGGTCGCTTCTCGCCAACGGTCGCGCTCGGCCACGATGGGCCCGCGGCGCAGAATTCTAAAGTATGAAATGGCGCATCAAGGGGGTCGGTTTCCGCCGAGGCCTCACGTCGCGTCGCAGAATGATCTGGTCGCGTCCCGCGCGACGCCGGCGGACGATGCGCGGGATCTTCCTCTCCGCCTGACGCGCGCAGGCGGCCGGCGCGCGAACCCTTGGCGCAACCGAACGCCCTCTCCGGCC
>RECW01000226.1 GCA_007693835.1 Paracoccaceae bacterium | reverse complement strand
TGGAGCATCCGGGCGATCACACCCTCGGCTTCCGCGAGGGCCCTGGCGAGCGCCGTCGTCACCCTGTCGATGATCATGACTTCAACTCCTTTTTCCTGCGGCTTGCGCAAGGCGAGGCTGGCGGTGACGCCGGTTCTCGCGGCTTCCGCCAGACCCCTCCGCAACTGTTCCGCGATCGCCGCCGCCGTGGCCCGTCAGAGACGGCCCGTGAGCACCAGCACGAGGAGCACGATCAGCAGGACGCCGATCACGCCGACGCCGCCATGGCCGAAACCGTAGCCGTAGCCGCCGAAGCGCCCGCTGAAGCCGCCCAGAAGAAACACGACCAGAATGATGACGAGGATCGTGCCGATCGACATTGTCTTTCTCCTGCAAGTGGAGCGCAGCCCTCCGCGGGAGACGCTCCGATGGTCAGGTCTGCGACGCACAGAGCGCGCCCGGCCGACGCCGCGCCTTGAAAGGCTGCGACGGAGGCAGGGGCGGTTCAGTTCCCGTCGATCGAGACGCCGTCCCTGTCGATCCTGATGTCGAGACCTTCCTGGCTTTCCTGGTAGTACATGTATCCGACCACGATGACGCAGACGGTCAGGAGGCCGAGCAAGAAGTAGATCGCGCTTCTGCTCATTATAAAAATCCCCCATTTTGACGTTTTCAGCAGCGCCCCGATTTCATGGAAAATGGAGGGGCGCCGCCTAATGCAACATTGTTGGCCGCATGCAAGGGATTTTCACGATCCTATGCGTCGCGAATGGCATCCTTGGCGCCGCCGACGGCGTTCTGGACTTTTCCCTCGACCTTGTCGGCCTCGCCTTCCGACACGAGCTTGGCGTCGCCGAGCGCGCGTCCCACGGCCGCCTTCACCTTGCCCTTCACGACCTTCGCGGAACCGATCACCCTGTCCTTGTCCACGACGTTCTCCTCTTCCTGACTTCGGTTGAAGTTCACTTCACGGCGTCGGGCGACGCGGCGCGCTCCCTGCGTCGTTCTCCGCAAGACTTCCGATTTCGCCGGAGTGTCGGTCGGCGAGCGGTTCCGGGCGGCGCGCCCTGGCCTTCGGCCAGCCGAAGACCCTGGTGATGAAATCGCGAACCTGGTCGATGAAGCCGGGTCGCGACGGCGCCTTGTCGCTGGCGGTCATGGCTCAATACCCCTTGTTCTCTTCGGCGGAGTCGGAGACGGCGTCGCCGACCGCGGAGAGATCCCTTCCAACGCCCGCCGTCGTGTTGCAGGCGGCGAGCAGCCCGACGAGAAGAAGGGCGAAAAAGGCGGTCGCCGCGGATGATGTCGTCCTGGTCATGGTCCTGCCTCCCGGCATGGCCGCCGCGGCCGTTCCGCCGGGATGGCGGAGCGCGCTGGCGTGTCCGTGTTCGATCGTCGCCCATCGGGCGACGCGGCTGTCTCCTCAGTCGCCCTCGGGCGACGGGCCGCCGGAACGGCGGCGCACCGAGTTCTTGCCCGCGGCGATGGTCGCGATCAGGGCCGCGGCGGCGGCGCCGCTGGCGGTCTCTTCCGACGACTTGCCCGGCGCCAGATGGGCCGCCGCTGCGTCGTCCAGGATCCCGATCACCTCCGACTCGGTCAGGACGCGGAGGTCCACGAGACAGAGCAGCATCGACTCGCAGATCGACAGCGCCGCGGCGCCGGTCGGATCATGGCTGTCCGCCACCTGCTTCTCCCCTGCGGTCTCCCGCGACCTTGCGTTTGCGACCCGTGCTTTCCGGCTCGAACGATGGCATCATAAAACCGTTGGACGGCGTCGACGCTAACCACGATCAGCCTCGACGCCGATTTGGCGCGCTACTGAGGCTTGGTTCGCGTCGCAGAAAGGTCCGGCGCCATGCAGACCCCGCTCGCGCGGAAACTCGCGCATTACGTCGCGCTCGATACGGCGGAACTCGCAGCCCTGGAGATGCTGCAGCGCCCTGACCGCGTTCTCGGGCCGGGGACGGAGCTGGGGTGGGAAGGCCAGATCGGCCAGAAGGCGTTCATCCTCGCGTCCGGCTGGGTGGTCTCGTACAAGACCCTCCGCGACGGGTCGCGCCAGATCGTCGACTTCCAGGTGCCCGGAGACTTCATCGGCGTGCGCAACATCCTGTTCCGCACTGCAGAGCACAGTTTCGAGACGATAACCGACGTCGCGCTGTCCGAGGTCTCGGGCGCCGATCTCATCGCCGTCTTCTCCACGGCGCCGCGGCTCGCCACCGCGATCCTCTGGGCGCTGTCCTGCGAGGAGGCGATGGTGGTCGAGCATCTGGTCGATGTGGGGCGCCGCTCGGCGCTCGTGCGCACCGCGCACTTCCTGCTGGAGCTCGGCGCCCGATTGCGGCTGGTGGGGCTGGCCTCGCCGGACGGCTACGACTGCCCGCTGACGCAATACCTTCTGGCCGACGCGCTCGGCCTGAGCGCCATCCACGTCAACCGCGTGCTGCGGCGGCTGCGCGAGATGGGCCTGCTGACGTTTCGCGACGGCGTCGTCCGCTTCGACGATCTGGACGCGCTGGTGAAGCTGGCGGAGTTCGACATGGCCTATCTGATGGACGCCGGCCCGCTGCTGCAGCGCATCCCTCCGACTGCGGCGCCGTAAGCGCCCGCCCCGCCGGCTGAGGCGAGGCGGGCCGGATCGGAGACGCGACGCGATCCTCGAAACACGCAACATTCCCTCAGGCCGCCGTCGCGGTCAGGCGGCGCCGTCGCTTCGCGATCAGCCGAGCGCCTTCACCGCGGCGTCGAGCTCCCGGATCACGTCCTGATCCTTCTTCTCGCCCATCGCCTTGCCGGCAGCCACATAGTGCTTGTGGGCGATGTCCTTCTTCGGTCCGCTCGGGGCCTTGTCCCACGCCGCCTTCACGGTCTTCATGCGGTCCGACAGGGTCGGGGGCGCGATGTCCGCTTTGCTCATGGCGATGTCCTCGCTGCTGGCGCCGGGGATGCGGCTGCGCGGCGGCGCCGCGCGGTCCTTCCCCGGAAACGCGACCGTCTTCGGGTCGCCCTCCATCTCTAGAGCGTCGAGGCGACCGAAGCGCTGATGCAGGTTAGCCCCGGCGACGCTTCCACCGTCGGGCCTTTGCGAGCCCCTTCTCCGACCGTCGGCGCCGCCCGCGCTAACGCAGGTTAATGCGCCCGATCAGGAAACGGGTACGTTTCAATCAGAGACTGCGCATGCCGCACCCGATGCAGAAGAAGCGCGCCGGCGAGGCCTTCGACAAGGCGAGCGCGCGCCCCGCGCAGCCCGAAATGAGCAGAGGAGGAGGCATCCCATGCGGAACGTGCAATCGCGGCCGCATCCTGCGCCGACGGCCTCTCTCGCCGCCTGGGAGGACGAAGGCGGCGCGACAGGCCTCGGGGCCGTCATGAGCCCCGCGGCGCCCGAGGATCGGCCGGTTCTGGAGGCGCTCGGCGCCGCCGTGGTCGCGCGGTGGAACGAGTTGCCGACCGACGCGCGCCGGGCGCTGTTCGAAGCCGCGGTCGCCGGCCGCGAGACGAGCGGGCGGCTCGCCCGCTATCTGCGCGCCCACCGCAACGACGCCGCCTGAAGACCGGGCGAGAGCCGGAGCCGAGCGTCCGGCGCCCCGCCGACGACCGGGAGATCACGTCGAAGGGAGACATCCGGATGAACACGCGCGCCGCAACGCCAGACGTCGCCGATCCATCGCCGCCCGTCCTGGCCTGTCTCGACCGATCGCTCCATGCGGCCGACGTGCTCGCCCATGCGCTGGCGATGGCCGGCATGCTCGGAGCCCCGCTTCGGGTCGTGCAGGTCATCGAGCCGCCGACCGAGGCCAACGACCGCCCCGACCCGCTAGACTGGGCGATAAGGCGGCTGGAGGCCCGCGATGCGCTGAACCGCCTCGTCGCCGCCGTGGCCGGCCCCGACCGCGCCACCGAGATCGCCGTCGACCTCCTCCAGGGCCGCGTCGCCGAGGAAATCCGCCGCGAATCCCGCAGGCGCGGCGCAGGGCTCG
>RECW01000035.1 GCA_007693835.1 Paracoccaceae bacterium | reverse complement strand
CCGCCGGTGATGATCTCGGGCACCATCACCGACCGCTCGGGCCGCACGCTCACCGGCCAGACGCCGGAGGCGTTCTGGGTCTCGGTCTGTCACGCACGGCCGTTCTCGGTCGGCCTCAACTGCGCGCTCGGCGCCGAGGAGATGCGCCCGCACATCCGGGCGCTCGCGCAGGTCGCCGACGCGCGGATCAGCGCCTACCCCAACGCCGGCCTGCCGAACGAGATGGGCGGTTACGACGAGACGCCGGCGCAAACGTCGAGCCACCTCGGCGAATGGGCGCGGGCGGGGATGGTGAACATCGTCGGCGGCTGCTGCGGCACCACCCCCGACCACATCCGCGCCATCGCGGAGGCGGTCGAGGGCGTCGCGCCGCGCGCCGTCCCCGAGCGGGCGCCGCGGCTGAGATTGTCGGGGCTCGAGATGTTCGAACAGGGTTTTCAGGGCGAGGACGCGGCATGATCCCGACTTTCATCAATGTCGGCGAGCGCACCAACGTCACCGGCTCGGCGAAGTTCAAGAAGCTGATCATGGCGGGCGACTACCCGGCCGCGCTGGAGGTCGCGCGCCAGCAGGTCGAGAACGGCGCCCAGATCATCGACGTCAACATGGACGAGGGCCTGCTCGACAGCGAGCAGGCGATGACGACCTTCCTCAACCTGATCGCCGCCGAGCCCGACATCGCGCGGGTGCCGATCATGATCGACAGCTCCAAGTGGTCGGTCATCGAGGCGGGGCTGAAGTGCGTGCAGGGCAAGGCGGTGGTCAACTCGATCTCGCTGAAGGAGGGCGAGGAGGAGTTCCTGCGTCAGGCGCGCCTCTGCCGCCGCTTCGGCGCGGCGGTGGTCGTGATGGCCTTCGACGAGACCGGCCAGGCCGAGACCGCCGAGCGCAAGTTCGCCATCTGCAAGCGCGCCTACGACCTGCTGACCGGTAAGGCGGGCTTCGACCCCTGGGACATCATCTTCGACCCCAACATCTTCGCGGTCGCGACCGGCATCGAGGAGCACGACGACTACGGGCGCGCCTTCATCGAGGCCACGCGGATGATTCGCGAGGCGATGCCGGCGGTGCACGTCTCGGGCGGGCTCTCCAACATCTCCTTCGCCTTCCGCGGCAACGATCCCGTCCGCGAGGCGATGCACTCGGCCTTCCTCTACCACGCGATTCGCGCCGGGATGGACATGGCCATCGTCAACGCCGGCCAGATCACCGTCTATGACGACATCCCCGAGGAGTTGCGCGAGCACGTCGAGGACGTGCTGCTCAACCGCCGCCCCGACGCCACCGAGCGCCTGCTCGCCATCGCCGACAAGTATCGCGGCAAGGGCGAGGCCAAGGCGAAGGAAGACCCCAAATGGCGCGAGGCGCCGGTGGAGGAGCGGCTGCGCCACGCGCTGATCCACGGCATCGCCGACTTCGTGGTCGACGACACCGAGGAATGCCGGCAGAAGTCCACGCGCCCGCTCGACGTGATCGAAGGCCCGCTGATGGACGGCATGAACGTCGTCGGCGAGCTGTTCGGCGAGGGCAAGATGTTCCTGCCGCAGGTGGTGAAGTCGGCCCGCGTGATGAAGACCGCCGTCGCCCATCTGATTCCGTTCATGGAGGCCGAGAAGGCCCGCGTCGGCGACAAGTCGGCCAAGGGCAAGATCCTGATGGCGACCGTGAAGGGCGACGTCCACGACATCGGCAAGAACATCGTCGGGGTTGTGTTGCAGTGCAACAACTACGACGTCGTCGACATGGGCGTGATGGTGCCGACCGAGGCCATCCTCGACCGCGCCGTCGCCGAGAAGGTCGACGCCATCGGTCTCTCGGGGCTGATCACCCCCTCACTCGACCGCATGGTCGACGTGGCGACGGAGATGACCCGCCGAGGGATGGATCTGCCGCTGCTGATCGGCGGCGCCACCACCTCGAAGAAGCACACCGCGCTCAAGATCGCGCCGCAGTACGCCCATGGCGTGCTTCATGTCGACGACGCGTCGAAGGCGGTGGGCGTGGTCTCGCGGCTGCTGTCGCCCACGATGCGGGGCGATCTGCTGGCCGAGACGGCCGCGGCGCAGGCGAAGATCGTCGCCGCGGCGGCGGCGGGGGAGGAGAAACGGTCGCTGACGCCGCTCGCCGCCGCCCGCGCCAACGCCTTCGACGGGGGGTGGGACGCCTATGCGCCGCCGAAGCCCGCCTTCACCGGCGTGCGCGGCTTCGAGCGCTACGACGTCGCGGAACTCAGGCCCTACATCGACTGGACGCCGTTCTTCTGGACCTGGGAGATGAAGGGCAGCTTCCCGGCGATCTTCGACGACCCCGCCCGCGGCCCGGCGGCGCGCGATCTGTTCGCCGCCGCCAACGCCATGCTCGACCGGATCGAGCGGGAAGGGTGGTTCGATCCGACGGCCGCCGTCGGCTTCTGGCCGGCGAACGCCGAGGGCGACGACGTGCTGGTGTTCGGCGACGAGACGCGGGCGCAACCCTCGGCGAAGCTCCACATGCTGCGCCAGCAGGGGGCGAAGAGCGGCGACCGGCCGAACTACTGCCTGTCGGACTTCGTGGCCCCTGTCGGTCGGCCCGACTGGGTCGGCGGCTTCGCGGTGACGATGGGGATGGCGCCGCACGAGCGGTCGGACTTCTTCAAGAACGCGGGCGACGACTACGACTCGATCATGGTGCTGGCGCTCGCCGACCGGCTGGCCGAAGCCTTCGCCGAGCGGATGCACGAGCGCGTGCGCCGCGAGTTCTGGGGCTACGCCCCCGACGAGGCGCTGTCGAACGGCGACCTGATCGCCGAGAAGTATCGCGGCATCCGCCCCGCGCCGGGCTACCCCGCCTGCCCCGACCACAGCGAGAAGACGACCCTGTTCCGGCTGCTGGAGGCCGAGTCCCACACCGGGCTGATGCTGACCGAGAGCTTCGCGATGTGGCCGGCGTCCTCGGTCTCGGGTTTCTACTTCGCCCACCCGCAGGCGGCCTATTTCGGGGTGGGGCGCATCGGGCGCGATCAGGTCGAGGACTATGCGGGGCGCAAGGGCGTGTCGCTGGCGCAGGCCGAGACGTGGCTCGGCCCCAACCTCGGCTATGCGCCGGAGATCGGCCGCTTCGACGACGCAGGGATCGCCGCCCAGTAGCGGCGAGCGGAAAACGAAAAAGGCCGGCGCTTTCGCGCCGGCCTCTCGATCACGCTGTCGCGTGGATCAGAAGTTCAGGCCGAGGAAGACGCCCGCGGCGAAAGCCGAGTCGTCGCGGCCCGACGCAGTGGTGACATCGTTGTCAGCCTTGCTGTACTCCAGCGCGCCGCCCACGAGCACACCCGGCGCCAGCGCGTAGTCGACGCCGAACGAGATGCCGTAGTCGTCTTCACGCGACCGGGTGGAGGTCGTGCCGTCGCCGCCGTCGCCCTTCACGTTCCAGCCGTAGTTGAGGCCGAACGCCCACGGACCGGTGCGATAGGTCGCGCCGACGGCGAGGATGGCGACGTTGTCCGCGTTGTTGCGCTCGGTGTAGCCGTAGGTCACGCCGACCGCGAAGCCCTGGAAGCCGACCTGACCGCCGATGTTCCAGCCGTTGTCGTTCGGGCCGTCGTTCAGGAAGGTGGTGTAGCCGCCGCCGACCTGCACGGCGAAGCCGCTGAAGTCGCCCGAGTAGTTCAGACCGAACTCGATGCCTTCGCCGGGCCGCTGAGCATTCAGGTTCGTGCCGCTGGTGTTGCTGCCAGCGGTGCTTCCCGTGGTGATGCTGCCGGGTACAACAGCGCCAGTATCAGGATCAATGACCGCCACGTCTTCGGTCGAGGCCGTGCTGCTGGTTCCCGGCGCGTAGCTGATGCCGGCGCGGAAGCCGGCGACTCGCGGCGTCAGGTAGGTGATCTTGTTGGTGAAACCGGTGTTGCCGCCGCGGTCGTCGGCGACGCCCGCCGGCACTTCGCTGCGCGCATACTCGGCGTCGAACAGGATGCCGCCGCCGCGACCGGCCGAGGTGAAGGCCGTGCGGGGCAC
>RECW01000036.1 GCA_007693835.1 Paracoccaceae bacterium | reverse complement strand
ATCCGCTCGAAGTCCCAGCCCTCGCCGGGAACCGAGACGATGCGCGCCGGCAGGCCGTGGCGGGCCATGGCGGCCGTGAAGGCGTCGCGCCGCTTGTCGGCGTTCGGGTTGGCCGGATCGCGCATCTCGAAGAACACCGGCGGCGACCCCGTTCGGACGAGGTAGTCCACGCTCCGGTCGACGAAATCGACGTTGTCGGAGCCGACGAAGACCGTGCCCACGTCGCCGATGTTGCTGTCGAACAGGACTGTCGGCGCCGCCGCGCAGAACCGTGCGATCGCGCCCCTGTCGGAAGCCTGCCCGAGCGGCGCCAGCAGCACGCCGGCCGGCTTCAGCAGCCGAAGGTTTTCGAGGATCTGGGTTTCGAGGCGCGGCTGACCGTGCGCGGAGAACAGGATCGGCCACAGTCCGCCGTCGATGCATCGCCGTTCGAGCCGCCGGGCGATCTCGGCGAAGAACGGGTCGGCCAGAAACGGCACGACGATGCCGACGATCTTGGTCAGCTTGCGGTTCTGGTTGACCGCGAAAATGTTCGGCCGATAGTCGTGCTTCGCCAACGCCGTCTCGATGCGCTTGCGGATCGACGGGCGCACGCTCTGCGGATCCTGAAAATACTTCGACACCGTAGGCCGGGAAATCCCGCAGACGGCGGCGAACTCCTCCATGTTGCGTATGTCCGGCATTGGCGCTCACCCGACCCTGTGATCAACAACCGCACGATCGGCCAGGAGAGCGATCCGGCCTGAGGGAAGCAAGTCGCCGCCGTATCGCGCGCAAGACCGGATAACGAGAGCGGCGAACCTGCCCGGCAGGGTTGAACGCCGCCCGACAGCCAGCCTAACCTATTCTTGACGCGCGTCAAAACACTTGGCGCCGAGGCTTCGGCCGCAGGCGGCCGGCAGGTTCGCCCGAATTCCTGCAAGGGCGCCGCGACAACGACGACGGGAAGGATGACCGGCATGGGAACGGACCAGCGCGAGAGCGGGACGGCCGCGCCATGAGCCCCGGTCTCGGGATCGACGTCGGCACCTCGGAGGTCAAGGCCGTGCTGCTCGACGGCGAGCAGAAGGTCATCGCCGCCGCCCGCGCGCCGTTGACCGTGCAGCGACCCCATCCCGGCTGGTCCGAGCAGGACCCCGAACAGTGGTGGACCGCCGCCGTCGCCGCTCTCGACGCCATCGCGGCCGAGGCGCCGACGGCCATGGCCGCCGTCGAGGGGATCGGCCTGTCGGGGCATATGCACGGCGCGACGCTGATCGGGGCCGACGACAAGCCGCTGCGCCCCTGCATCCTGTGGAACGACAGCCGCTCGGCTCCGCAGTGCGCGGCGCTGACGGCGCGGGCCGACTTCCACGGAATCGCGGGCAACCTCGTGATGCCGGGCTTCACCGCGCCGAAGCTCGTCTGGGTCGCCGAGCACGAGCCGGAGATCTTCGCCCGCATCGCCAGGGTGCTGCTCCCCAAGGATTACGTGCGCCTGCGGCTGACCGGAGAGCATGTCTCGGACATGTCCGACAGCGCGGGCACGCTCTGGCTCGACGGCGCCGCGCGCCGCTGGTCGCCGGCCCTGCTGGACGCGACCGGCCTCGACGAGCGGCGGATGCCGCGGCTGGTCGAGGGCAGCGCGGCGTCGGGCCGGCTGCGCGGCGAATGGGTCTCGCGCTGGGGGATGGCGCGGGCGCCGGTGGTGGCGGGCGGCGGCGGCGACAACGCCGCCAGCGCGTGCGGGATCGGCGCCGTGTCGCCGGGGCAGGCCTTCCTGTCGCTCGGGACGTCGGGGGTGCTCTTCGTCGTCACCGACCGCTTCAGGCCCAACGTGGCCGGGGCCGTGCACGCCTTCTGCCACGCCGTGCCCGACACGTGGCACCAGATGGGGGTGGTGCTGGCGGCGACGGACAGCCTCAACTGGCTCGCCCGCCTTCTCAAGAGCGACGCGGCGAGCCTTGTCGGCGCGCTCGGCGAGGCTCTCGCCGCCCCCTCGCCGGTGCTGTTCCTGCCCTACCTCGGCGGCGAGCGAACGCCGCACAACGACGCGGCGATCCGCGGCGCCTTCGCAGGGCTAGGCCACGGCGCCGACGCTGCGACGCTGACGCGGGCTGTGCTGGAAGGCGTCGCCTTCGCCTTCGCGGACTGCTTCGAGGCCCTGAAGCAGGCGGGCTCCGACGTGGAGAGCTTCACGGCCGTGGGCGGCGGCGCCCGGTCGGCGCTGTGGCTTCGGATGCTCGCGACCATCCTCGACCGTCCTGTGGCCGTGCCGGTGAACGGCGACATCGGGGCCGCTTTCGGCGCGGCGCGTCTGGGCATGGCCGCGGCCAGCGGGGCCGCGCCCCGGGACCTGTGCGCGGCCCCGCGCGTCGCGCGGACCATCGAGCCCGACCCACGCTGGCGGGACGCCTATGCTGTCCGCCTGAGCCAGTACCGCGGCCTCTACCCCGCGCTCAAGGCGGCCGTCAGATGACGCGCGCGGGATGGCCGGGGGCTGGCGTGATCATGCGCGACCCCTGCGCCACGACGACCACGACCGCCGGCAGGCCGCCATCGCGATGGCCTGCGCCTTGAAGGCGATGACCGTCGCAACCCAACCACAAGCGACCGCATCGCAAGCGGCGCAGGCCACCTCGACCGGGCATTGCTTCGACCAGGCGACGGTGCTTCTGCGGCGTGTTGCCATCGCCGAACGCACGGAGCCGCTCGGTCGGGTCGACATGGGGGACGTCGGCGATGTTCAGCGGGCCGCCGGCGCCGTGGAGCGGGTCGTTCGACAGGCGCTCGTTGTGCTCGGACTTGCGGAAGACGGGCAGCACGTCGCGCCAGCCCCAGCCGGGGCAGCCGGACGCCTCCCACCCGTCGTAGTCCGACGGCAGACCGCGGATGTAGATCATGGCGTTGATCGCGCTCGAGCCCCCCAGCGCCTTGCCGCGGGGCCAGAAGATCCGCCGCATCTTGCAGCCCGCTTGCGGCACGGTGTGATAGCCCCAGTCGATCTCGGTGTTGACGAGGCTGATCCACATCGCCGGCATGTCGGACGCCTCGGGCGCGCCGCGGCCGGCCTCCAGCACCAGGACGCGCCGCCCCGCGTCCGCGCTCAGCCGGTGCGCGAGCACGCAGCCCGCCGGGCCGGCGCCCACCACGATCACGTCGAACGTTCCGCCGTCAGGCATGTCTCTCCTCCGTCGCCGGAGCCGGTCGGCGCAGCCGCGCGAGGCCGCTCTCGGCCAGCCCCATGAAGCCCCGCGGCATCAGCACGATGGCCGCGGCGATGATCAGCCCGAGACCGAGCGCCCGCCACGAGCCGAACTCGCGCATCACCTCGTCGGCCAGCGTCAGCAGCACCGCGCCGAGGAACGGCCCCCAGAGCCGCCCCACCCCGCCCACCACCACCATCGCGATGATCAGGAGCAGCGTGGAGAGCGACAGCACCCCCGGCCCGATCGCCTGGAAATGCGCGGCGTAGAGGCCGCCGGCGAGGCCCGTGAAGAAGGCCGAGGCCGCGAACACCAGAAGCTGCATCTGGAAGCGGTTCACGCCCCGCGCGGTGGCGCAGCCGGGGTTGTCGCGCAGCGCCCGGAACGCCAGCCCGATCGGCCCGCGCACCACCGCCCAGGTGAAGGCCATGGTCACGACGAACAGCGTCGCGACCAGCGCGTAGTTCGCCACCATCCAGTTCGCCCGGAACATCTGCCGCGTGCCGAGATCGCCGAACCGCGCGAAGCCGACCGCGCCGCCGGTGAACTGGCGGCAGGTCGTGCCCTGCATGATGAAGCATTCGGTGTCGGTGACGATCAGCAGGAACATCGCCTGCGTCACCGCGAGCGTCAGCAGCGCGACGTAAGGCCCTGCGAGCCGCAGGCAGGCCACCCCGAGGATCAGCGAGAACACCACCGTCGCCGCCGCGCCGACCGGCATCGCGAGCCAGATGTCGAGCCCGAAATAGAAGCCGAGCATCGCCGTCACGTAGCCGCCGAAGGCGAACAGCGCCATCTGCGCCAGCGAGAACACC
>RECW01000055.1 GCA_007693835.1 Paracoccaceae bacterium | reverse complement strand
GCCGAGATCATCGCCTTCCACGAGGCGAACGGCGTGATGGTCGCCAACCCCCACGTCGTGACGCTGGAGGAAGGCAGCCGCCACAAGCGCGCGGAGGCCGACCAGATGGGCTTCAAGCGCGAGGTCGACCCCTTCGGCCTGCTCAACCCCGGCAAGATGGCGACCTACCGGCCGGTGAGCGCATGAGACGGTGGTGGGGCGAGCACAAGACGACCGAGTTCGCGGCGATCGACCCCGCGCGGACCATCGCCGTGCTGCCCACGGCGGCGCACGAGCAGCACGGGCCGCACCTGCCGGTCTCGGTCGACACCGAGATCAACCTCGGGATGCTGCGCACCGTCATCGAGACGGCGCCCGACGATCTCGACTTCCGCATCCTGCCCGTGCAGGCGGTCGGCAAGTCGAACGAGCACCTGCACGCGCCCGGCACGCTGACCATCCCCTACCACCTCGCCGCCGAACTCTGGATCGAGATCGGGCTGTCTGTGGCGCGGGCTGGCGTGCGCAAGATGGTGATCGTCAACTCCCACGGCGGCAATCTCGACGTGATCGGGATCGTCGCGCGGGAGTTGCGGGTCCGGGCCGGCATGCTGGTCGCCAAGTGCCAGTGGGGCGCGTTCGGGACGCCGGAAGGGCTGTTCTCGGCGCGCGAGAAGACTTTCGGGATCCACGGCGGCGACGTCGAGACGTCGCTGATGCTGCACTTCCGGCCCGACCTCGTCGACATGACCCACGCGCAGGATTTCCCCTCCTCCGCCGAGGCGATGGACAATTACGCGAGCCTGCGGCCCACCGGCCCGATCTCCTACGGCTGGATCGCCTCGGATCTCGGGCCTCACGGCACGGTCGGCGAGGCGGACCGGGCGACGGCGGAGAAAGGCAGGCTGACGGCGGCGCATCAGGCGGCCGGCTTCATCGCGCTGCTGCGCGACGTCGAACGCGTCGATCTGGCGACTTTCGGCGCGTTCGCGCGGACTTGACCCGATCACCCCCTTTCCCGTGCGCCGCCCTTCGGGCATGATTCCGCCAGTCAGGGAGGCGCGGGTGGCGGAAGAAGCGCGGGAAGTCGGCGGGCTGAAACTCTTCGACGCGGTGTTCGCCGTCGCCATGCTGGCGGGGGCGGTGCATTTCGGCTGGAGCGCGGTGCAGGGCGAGCACGGCCTGTTCTCCCGTCTCCAGATCGAGGCCGACGCGCGCGACGTGACGGCGGACCTCGAAGCGCTCCGCGCCGAGCGGATGCGGCTCGAGAACCTGACGCGCCGGTTGTCCGACGGCTTTCTCGACCTCGAACTCCTCGACGAGCGCGCCCGTGCGGTGCTGGGCCACATGCGCGAGGACGAGATCACCCCCCGCTGAACAGTTTCCCGCCGCCGCGCCAGCGCCTATGCTGCGCCTCAACGCGGGCGCGCGATCCGCGACAGCCGCCCGCGGCTTCCCCGCCGCGGCGCCCCGAGGAAGGAGACGCCCGATGGCGACCCCACGCAAGACGGCCGCGAAGAAGGCGGCCGACGGCCCGTCTCAGGACGAACTGCTGAAAGCCTACGGCGACATGCTGCTGATCCGCCGCTTCGAGGAGAAGGCGGGCCAACTCTACGGCATGGGGCTGATCGGCGGGTTCTGCCACCTCTACATCGGGCAGGAGGCGGTGGTGGTCGGCCTGACCGCGGCGACCGTCGAGGGCGACCAGACCACGACCTCCTACCGCGACCACGGCCACATGCTCGCCTGCGGCATGGACCCCAAGGGCGTGATGGCGGAGCTGACGGGGCGCATCGGCGGCTACTCCAAGGGCAAGGGCGGCTCGATGCACATGTTCAGCCGCGAGAAGCACTTCTTCGGCGGCCACGGCATCGTCGGCGCGCAGGTGCCGATCGGCGCCGGCCTCGGCTTCGCCAACAAGTATCTGGAGAACGGCAAGGTCAGCCTCGTCTATTTCGGCGACGGGGCGGCGAACCAGGGCCAGGTCTACGAGACCTTCAACATGGCGAGCCTGTGGAAGCTGCCGGTTATCTTCGTGATCGAGAACAACAAGTACGCGATGGGCACGTCGGTCGAGCGTTCCTCGTCGACACCGGCCTATTACACCCGCGGCGAGGCCTTCGCGATCCCCGGCGAGGCGGTCGACGGCATGGACTACGTCGCCGTGAAGGAGGCGGGTCTGAAGGCGCTCGCGCACTGCCGCGAGGGCCATGGCCCCTACATCCTCGAGATGAACACCTACCGCTACCGCGGCCACTCGATGTCCGACCCCGCAAAGTACCGCACCCGCGAGGAAGTCTCGAAGATGCGGGAGGAGAAGGACCCCATCGAGCACGTCCGCAAGATGCTGCTGGAGATGGGCGCGGCCGAGGACGACCTGAAGGCGGTCGACAAGGCGGTGCGGGAGCGGGTGAACGACGCCGCCGCCTTCGCGCAGGAGAGCCCGGAGCCGGACGTCGCCGAACTGTGGACCGACGTCTACGCCCCTGCGCCCGCCGCCTGAGGATTTCCCGATGACCATCCAGATCCTGATGCCGGCCCTCTCCCCCACCATGGAGGAGGGCACCCTCGCCAAGTGGACGATCAAGAAGGGCGACAAGGTGAAGTCCGGCGACGTGATCGCCGAGATCGAGACCGACAAGGCGACGATGGAGGTCGAGGCGGTCGACGAGGGCGTCGTCGGCGAGATCCTCGTCGCCGAGGGCGCGCAGGGGGTGAAGGTGAACACCCCCATCGCCGTGCTGCTGGAGGACGGCGAGGACGCCAGCGCGCTCGCCAACGGCGCCGACCACGCGCCGAAGGCCGCGGCAGCGCCTGCGCCCGCCGCGCCGAAAGCGCCGCCGGCGGAGCCGGTCGCCGAAGAGCCGGAGGCGCCCGAGGTTCCCGCCGGCGCGGCGATGGCGACGCAGACCGTGCGCGAGGCGCTGCGCGACGCCATGGCCGAGGAGATGCGCCGCGATCCCATGGTGTTCGTGATGGGCGAGGAGGTCGCGGAGTATCAGGGCGCCTACAAGATCACCCAGGGGCTGCTCGACGAGTTCGGCTCGAAGCGCGTCGTCGACACGCCGATCACCGAGCACGGCTTCGCCGGCGTCGGCGTCGGCGCGGCGTTCGGGGGTCTCAAGCCCATCGTCGAGTTCATGACCTTCAACTTCGCCATGCAGGCGATCGACCAGATCATCAACTCGGCGGCCAAGACGCTCTACATGTCCGGCGGGCTGATGGGCTGCCCGATCGTGTTCCGGGGCCCGAACGGCGCCGCGGCGCGCGTCGCCGCCCAGCACAGCCAGGACTATGCGGCCTGGTACGCGCACATCCCAGGGCTCAAGGTCTGCATGCCCTACTCGGCGGCGGACGCGAAGGGGCTGCTGAAGGCGGCGATCCGCGACCCGAACCCGGTGATCTTCCTCGAGAACGAGATCCTCTACGGCCGCTCCTTCGAGGTGCCGCAGGTCGAGGACTGGACGGTGCCCATCGGCAAGGCGAAGGTCGCGCGGGCGGGGACCGACGTCACCATCGTCAGCTTCGGGATCGGCATGACCTATGCGCTCGAAGCCGCGGCCGCGCTGGCGCGCGACGGGATCGAGGCCGAGGTGATCGACCTCCGCAGCCTGCGCCCCATGGACACCGACGCGGTGGTGAAGTCGGTGAAGAAGACCAACCGCTGCGTGACGGTCGAGGAAGGCTGGCCGGTCTGCTCCATCGGCTCGCAGATCTCGGCTGTGCTGATGCGCGAGGCGTTCGACTGGCTCGACGCGCCGGTGCTGACGCTGGCGGGCAAGGACGTGCCGATGCCCTACGCGGCGAACCTTGAGAAGCTGGCGCTCGTCACGACCGCCGAGGTCATCGAGGCGGCCAAGGCCGTCTGCTACCGTTGAGGCGAGGCCCATGCCCATCGAAATCCTGATGCCGGCCCTCTCCCCCACCATGGAGGAAGGGGCCCTCGCCCGCTGGACCAAGAAGGAAGGCGACAAGATCGTCTCCGGCGACGTGATCGCCGAGATCGAGACCGACAAGGCCACCATGGAGGTCGAGGCGG
>RECW01000037.1 GCA_007693835.1 Paracoccaceae bacterium | reverse complement strand
CCGAGCAGGGCGGCGGCCAGCGCCGCGAGCGCCTCGGGCGCGTCAGTCGGCGCGCCCGTCGCGCCGAGAACGTCGCGCAGGCGCGCGTAGGCCGCCGCGCGGGGCGTGCGCGTCCGCTCCGTCACGCCGAGCGCCTCGCGTGTGAGGCAGCGGGGCGGTCGACCAAAGGACGCGTCCAGCGGCCGCCCCCCAGCCCGTCGAGCGCGAAGACGCCATCACATCGCGCCATCGCGCTCGGGCGGTGCGTGACGAGCAGCACCGCCGCGCCGCTTGCGCGCAGCCGGTCGAGGATCTCCGCCTCGACCAGAGGGTCGAGCGCGCTGGTGGTCTCGTCGAGGATCAGCGCCGCCGGCCCCCCGGCGAGCGCCCGCGCCAGCGCGACCCGCTGCGCCTCGCCGCCGCTGAGCGCGGGCGCGTGCCCCGTCAGCGCCGCACCGAGCCCGCCTGGCAGCGCGCCGAGCAGCCGACCGGCCCCGGCGGCCTCCAGCGCGCGGGCGAGCCGCTCGGCGGCGGCGTCGGCGTCGAACAGCGACAGGTTCTCGGCCAGCGTGCCGGTGAACACAGCGCTGTCCTGAGGGACGTAGCCGAGGCGGCGGCGCAGCGTCTCGCGCGGCCAGGCCGACACCGGCCGCCCCATAAGGCGCACGGCGCCCGCGTCGGGGTGGGCGAGGCCCGCCGCGATCCGCGCGAGCGTCGACTTGCCGGCGCCGGACGGCCCCGTCAGCGCCACCAGCGCGCCGGCCGGCAGGGCGAAGTCGATCCCGACGAACACCGGCGCGCCGGCGCCGTAGCGGAAGCCCACGCCCTCCAGCGCGAGCGCCGGCGCCGTCGGATCGGCCGGCGGCGGCGCCGTCTCCCCGGCGCCCTCGCCGGCGGCGAGCGGATCGGGGGTCGCCCGCGTCAGGTCGTCGAGGCGCATCAGCGCGCCGGCCGCGTGCTGCATCGCGGTCAGGTCGGCCGCCAGCATGGCGATCGGGGCGGCGGCGAGGCCCGAGAGCACCTGAACCCCGAGCAGCGCGCCGAGCGACATCCGCCCCGCCATGGCCTCCGCCGCGCCGAAGGCGAGCACCGCCCCGGACATGGCGATCGGCGCCGCCGCCGGCGCCAGCGCCGCCGCCGCGCGCAGCAGGCCCGCGCGCTGGTCGGCGCCGAGCGCCGCCGCCTCCGCCGCCATCAGCTTCTCGGCGAGCACGTCCTCGCGGCCGAGCAGACGCCAGGCGTCGAGCGCGCCGAAGCCCGCCGCCGCGAGGCCCGCGGCGTGGCCTTCACGCGCCTGCCGCGCCCGGTCGGCGTCCGCCAGCGCGCCGGCGGCCCGGCGCATCGCCTCGAGCGACGCGAGCGCGACGGCGGCGGCGACGGCGCCCATGCGCCAGTCGTGCGCCGCGATCACCGCCAGCAGGACGAGGGCGAGGACGGCGTTCGGCGCCAGCCGCGCGAGCGGCCCCGCCACCGTCGCGCCGATGTCGGCGCCGACGCGCAGGCGGGCGACAACCTCTCCGGCGCTGCGCTGGGCGTAGAAGCCGAGCGGCAGGCGCAGCGCGTGGTCGAAGGCCCGGGCGGCGACCGCCGTCGCGATCTTCGCGGTCAGCGCCGCCACCGTCCGGCCCGAGAGCCATGCGATCGCCGCCTGCGTCAGCGCGACCGTCAGCAGCGCCGCGAGCACCGCCGCCGTCCACACCGTGCGCCCCTCGCCGACGACATGGTCGGTGAAGACCTGCACCGCGCCCGACAGGGCGAGCGCCGGCGCGAGGCCGATCAGCCCCAGACCGGCGGTCAGCGCCAGCGCGTCCCACGAGCCGCGGGCGTGGGCGAGGAGCGCCGCGGCGACGGTCGGCCGGCTGCCGCCGCGCCGGAAATCCGGCCCCGGCGCCAGCGCGATCGCGAGCCCCGTGAAGGAGCGGCCCATCTCGGCGCGGTCGACCACCCGCCGCCCTTGCGCCGGGTCGAGCAGGGTGAAGCGGCGGCGGCCGACGCGCGTCAGCACCACGAAGTGATCGAAACGCCAGTGCAGGATCGCGGGCAGCGGCAGGTCGTCGAGCGTCTCGGGCTCGCGCCGCACCGCCTTGGCCGCCAACCCGTAGGCCTCGGCCGCGCGGATCAGCGCCGGCGCGTCCACACCGTCGCGCGAGGTCCGGCAGGCCTCGCGGACCTCCTCCAGCGGCGCGACGCGCCCATGCGCCTCCAGCGCCATGGCGAGGCAGGCCGCGCCGCACTCCGCGGCCTCCATCTGCAGCACCGGCCTGAGCGCCGATAGCCGTCTCACGGCGCCGTCGCCGGTGCGCCGGTCCAGGCGTCGTCGCGCGCGCCGAACAGGCGTTCGAGCCCCGGCATGAGGAGAGCGTAGAGCGGCGCGCGCTCCAGCGTCAGCGCTGCGGTCAGCGGGGTGCCCGGCGCAAGCGCGGGCGTCGGCGGGTCGGGCGTCGTCCAGAGCCACCCCGACGGCCCGCGCTCCAGCGCCACGGTGACGGCGAAGACAGGTCCGCCCGCTGCGGCTTGCGCCGCCAGACCGTCGTCGCCGAGGACGCGCGCCAGCGTCGCGGCCCCGACCGGCGCTTCGCCGACCTGCGCGACCCGCCCTTTCAGCCGCGCGCGCTCGCCTTCGGCCAGCACCGCCGGCGCGAGGAGGGCTTCCGCCCCGGAGCGCAGCCGCTTGCCGTCGGCCATCGGCGCGAAGACCAGCGCCTCGATCGGCGCCGCCGCGTCCGTCGCCTCGGCGAGGATAGACACGACGGGATCGCCCGCCGCCACCGCCGCCCCGGGCGGCGCCTCGACGGCGGCCACGCGCCCGGCGGCGGGCGCCCTGATCACGCCCTCCGCCTCCCGACGCGCGCGCAACGCGTCGAGCGCGGCCTGCGCGTCCTCGACCGCCAGCGCGTCCGCCGCCGCGGCGCGCGCGTCCTCGGTCGCCGTCGCCTCGCGGCGCGCGTCGAAGGCCGCGCGCGCCGACCGGGCGTCGAGCAGCGCCTCCTCGGCGTCCTCGAGGTCGAGCCGCGCCGCGGTCACGCTCTGGCGGGTCGCGACGCCGCGCGTCTCCAGGCCCTCGAGATCGGCGAGACGGTCGGCGAGCGCGTCGCGCCGCCGCGCCAGCCCGGCGGCGCGTTCGTCGAGGCTCGCGACTTCGCGCGCCTCCGCCCGCGCACGCGCCTCGGCGTCGGCGGCGCGGAGGGCGGCCAGCCGGTCGGCGCGCCGGCGCTGTTCGGCCAGCGCGCGCTCGGCTTCGCGGATCGACGCATCGAGATCGGGCTGGTCGAGACGCGCGATCACGTCTCCCTGCGCGACCCGGTCGCCCATGCGCACGGCGACCTGAGTCACCCGCCCCGGCGCGAGGGCCGCCGCCGGAACGATCAGCGCGCCCGACGGATCGACGAGCACGCCGTGCCCTGCGGCGCGGATCGGGATTTCCACAGTCGCCACGGCGAGGAGGGCGCCGCCCGCCAGCCCGGCGAGCAGAAGCGCGGCCAGCCGGGCGCCGGTTCCGACGACGCGCACGTCGGCCGACAGATCGGCGCCGCCGGCCGCCGCGAAGGCGAGCGCCTCATCCCGGAACAGACCTCGCTTCATGGCGGTCTCCACGCGGATGCCGCGACCCCGAATTATGCATCGGGTCGGCGGCCCTAGCCCAGGCATAGGGTCCGGCGTGGCGTTTCGGTGGTCGAGACCGGAAGCGCCGGATCGGAAGGACCATGCCCGCCACAACCGAAACTATGCCGCCTTTGCCGGGCCTGTCACCTGTGAACGGCAAGACGCTGACGGCCCGGTTCGACGGCGGCTCATGCTGTCGTCGGACGCCGGCCTGCCGGCGCTGCGCGAGGTTGAGCGGCGGCTGGGTGTGGCCGACAGGCTGCCGGCCTGCATCGACGCCCCCCGCGATCCGGCCTGCGCCCTTCACAGCATGCAGGAGATCCTGCGCCTCCGGATGCTGATGATCGCGGCGGGCGAAGAGGACGGCGTCTACGCCCTGCGCGCCGACCCGGTGTTCAAGATGGCGCTGGAGCGCTCCGCTGGCGCGCGCGATGGTCGCCCCCC
>RECW01000038.1 GCA_007693835.1 Paracoccaceae bacterium | reverse complement strand
TCGCGCGCATCGTCGCCCGACAGGGCGATCTTCTCCTTCTTCGCGATGCCGGAGGAGCCCGCGTAGGTGTTCACCGCCCGCGTCAGCGCGCCGCGGAAACCGGCGAGGTGGGTGCCGCCGTCCTTCTGGGGGATGTTGTTGGTGAAGCAGAGCGTGTTCTCGTGGTAGCCGTCGTTCCACCACAGCGCCGCCTCGACGGTCACGCCGTCGCGCTCGCCGCGCACGGCGATGGGCGCGGCGATCAGCGGGGTCTTGGAGCGGTCGAGGTAGCGCACGAAGGCCTCCACCCCGCCTTCGTAGGCCATCGTCTCCTCGCGATGCTCGGCCGAGCGCTCGTCGCGCAGCACGATGGTGACGCCGGAGTTCAGGAACGCGAGTTCCCGCAGCCGGTGCTCCAGCGTCTTGAAGCTGTAGTCGATGGCGCTGAACGTGCCGGTCGAGGCGAGGAAACGCACTTCCGTGCCGCGCCGGCCTTCCGCGTCGCCGGTCACCTCGAGGTGGCGCACCGTGTCGCCATGCTCGAAGCGGGCGTAATGCGCCTTGCCGTCGCGCCAGATGCGCAGCTCGAGCCAGTCCGACAGGGCGTTGACCACGGAGACGCCGACGCCGTGCAGGCCGCCGGACACCTTGTAGCTGTTCTGGTCGAACTTTCCGCCCGCGTGCAGCTGGGTCATGATGACCTCGGCCGCCGAGACGCCTTCCTCGTGGTGGATGTCGGTGGGGATGCCGCGGCCGTTGTCCGACACGCTGACCGAGCCGTCGGCGTGCAGCGTGACCCGGACGGTGTCGCACCAACCGCCCAGCGCCTCGTCGATGGCGTTGTCGACCACCTCGTAGACCATGTGATGCAGGCCCGAGCCGTCGTCGGTGTCGCCGATGTACATGCCCGGCCGCTTGCGCACGGCCTCCAGGCCTTTCAGCACCCGGATGCTGTCGGCGCCGTAGTCGCTGGCCTTCTCGACGTCGCTCATGGTCTTCCTTCGATGTCAGGGCGCGGCGGCGCTGTGGTCACGGCGCCTGTTCCGGCAGGGTCAGGGACCCGTCGTCCGCCAGCGGCAGCATCGGCGCGTGCGCGATCTCCCACACGTGGCCGTCGGGGTCTGCGGCGTAGGCGACGTAGCCGCCCCAGTCGGTCGGTTCGGGCGCGCGGAGCGGCGAGGCCCCAGCCGCGACCATCTCGGCGAACAGCGCGTCCACGGCGTCTCGGCTTTCGACGTTCTGAGCGAGCGTCACGGCGCCGGAGCCGGGCTGAAGCGCCTCGCGCTTCATGTCGCGCGCGAGCGCCGCGCGGGGGTAGAGCGCCAGCGCCTGACCGGCCAACTGGAAGAACGCGATCTCGGGCGAGGAGAGGTCGGCCGCGCGCAACCCGAGCGCCTCGTAGAAGGCGCGCGCCCGCGCCATGTCGTCGACGCCGAGCGTCACGAGCGAAATCCGCGGCGCCAGCATCAGGCCGCCTCGCGGACGGTCGAGCCCGCGGCGGTTTCGGCCACGGCGAACCTGCGCGCCCGCGCGCCGAGCGCCTCGAACAGCTCCGGCCCCGTGCCGGTCATCCACGCCTGCGCGCCGAGGGCGCACAGCGCGCCGAACAGGGCGGCGCGGCGTTCGGCGTCGAGGTGCGCGGCCACTTCGTCGAGCAGCAGGATCGGCGCCGCCCCCGTGTCGGCGGCGAGCGCGCGGGCGTTGGCGAGGACGAGGCTGATCAGCAGCGCCTTCTGCTCGCCGGTCGAGCACAGCCGGGCGGGAACCCCCTTCGCGGCGTGGGTCGCGGCGAGGTCGCTGCGATGCGGCCCGATCAAGGCGCGGCCCGCGGCGGCGTCCTCGCGCCGCGCCCTCGCGAGGGCGGCGCGGAAATCCTCCACGATATCAGCGTGCTCTGGTGGGTGCGCCGAGGGCGTGCCGGCCGCCGCGGCGATGCGTTGCTCCATGTCGCCCACAATAGCGATTTCGGCGAGGGGGAACAATGTCTTGGCGCCCGACTGCGCGGCGTTCAGCCGCGCCGCGGTCGCGGCCCGCGCCGCCGCCAGCGCCCCCCCCGCCTCGGCCATCCGCGCCTCCAGCGCCGCCAGCCACGCCGGGTCCGCCGGCCCGTCCCGCAGCAGCCGGTTGCGCTCGCGCATCGCCTTCTCGTAGGCGAGCGCCGCCGCTCCGTGGTCGGGGAAGAAGCTCAGCGCCGCGCGGTCGAGGAACCGCCGCCGCCCTTCGGCGCCTTCGATCCACAGCCGGTCCATCGCCGGCGTCAGCCACAGCATCGGCGCGACAGCCCCGAGCGCGCCCTGAGCGGCGGGTTTCCCGTCGATCTCGACGCGCCGCCGTCCCTCGGGCTCGCCGGTCGACACGATCTCCCGCGCGCCCTCCGGCGTCTCGACCGTCGCCCGCACGCGCCAGCCGAGCGCGCCCGGCGCCCGCGCCATCTCCGCCACAGCCGCGCCGCGGAGCCCCCGGCCCGGCGAGAGCATCGACAAGGCCTCCAGCAAGTTGGTCTTGCCCGCCCCGTTCGGCCCGACCAGCGCCACCGGGCGCGCGTCGACGTCGAGAGCGGTCGCGGCGTGGGAGCGGAACTGCGACAGGGCGATGCGGCGAACGAAGCGCGTCACACCCGCATCGGCATCACGACGTAGACGGCGCTGTCGTCCTCGCCTTCGCGCACCAGCGTCGGCGCGCCGCTGTCGGCGAACAGGAACACCGCGTCCGCCTTGTCGATCTGGCCGGCGATCTCCAGCAGGTATTTGGCGTTGAAGCCGATCTCCATCGGCGGGCCGTCGTAGGCGACGGTCAGTTCGTCGGTGGCCGAGCCGCTGTCGGGGCTGTTGACGGTCAGCACCAGCCGGTCTTCGTCGAGGCCGAGCTTCACCGCCCGTGACCGCTCGGCGGAGACCGTCGCCACACGGTCGACGGTGCGCGCGAACTCCTGGGGGTCGACCGCCATCCGCCGGTCGTTGCCCTGCGGAATGACCCGCGTGTAGTCGGGGAAGGACCCGTCGATGACCTTGGAGGTCAGCGTCAGGTCTCCCGCCTCGAACCGGATGCGCGTCGGCGAGACCGAGACGACGATCTCGGCCGCGTCGTCCTCCAGCAGCTTGCGCGCCTCCGCCACGGTCTTGCGCGGCACGATGACGTCGGGCGCGCTCTCGGCGCCTTCGGGCGCTTCGGCGTCGATGCAGGCGAGGCGGTGGCCGTCGGTCGCCACGGCCCGCAGCCGCTTTGCGCCGCCGGCGTCGGCCACATGCAGATACACGCCGTTCAGGTAATACCGCGTCTCCTCGGTCGAGATGGCGAAGCTCGCCTTCTCCAGCAGCCGCCGCAGCGCCGGCGCGGGCGCCGTGTAACGCGCGGCGTATTCGCTGTCGGCCATGGCCGGGAAATCCTCGGTCGGCAGCGTCGGCAGCGTGAAGCGCGAGCGCCCGGCCGAAACCGTCAGCCGCCCCGCCGCTCCGTCGTGGTCGAGCGTGACCATAGCCCCGTCGGGCAGCTTGCGGGCGATGTCGTGCAGCGTGTGGGCCGGAGCGGTGCAGGCGCCGGCGCGCTCGACCATCGCCGGCACGCTCTCCTTCACCTCGATGTCGAGGTCGGTCGCCTGCAGCGTCGCCGCGCCGCCTTCGCCCCGGATCAGCACGTTGGAGAGAATCGGGATCGTGGTGCGCCGCTCGACCACGCCCTGCGCGCGGCCGGTGGCCTTGAGGAGCGCGCTCCGTTCGACGCTGATGCGCATGGGTTCACCGAAATGTTGCGGCGCGATGTCCGGGCCGCGCAGACTACAGGGAAGCGGGCGGGCGTCAAACCCCGCCTCGAGCCCAGCCTATTGTTCGAGCATGCGGCGCAGCAGCTCGACGTCCTCGGCCATCTGCGCGTCGGTCTCCACCAGCTGCTCGATCTTGCGGACCGCGTGCATCACCGTGGTGTGGTCGCGCCCGCCGAAGCGGCGGCCGATGTCGGGCAGCGACTTGGTGGTCAGCGTCTTCGACAGATACATCGCCACCTGCCGCGGCCGCGCCACCGCCCGCGCCCGCCGCGCCGAGGTCATGTCGGAGAGCCGCAGGCAGTAGTGCTC
>RECW01000101.1 GCA_007693835.1 Paracoccaceae bacterium | reverse complement strand
CGATCACCGACCACCTCGCCGTGCTGCGCCCCCATTGCTGGCTGATGGTGGGCCACTGCGCGGGGCTGCGGCGGAGCCAGCGGCTCGGCGACTACGTGCTCGCCCACGCCTACGTGCGCGACGACAAGGTGCTCGACGCCGACCTGCCGCTCTGGGTGCCGGTGCCGCCCATCGCGGAGGTGCAGGTGGCGCTGATGGAGGCGACGGCGCAGGTGACGGGGCTGCGCGGCATGGACATGAAGACGCGCGTGCGCACCGGCACGGTGCTCTCGACCGCCGACCGCAACTGGGAGCTGCGGTTCCTCGACAACGCCCCGGCGCTGAACCAGGCGCGGGCGATCGCCGTCGACATGGAGAGCGCGACCATCGCCGCCAACGGCTACCGCTTCCGCGTGCCCTACGGCGCGCTGCTCTGCGTCTCCGACAAGCCGGTGCATGGCGAGATCAAGCTCGGCGGCGTGGCCGACGCCTTCTACCGCGAGCGGGTGCGCCAGCACCTGATGGTCGGCATCGAGACGCTGCGGCTGTTGCGCGAGCAGGGCGTGGACCGGCTGCACTCGCGCAAGCTGCGCAGCTTCGACGAGCCGCCGTTCCGCTGACGGCCCGTCAGATCTCGTTCATCGCGTCGAGCGATTCCGGCAGCACCTGTCCGCCGTCCACCACGATGGTCTGGCCGGTGACGTAGCCGGCCTCGTCGGAGGCGAAGAACAGGGCGGCGTGGCCGATGTCCTCCACCGCGCCGAGGCGCTTCAGCGGGATCGATTCGGCCATCTGGCGCAGATAATCCTCGCCGAGTCCCTCCAGCCCTTCGGTGACGATGTTGCCGGGCAGCACCGCGTTCACCGTGACGCCGTAGCGCGAGAGCTCCATGGCGGCGGTGCGCAGGAAGCCGAGCTGGCCCGCCTTCGACGCGCCGTAATGGGTCCAGCCCGGAAAGCCGGTGATCGGGCCGGTGATCGAGGAGGTCAGCACCACGCGCCCGCCGCCCTTGCGCTCGAAGGCCGGGATGCAGGCCTTCACGCAGAGGAAGGCGCTTTTCAGGTTGGTGGCCAGCACATGGTCCCAGTCCTCGGGCGAGAGATCGACGATCTTCTTCTGCGGGAAGACGCCTGCATTGGCGCAGAGCACGTCGACGCCGCCGAAGGCGGCTTCGGTCGCGGCGACCAGCGCCTGCACGCTCCCCCAGTCGGTCACGTCGCAGACCTGCGCCTCCGCCGTGCCGCCAGCAGCGCGGATCTCGCCGACGGCGGCGTCGAGGTCGGCCGCGCCGCGGGCCGCGAGCATCACCTTCGCCCCCTTCGCGGCGAACACCCGCGCGATTCCCTTGCCGATGCCCTTCGAGGCGCCGGTGACGATGACGGCGCGGCCGGCGATGGACGTGAGCATGGGGCGTTCTCCTGACTGCTGCGGGGATGATCCAGCCTGCGATGCAAACCCGGAAACCCGCGTCGCGCAACCCGGCGGCGCGCCGTTCCGACGCCGACGGTTTCTCCGGCCCGCGCCGCGCCCTATGTCCTGTCGCGTCATCGCAAGCGGGGGGAAACCGTGCAGCCGATTCTCGTCATGGGCGCCACGTCGGGCATAGGGGCGGCCGCGGTCCGCGAGGCGCTGTCGCGCGGCCTGTCCGCGCGCGCCTTCGCCCGCGGCGCGGCGAAACTGCCGTCCGAGACCGGGCTGGAGGTTTTCGCCGGCGACGCGCGCGATCCGGGAGACGTGAGCCGCGCGCTTCAGGGCGTCCGCGCCGTGATCTACGCGCTGGGAATCCGCGAGCGGCTCGCGATGCTCTGGGAGCCGGAGACGCTGTTCTCGGACACCACCCGCGTGCTGCTCGACGCCATGCCCGCCGCGGGCGTGTCCCGGCTCGTCGCGGTCACCGGCTTCGGCGCGGGCCGCAGCAAGGACGCGATGAGCGCCATAGAGCGCGCCGGACACCGCGCGATCCTCGGCCGCCCCTACGCCGACAAGGACCGCCAGGAGGAGATGATCATGGCGAGCCCCCTCGACTGGACGATCGCGCGGCCGGTGGTGCTGACGAAGGGGCCGGCGTCCGGGCGCTTCCGCGTGCTGCGCGAGCCGGGCGAGTGGCGCAACGGACTGATCTCGCGCGCCGACGTCGCGGTCTATCTGGTCGACGCCGTCGAGCAGGGCCTCGACGTGCGGCGCGACGTGGTGCTGGCCCGGTAGCCGGCGACCGCGCCGTCCGATCACGGATGCGGGATCGCCATCATCCGCGCCCGATCCCAGCTCACCCAGACAGGCCCCGCCTCGGGCAGGTCGGCGACTTCGCGGTCGGGGGCGACGATCTTCATCGGCCGCCCGCACACCGTCACCACGCAGGTCGTCATCGCCCCGGCGAAGACGCGCTGAACGAGGTCGCCGCGCACGCTGTCGACGCCCGGCGCATCGGGCGGCGCGAGGCTCACGCGCATGTTCTCGGGCCGCACGGCGAAGGCGGCGGCGCCGTCGCTTCCCGGCGGGATGCGCACGGCCGTCCCGTCGGGCAGGCGCAGGACCGCGCCCTCCGCGCGCCCCTCGAAGATGTTGGCGTCGCCGAGGAACCGGGCCGCGAACACCGTGGAGGGGGCGTTGTAGACCTCTCGCGGCGCCCCCGTCTCGATCAGCCGCCCCTCGCGCAGGATGCCGACGCGGTCGGCGAGCGTCAGCGCCTCCTCCTGATCGTGGGTGACGAAGATCGTGGTGATGCCGATCTCGCGCTGGATGCGCTTCAGTTCGCTCTGCATCTCGACGCGCAGCGCCTTGTCGAGCGCCGACAGCGGCTCGTCGAGCAGCAGGACCTGCGGGTTGGTGACGAAGGCCCGCGCCAGCGCCACGCGCTGCTTCTGCCCGCCCGACAGCGCGTGGGGCCGCCGGTCGCCCAGCCCGTCGAGACGCACCAGCGCCAGCGCCTCGGCGACGCGCCGGCGCTCGGCCGCCGCGCCGACCTTGCGGGCGCGCAGGCCGAAGCCGACGTTCTCGGCCACGCTCATGTTCGGAAACAGCGCGTAGTTCTGGAACATGAAGCCGATGTCGCGCTTCTCGACCGGCGTGCGCGCGACCGACCGCCCGCCGATCAGGATCGCGCCGGCGTCGGGCGCGACGAAGCCGGCGATCACGCGCAGCAGCGTCGTCTTGCCCGAGCCGGAGGGACCGAGCAGCGCGCAGAAGCCGCCGTCGGCGAAGTCCATCGACACGCCGTCGAGCGCCGCCGTCGCGCCGAAGCGCTTCGAGACGTCGCGGACGGAGACCTCGGCCATCAGCGCCGCCCGCCGAAATTCGAGAACCGCGCCGCCGCCAGCAGCGCCGCCATCGAGACGCCGATCACGATGGTCGAGACGGCGTTGATCTCCGGCGTGAAGCCCTTGCGGATCGAGGTGTAGATCAGCACCGGCAGGGTGGCGTCGCCGGGCCGGGCGAGGAAGTAGGAGACGACGAACTGGTCGAAGCTGACCGCGAAGGCGAACAGCGCCCCCGCGACGACGCCGGGCGCCATCCAGGGCAGCGTCACGCGCCGCGCGACCATCCACGGCGAGGCGCCGAGAGAGCGCGCCGCCTCCTCCAGCGTCGGGTCGAAGCTCGCGAGGCGGGCGTTCACCACGATGACGACGTAGGGCAGCGCCAGGGCGACGTGGCCGATCAGCACCGCCGGCGCGCCGCGGCCGAGACCGACGCCGAAGAAGAAGATCAGCATCGCCGTGCCGGTGATCAGCCACGGGATCGCGATGGGCGGAAACAGCAGCGCCTGCAGCAGCGCCTTGCCGCGGAAGGCGTAGCGGAACAGCGCCAGCGCCGCGGCGCAGCCGAGGGCCGTGGCGATCGCCGTCGTCGTCGCCGCGATCACCAGCGACCGGAGCGCGGCGGCCCGGATCTCGGCGTTGGCCCAGAGGTCGGCGTACCAGCGCGTCGAGAAGGCGAACGGCAGCTGGTAGAACGGCGAGGCGTTGAAGGACATCAGCGCCATCACGACGATCGGCGCGTAGAGGAACGCGAGCACCGCCCAGAGCCACGCCACGCCGAGGCGGGAGAGCCAGCCGCCGCCCTCCCTCACGCCGCCGCCCCTTGCGCCCGCCGCAGCACGGGCGCCGCCGCCGAGAGGATCGCGAGCACCACCGCCAGCAGGATGAACGACAGCGCCGCGCCGAGCGGCCAGTTGAACACGGCGACGAACTGATCCTCGATCACCGTGCCGAAGTAGGCGCCGAACCGCCCGCCGAGGATGCGCGGCTCCATGAACGAGCCGACGACCGGCACGAACACCAGCACGGCCCCGGCGGCGAGCCCCGGCAGCGAGAGCGGCAGCACCAGCCGCCGGAAGATCGTGCGGCGGTCGGCCCCCATCGACCGCGCCGCCTCGATCAGCGTGTCGTCGATGGCCTGAAGCGCGAGATAGGTCGTGAGGATCACGTAAGGCAGATACGAATGCACGAGGCCGATCACCACCGCCGTCGGCGTGAACAGAAGCCCCAGCCGCACGTCGCCGGACGAGAACAGGCCGGCCAGCCAGTCCAGCGCCCCGTTGCCGCGCAGCACGATGGCCCAGGAGAAGACGCGCACCAGAGAGTTGGACCAGAACGGCAGGATGATCAGCAGGAACAGCGCCTCCCGCGCGCGGCCGCGGATCGTCTTGGCCAGCACCCAGGCGCAGGGAAAGCCGATGACGACGCAGAGCGCCGTGACGGTCAGCCCGAGCCTGAGCGACTTCCAGAGCAGCGTCGCGTAGACGTCCGTTGCGAAGAACGCCCGGTAGTTGTCGAGGGTGAAGCGCCAGTCCGCGCCGCGGAACGGCGCGTCGGAGAGCAGGCTGAAGAACAGCATCGCCGACAGCGGCAGGAACACCGCCGCCGTCAGCCACAGATAGGCCGGCGTCAGCAGGAGGGCCGCGCGGCGCGCGTCTCCGGGGCCGAGGGGTTGCGCCATGCGGCGGGCTCCGACCGCCCCTATTGCGCCGCCTTCAGCCGCTGCCAGAGCGCGAGGTACGCCGCGCGGGTCGCGTCGTCGACGGGCGCCTGGAACTGGACCCGCGCGACCACTTCGGGGTCGCCGAGCACCGCGCGGTTGAAGGCGTCCTCGGGCAGCGCCTCGGCCGCGGCGGCGTTGGCGGAGGCCGGCGCGCCCTCCTCGTCCCAGCGGATGTGGAAGTCGGGGTCGATCATCCAGTCGATGAAGGCGTGCGCGGCCTCGACGTTCGGCGCCGTCGCCGGGATCGACAGGCCGTCGAGCCAGCCGATGGCCCCTTCCTCGGGAACGACGAACTCCACCGGCAGCCCCATCGCCTGCGACCGCGCCGCCGAGCCCGACCAGTAGGTGGCCACGTCGAACTCCCCGGCCGCCATGAACTGGTTCCAGTCGTTCTCCGAACTCCAGAAGGCGCGGACGTTCGGCATCAGCGCGGCGAGCTTCGCCTCGACGGCGGCGAGGTCGGCGATGGCGTTGATGTCCTGCCCGGTCGCGAGGGCTGCGATCTGCACCGCCTCGAGCGCGTCGTCGCGGATCGAGACGCGCCCTTCGTGCGCGGGATCCCAGAGCACCCGGATGCTCTCGGGCGGGGCGTCGAAGGCGGCGGTGTTGATCGCGAAGGACGTCAGACCCCAGGTCCACGGCACGCCCCAGATCTCGCCGTCCGCCGCCAGCGCCGGGTTCCCGGCGAACTCGGGCGCGATATCGGCGAAGTTGGCGATGCGCGAGACGTCGACGGGGGCGATCAGCCCTTCCTCGCGCGCCTGCGGCGTGAAGGCTGCGTTGATCATCACCACGTCGTAGGCGCCGGGGTTGGTGCGCAGCTTGGTCAGCATCTCCTGCTCGGAGTTGAAGTAGTCGTGCACGACCCGGTGGCCGGTCGCCTCGGCGAAGGCGGCGACGGCCCAGTCGAGATCTGTCCCGTAACCCTGCCAGTTGAGGACGCGGATCTGGTCGGCGTGCGCCGCCGAGCCCGCAAGGATCGCGGCGGCGGCGAGGGCGGCGGTGCGCGGAGCGCGTGCGGTCATTCCAGGTCTCCCTCTGTCGACGGCCGGCGCGTCGGCGTCAGCCGGCGTTCGCGCCGTCCGTGGTCTCTCTCATCGCCCGCTCGATCGTCTGGCGGTCGGGCGCGGTCGCCGGTCCGCGTCGGGTGGTCGAAAGCGCGGCCGCGACGTTGGCGTACCGCGCCGCGGCGACAGGCTCAGCCCCGTCCGCGAGCGCGGCGACGAAGGCGCCGAGGTGGGCGTCGCCGGCGCCGGTGGTGTCGACCGGATCGACGGCGAAGCCGGGAACCGGCGTCACGCGCCCGCCCGCGGCCACCACGCACCCCGCCGCCCCGGCGCGCACCACGGCGCCGCCGTCGGTCGGCCGCCCGTCCGCCAGCCGCGCCGCCGCCTCGGCGGGGTCGGCGAGCCCGGTCAGCGCCGCAGCCTCCGCGACATTGGCGCTGACCCAGGCCGCGCGCCCGAGCGCCGCGCGCAGCGCCTCCGCCGGCAAGGCGGCCGCCAGCGGCGACGGATCGAACAGCAGGCAGGGTATCGCAGCCTCGCGCCAGAGCCAGCGCGCCAGCGCGTCGCGGCCCGCCGGATAATGCAGCATGTAGCCCGACAGGATCGTCCAGCCGAAGGCGGCGAGATCGAGCGCTGCGAGATCGGCGTCGGCGATCCGGCTCTCGGCGCCGTCGTGGTGGACGAAGCTGCGCTCGCCCGACGGCTCCACCAGCACGACGCAGACGCCCTGGTCGCGGTCCGGCAGGCGCGGCAGCGCCGTGTCGATCCCCTCGGCCGCGAGCCCCTCGGCCACGACGTCGGCGAAAGGCCCCGTCCCCACCCGGCAGCCGCACGTCGCCGGCAGGCCCGAGCGCCGCGCCGCGGCCATGGCGTTGAAGCCGCCGCCCGGCGCGCGGGCGAAACCGGTGACCACCGCCTCCTCGCCGGACGCGGGGATCGCCTCGACCTCATAGACGAGATCGAGCACGACTCCCTGCATCTGCAACAGACGGCGCGGACGGGTCATCGTTTCGCATCATCCCTGCGCAGCGCCAGCAGGCCGTCGGCGAGCGCCTCGACGGGCAGATCGTTCGCCGCGCGCAGGGTCGCCAGCTTGTCGCCCGGGAGCGCCGCGGCGCCGGCGCAGGCCCCGGCCATGGCCCCGGCGATGGCCCCGATGGTGTCGGTGTCGTCTCCGACGTTCGCTGCGAGGACGGCCGCCCGCCAGACGTCGCCGCCCGCCAGCCGGACGATCCCGAAGGCTGCGGGAACCGACTCGTGCGACGCGACCGACGTTCCCACCTGCGCCGCGAACGCTTCCGGCGCCGCCGGCCCCATGGCGAGCGTCAGCGCCGCCTCGATGCGCGCGGCCATGTCCGGCGCGCCGGCCGCGAAGCCGCGCCGCTGGCCCTCCACCGCGGCGGCGAGCGCGAACGGCAGGGCCGTCTCGAAATCCACCCCCTCGACGCCGGCCGAGACGGCCGCCGCCACCGCGGCCGCCGCCGCGATGGCCTCGCCGGTGTTGTGGGTCGCTCGGCAGGCGGCCTCGACGCGGTCGACGAGCCGCGCGAGATCATCGGGCGGCGTCGCGATTCCGACCGGGGCGATGCGCATGGCGGCCCCGTTGGTCACGCCCGCGCGCCCTGCCTCGGCCGGGTCGACGCCCTGCGCGATGGCGGCGAGCGCGGCCTTGCTCGACGGGCCGAGCAGATCGAGCAGGCCGCGCGCGCGCACGTCGGCCTCCCACGCCAGCAGGTCGGCGGCCCAGGCCCCGGCGTCGAACCGGCCAGGCTCCGCGATCAGGCGGCGCGCCAGCAGGAAGGCTTGCTCGGTGTCGTCCGTCACCATCGCAGGGCCGAGACCGTGCGACGCCGGATGGCCGGGGAAAGGCGCGACGAAATCCTCGATCCGTCCGTAACGCTGGCGGATCTCGCCGGCGCTCAGCGTCTGCGACGGCATACCCATGGCGTCGCCGAGCGCGAGGCCGAGCAGCGCGCCCGTCGCCCTGTCGCGTCGCTGATCCATGCCCGGCGCGCCGCGCTTGCGCCGCGGCGGCTCCCTGTGACGAGCGGCAAGCGCCTTTTGCGGCGCTGAGCCCGAAGCTTCGCGTGCGATCATCGGCGCGCGGCGGCGTCTGGGCAAGGGTCGCCGGCGCCCGCGCGTCACCCGCGGCGCAGCAGGTAGGTGTCCATGATCCAGCCATGCCGCGCGCGCGCCGCCGCCCGCGTCGCGACGATCCGCGGCCCGGCCTCGGCGAGAGGGCCCGCGTCGAGCACCTGTTCGGCCATGCCGAGAAACGCGCCCCACCAGATGCGCAGCCCCTCCGGCGGCAGGCCGGCGAAGGCGCAGGCGCCGTCGAGCATCACCGCCGCCGTCTCGGCGCCCCCGGGCCAGCCGCCCTCGCGCAGCCGCCGCCCGGTGGTGACGAGCACCGATCCGCCCACCGTGTTGAACGGGATCGCGTGGGCCGCCGTCAGCGCCTGCAGCGCCGTGACGCCGGGGACCACGCGCACCCGCGGGCGGGGGCGCAGCCGGTCGGCGATGCGCAGCGTGCTGTCGTAGAGCCCCGGATCGCCCCAGACCATCAGCGCGACCGGGCCTGCGGGCCGCGCCCCCGCGATCGCCGCCGTCCACCTTTCGGCGATGGCGTCGTGCCAGCGCTCGACGCGCTCGGCGTAAGGCAGGGTCTCGTCGCGCACGGGCATGTCGAAGGAGATCACCTCGGCCGCCGAGCCGCTCTCTCGCAGGATCGCGAGTCGAAGGTCGGCGAGATCGCTTTTCTCGGGACCTTTGCGCGGCAGCAGCACCGCCGCCGCGTCGCGGAGCGCCTGACGGCCCTCCAGCGTCAGGTGGCCGGGCGCGCCCATGCCGACGCCGATCAGCCAGAGGTCAGTCATCGCCGGCCAGCGGCCCGTAGAGGATCAGCGCCGGCAGCGGCCCGGGCTCGCCCGCCAGCCGCTCGGCCAGCGCGGCCACGGTGCCGCGCCAGACCGATTGCTCAGGCGCGCCGACGGCCTCGGCGAGGATCGCCGGCGTCGCGCCCGGCAGACCGCGGGCGGCGAGCGCTTCGGCCAGCGCGGGAAAGGTGCGCTTGCCCATGAACACCACCGTGCAGGCGCGCGGGTCGGCCAGCGCGTCGAGGTCGACGTCCTGCGGCAGCTGTCCGCTGGCGTCGTGGCCGGTGACGAACTGCACCCGGCGCGCCGTCAGCCGCCGCGTCAGCGGCACGCCGCAAGCCGCCGCCGCGGCGCAGGCCGACGGGACGCCGGGAATGATCTCGTAGGGAACGCCCGCGGCGCGGAGCGCGTCCAGCTCCTCCTCCAGCCGCCCGAACAGGCCGCCGTCGCCGGACTTCAGCCGCACCACCCGCCCGCCGAGCAGGGCGTAGTCCACCAGCAGCCGGCTGACGTGACTCTGGCGCGGCGAGGCGCGCCCGGCGCGCTTGCCGACGCCCACGAGATCGGCCCCCGGGCGCGCATGGCCGAGGATCGGGCCGGCGGCGAGGTCGTCGAACAGCACCGCGTCGGCGCGCTTGAGCCGGTCGACCGCCTTCAGCGTGAGCAGCTCGGGGTCGCCGGGGCCTGCGCCGACGAAGCTGACGAAGCCGGGCGTCGTCATGCGTCCTCCGCCGCGATCAGGTGGAAGAAGGTCCCCGTGACGGCGCCGCGCCGCGAGCCGGTCTCGGGCACCGGCGCGCCGTCGGCGTCGGTCACGGCGGCGAGGGCTGCGTCGGGCTGGTCGAGGATGGTGGAGTAGTGGAACTCGTGACCGCGCAGCCGCGCGCCCGCCGCGAAACCCGGCAGGGGCGCGGCGAGCGTCGCGCGGCGATAGCCGAGGTGCAGGCGCCGACGCTCGTAGGAGGTGACAAGGCCGAGCAGACCCGCCATGGCGTGGCGCGCGCCGTCCTTGTCGACCAGCGCCGCGCCGAGCGCCATGTAGCCGCCGCACTCGCCGTGGACCGGCCGCGTGCGCGCGTGCGCGCGGAGGCCCGCCATGAAGCGCCCCGCCGCCGCGAGGCGCCCGGCGTGCAGTTCGGGATAGCCGCCGGGCAGCCAGACCAGGTCGGCGTCCGGGTCCGGCGGCTCGTCGGCGAGCGGCGAGAACGGCAGGATCTCCGCCCCCGCCGCGCGCCAGCCCGCCAGCACGTGCGGATAGGCGAAGGAGAACGCCGCGTCCTGCGCCAGCGCGATGCGCTGGGCGGGCGGCGGCGGCAGGCCGCCCGGCGCCGGCGCGCGGCCCCCGCGCGCCGCGGCGCGGATCGCGGGCAGGTCGACGTGCGCGCGCAGAAACGCGGCGTAGTTCGCGATGGCCGCGTCGAGGTCGGGGTGCTCGACCGCCTGGATCAGCCCGAGGTGACGCTCTGGCAAGGCGAGATCGCCCCGCCGCGGCAGGGCGCCGAGCACCGGCAGCCCCGCCCGCTCCATGCCGAGTCGCGTCAGCCGCTCGTGGCGCGGGCTCGCCACCCGGTTCAGGATCACGCCCGCGAACGGCAGATCGGGCCGGTAGCGCGCGAAGCCGAGCGCCGTCGCCGCCGCCGATTGCGCCTGCCCGCCCACATCAAGCACCAGCACCACCGGCCAGCCGAACCGCGCCGCCGTCTCCGCGCTCGACCCGGCGCCCGCAAGCCCCGGCGTCGCCACGCCGTCGTAGAGCCCCATCGATCCCTCGGCGACGCACAGGTCCGCGCCCGCCGCCTGCGCCGCCACCGTGTCGAGCAGCGCGCCGTCCATCGCCCAGGTGTCGAGGTTGAAGGACGGCCGGTCCGCCGCCGCGCGATGGAAGGCGGGATCGATGTAGTCGGGGCCCGACTTGAACGGCTGCACCCTCAGCCCGTCGTCGGCGAAGGCGCGCAGCAAACCGAGCGTCACCGTGGTCTTGCCAGCCCCCGAGGACGGCGCGGAGACCAGCAATCCCGGCGGCCAGGGGCTGGGATCAGTCGTCGCCATGGCGCCACCCGACCCACGGGCTCTCCGCCGACTGCGGGCGGTAGCGCCGGTCGTAGTCGGCCGCATAGAGGCGGCTTTCGGAGAAGTCCTCCGCCCCGAGCGCGCGCCCGACGAGGATCAGCGCGGTGCGCGAGATCGCCGGGTCGACGGCCTCGGCGAGCGCACCGAGCGTCGCGCGGACGACGCGCTCGTCGGGCCAGCTCGCGCGGAACACCACCGCCGCGGGACAGTCGGCGCCGTAGAAGGGCGTCAGGTCGTCGACCACCCGCGCAAGGTTGGCGACCGACAGGTGGATCGCCAGCGTCGCGCCGGTCGCGGCGAAGGCGGCGAGGCGCTCGCCCCCGGGCATCGCCGAGGCGCGGCCGGGCGTGCGCGTCAGCACCACCGACTGCGCGACCCCGGGCAGCGTCAGTTCGGTCTCCAGCGCCGCCGCGGCGGCGGCGAAGGCGGGCACGCCGGGGGTGACGGTGAACGGGATCCCCAGCGCGCGCAGCCGCCGGAGCTGCTCGCCGAGGGCGGACCAGATCGACAGGTCGCCCGAGTGCAGCCGCGCGACGTCCAGCCCTTGCGCGTGCGCCGAGGCGATCTCGGCCATGATCGCGTCGAGGTCGAGCGGGGCGGTGTTGACGATCCGGGCGCCGGGCGGGCAGTGCGCCAGCACCGCCTCGGGCACCAGAGAGCCGGCGTAGAGGCAGACCGGACAGGAAGCGATCAGATCGCGCCCGCGCAGCGTCAGCAGGTCGGCCGCGCCGGGGCCTGCGCCGATGAAATGCACGGTCACGGCGCGGCGCTTTCGGCCAGCGCGCAGGTCGCGCGACGGTCGCCCGACACGACCCGCCGTGCGAGCAGCCGCGCCCCGGGCCCGGCGGCCGCGAGCGCCGCGGCCTCCGCCACGCTGCCCGTTCCGCGCGCCGCCAGCGCCGCGGCGGAGCGGGTGCGCGTCTTCTGCGCGCGGATCGCCTCTTCGGCCACGCCTGTCACAGGGCGGCCGAGCGCCGCGGCCAGCGCGGCGGCCTTGTCCTCGGCGGTCGCGCACACGGCGACCGGCGCGGACCCTGCGGCGCGCGCCAGCGCGTCCGTCAGGCTTTCGCGCGTCGCGCTCTCCCGGAAGCCGAATCCCGCCACGATCACAGCGTCACGCTCCATTGCACCACCGGCCGCGCCGGGCGCCAGCCGCGTTTGCCGCCCAAGGGCGCGGCCTCCGCCAGCTCGATCCGCAGCAGCGCGCCGCCGAGACGGGCCTGCGCAGCGGCGAGCAGCGCCTCCGACTCCAGGGTCACCGCATTGGCCACAAGCCGCGCGCCGGGCGCAAGCGCCTCCAGCGCCGCCAGCATCTCGGCGCTCAGCCCGCCGCCGACGAACACGGCCGCTGGCGGCGGCAGGCCGCGCAGCGCCTCCGGCGCCGCGCCCTCCACGACCTGAAGCCGGTCGACCCCCAACCGGTCGGCGTTGACGCGGATGCGCGCCGCGCGGTCGGGGCGGGCCTCGATGCTGATCGCCTCCGTCGTCGGATGGCTGAGCAGCCATTCGACGGCGACAGACCCCGAGCCGCCGCCCACGTCCCACAGCCGCTCTCCCGGCCGCGGCGCCAGCGCCGAGAGAGTCAGCGCGCGGACCGGGCGCTTGGTGATCTGGCCGTCGGTCTCGAAGAAGGCGTCGTCGATCCCGCTCGCGCAGGGCAGAACCGCGCCGTCGCCCTCGATCTCCAGCCCGACGGCGACCGGGTGCGCCGCCTCCGCCTCCCGCAACCCGGCCGCGCGCCCCTCGGCGATCCGCTCCCGGGGCCCGCCCAGCGCCTCCAGCACATGCATCCTTGTCGCGCCGAACCCCTCCGCCGTCAGCCATGCGGCGAGGGCCGCGACGGCGGCCCCGTCCCGCACCAGCACGAGGGCGCGGACGCCGCGCGCCAGATGCGGGCGCAGCCGGGAGAGCGGCGCGGCGTGAAGGCCGAGGCGGACCGTGCGCTCCAGCGGCCAGCCGAGCCGGCTCGCGGCGAGGGAGAAGGTGGACGGCGCCGGCAGCGCGCGCCACTCGCCCGGCGCCAGCGTCCGGGCGATCGCCGCGCCCGCGCCGAACCAGAACGGATCGCCCGAGACCACCGCGGCGACGCGGCGCCCGCGCAGCCCGAGCAGGATGGGCAACCCATCGGCGAAGGGCGACGGCCACGTCACGACCTCGGCCGTCAGCGCAGGCAGAAGCGCCAGATGCCGCGGCGGCCCGATCACGACTTCGGCCGCCTCAAGCGCCGCGCGGCTTGCCGGCGAGAGGCCCGCCGCGCCATCTTCGCCGACGCCGACGATGGTCAGCCACGGAGCCTCAGCCATGCCGCCCACCCTGCTGATCCTCGGCGGCACGACGGAGGCGACCGCGCTCGCGCAGGCCGTCGCCGCGGCGGGGATCGCCGGAACCGTGTCGCTCGCCGGCCGGGTGGCGCGGCCCGCCCGCCAGCCGCTGCCCGTGCGCGTCGGGGGCTTCGGCGGCGCGGAGGGGCTGGCGCGGTTCCTGCGCGAGACGCGCGTCACGCACCTGATCGACGCGACTCACCCGTTCGCCGCGCAGATCAGCGCCAACGCCGTGGCCGCCAGCGCGATGACAGGCGCGCCCATGATCGCGCTCACCCGCCCGCCGTGGACGCCCGGCCCCGGCGACCGCTGGACGCGCGTCGCCGACACGGCCGGGGCCGTCGCCGCCCTCGCCGGCCCGCCGCGGCGCGTGATGCTGGCGGTGGGGCGCCAGACGCTCGGCGCCTTCGCCGCCCGGCCGCAGCACTTCTACCTGCTCCGCCTCGTCGACCCGCCCGCCGCGCCGCCGCCGCTGCCCGATCACGCCGTCGTCGTCGACCGCGGCCCGTTCACCGAAGCGGGAGACCGTGCCCTGATGGCGGCGCATCGCATCGGGCTCGTCGTCTCGAAGAACAGCGGCGGGTCGGGGGCGCGGGCGAAGCTCGATGCGGCGCGGGCGCTCGGTCTGCCGGTGCTGATGATCGACCGCCCAGCCCTGCCGCCGCGCCCCGAGACCCATGACGTGCGCGAGGTGCTCGCCTGGGTCGCTCACGGCGCCGACCGCGGCGTGTAGACGAAGGGCCGCCCCGCGCGCGGGATGAGCCGCGTCAGCGACGAGCCGATCAGCACAACGGTCCGCATGTCCGCCATCTCGGGCGCGGCCTCGGCGAGCCGGACCACGCGCAGCGCCTCCTCCGGCGTGCTGACGGCGCGGGCGAAGACCATGGGGCGCGCGGGCTCGCAGACCTCGCGCAGCAGGGCGAGGGCGCGGGCGAAGCCCTCGGGGCGCGCGAGCGAGCGCGGGTTGTAGAGCGCGAGGGCGAAGTCCGCCTCCACCGCCAGACGCAGCCGGCGCTCGATCAGCGCCCAGGGCTTGAGGTTGTCGCTGAGGTTGATGGCGCAGAAGTCGTGCCCGAGCGGCGCGCCCACCCGCGCCGCCGCCGCCAGCATCGCCGTGACGCCGGGCAGCACGCGGATGTCGAGGCCGCGCCAGTCGGCGGGGCCCGCCTCCACCGCCTCGCACACCGCCGAGGCCATGGCGAAGACGCCCGGATCCCCCGAACTCGCCACCACGACCCGCCGCCCCGCAGCCGCGAGGTCGAGCGCATGGCGGGCGCGGTCGAGCTCGACGCGGTTGTCGCTGGCATGGACCGTCAGCCCCGGCCGCGGCGCGACGCGGGCCACGTAGGGGCCGTAGCCGACGAGGTCGGTCGCCGCGTCGAGCGCGGCTTGCGCCTCGGGCGTGATCAGCGCCGCGTCGCCCGGGCCGAGCCCTGCGACCGCCAGCCACCCGGCCGCCGCCGCCGTCACGGCCTGCGGCCCCGCCCGTGGACGACGACGATGGAGAAGTAGGGCGGCGCGCGCCCCTCGGTTTCGGCGAGCGGCGTGACCGTCTCCCCCGCCATCGCGGCGTTCTCGACCAACCATGCCCGCTCGGCCATCCCGGCCGCGGCGAGAGCGCGGCGCACTTTCGGAAGGTTGCGCCCGACCTTCATCACCACCAGCGCGTCGGTCTCGCGCATCCGTGCGGCGAGGTCGGTTTCGGGCAGCGTGCCCATCAGCACGGTCATCACGTCGTCGCCCCAGGTCACCGGCTCGCCCGTCGCGGTCCACGCCGCCGACATGCCGGTGATCCCAGGCACCACCTCGACCGGAACCACCCCGCGCAACCGGGTGTAGAGGTGCATGAACGAGCCGTAGAAGAACGGGTCGCCTTCGCAGAGCGTCGCCACGTCCTCGCCCTCGGCGCAGACCGCCGTCAGGCGCGCGACGCACTCGGCGTAGAAGACCGCGAGCGTCTCGGCGTATCGGGGATCCTCCAGCGGGATCTCGGTTGTGACGGGGTATTCCAGCGGGTGCTCGACAACGTCCGCGCGCAGCAGGCCTTCGACGATGGCGCGGGCGTGGCCGGGGCGGCCGGCCTTGCGGAAATAGGCGACGTGGCGCGCGCCGCGCACCAGACGGTCGGCGCGCACGCTCATCAGGTCGGGGTCGCCGGGGCCGAGCCCGACGCCGTAGACGCGGCCCGTCATTCCGCGGCGCTCGCCAGCGCGTTGACGGCGGCGACGGTGACGGCGCTGCCCCCGAGCCGGCCGTCGACGATCAGCGCCGGCGCCGGGCGGGCCGCCCAGAGCGCCTCCTTCGATTCGCGCGCGCCGACGAAGCCGACCGGGCAGCCGACGATCGCCGCAGGGCGCGGGCAGGCCGGATCCTCCAGCATCTCGAGCAGGTGGAACAGCGCCGTCGGCGCATTGCCGATGGCGACCACAGCGCCCTCGAGATGCGGGCGCCACAACTCCAGCGCCGCGGCCGACCGCGTCGTGCCGAGCCGTGCGGCCAGCGCCCGCGTGTCCGGGTGCTGCAGGGTGCAGAGCACGGCGTTGTCGGCCGGCAGCCGCGCGCGCGTCACGCCTTCGCTGACCATCCGCGCGTCGCAAAGGATCGGCCGCCCCGCCTCGAGCGCGCCCCGCGCCGCCGCCACGAAGCCGGGCGTCATCCGCACGTGGCGCGCGAGGTCGACCATGCCGGCGGCGTGGATCATGCGCACCACCACGCCCGCCGCGTCCGCGTCGACCCCCGAGAGGTCCGCCTCGGCGCGGATGGTGGCGAAGGACTGGCGGTAGATGGCGGCGCCGTCCTTTTCGTAGGCGTAGGGCATGGCTCAGGCTTCCAGTTCCGCGAGAACGCGCGCCGCGGACAGCCCGCGCGCGGCGGGCGCATCCCACGGCGCGCCGTCGCGCACAAGATCGAACGCGCCGTCGCGCGCCGTCAGCGTCAGCGTCGCCGCATCCGGATGGGCGCAGCCCTTCACGCAGCCCGAGACGTGGAGCAGCGCGCCGGGCCGCACGCGGGCCGCCAGCGCGCGCGCCAGGTCGCGGGTCGGCGCGGCCGCCTGCGGACAGAGCGGCGCGCCGGGGCAGGCCACCACCCGCAGCATCGGGTCCGCCGCGGCGAGGATGATCCCCGGCGCGGCCGCCAGCGCCGACGCATCCGCCAGACCCGGCAGGAACAGCGTGCGGAAGGGCGTCGGCCGCACCGGCGCCGGCGCGACGCGCGCGACCAGCGCGAGATCGTCGGCCGTGAACTGGCCGAAGGCGGCGGCGACGCAGACGCCGCCCATGGCGGGCCCTGGCCCGGGCGGCGGCGTCGGCGCGTCAGGCGCGGCGTCGCCGGTGAGGTCGGCGGGCGGGCGGGCGCCCGCGGCGAGGTGGCGGCGCATCCGCCCTCGCCCGTCCGGCCCGACGCCGCCCGACGCGAGGAACCACCGCGCCAGCGCCAGCGCCAGCGCGGCGGCGTCCGCCGCCGTGGCGGCGCGGCGGCCGGTCGCGGCGCCGTCGGCGCGCACCACCATGGTCTCGCCGGCGCCTTCGACGCGGATGTCGCCGCTGATCTCCGCGAGCCGCCGGCCGCCGGGTTCGGCGTCGATCACGAAGCCGAACTTGCCAGGCAGCCCGGCGAAGCCCGGGTCGGCGAGGCCCTGCGCCAGCGCCTCGGCCAAGCCCGCCTGATCGCGCGCGGCGGTGCGGAAGGGCGTCAGCGTCACGTTGCGCCGCGACTCCGCGGTCGGATCTTCGTCGAGCAGGCCGAGCGCGTCGAGCCTGTCGCGGAGCCGGGGATAGGCCGCGTCGGTCACGCCCCGGATTTGGAGGTTCGCGCGCGCCGTCACATCCACCGCGCCCGACCCATGCCGGGCCGAAAGCGCCGCGAGGCCGGCCAGCGCCTCGGGGGCGATCTCGCCGCCGCGCGGGCGCACCCGCACCACAAGCCCGTCGCCCGAGCGCATCGGCCGGTGGGCGCCAGGGCACCAGCCCTTGATTTCCGGTGTCGTCATCCATCCTCCAGAACAGCGGCGATGGCGTTGCGCCGCGTCCGCCACAGCCCCGCGGCATGCAGCGCCGCGAAGCGCGCGCGCAGCGCCGCCAGCGCCTCGGGGTTGGCCTCGGCCATGAACGCCGTCACCGCCGCGTCGCCGAGCGTCGCATCGTGCATCATGTCGAAAAGGTGCGCCGGCACGGCATCCGCGAGGTGCGCGAAGGCGGCGAGGTTCTCCACCGTCGCCGCGATCTCCGCCGCGCCGCGAAAGCCGTGGCGGCGCATGCCGGCGATCCAGCCCGGGTGGGCGGCGCGGGCGCGCACGACGCGGGCGATCTCCTCGGTCAGCGCGCGGGCGCGGGGGCGGTCGGGGTCGGTCGCGTCGAGATGCCAGAGCGCCGCGCGCCCGCCCGCCGCCGCCTTCGCCGCGGCGAAACCCGCCTCGTGGGCGGCGTAGTCCTCGGCGAGCAGCAGGTCGGTCTCGGGCAGGTCCTGCACGTGGACGAAGGCGTCGGCCTCCGCCACCCGCGCCCGGAGACCGGCCGCGTCGCGCCGCGCCTCCGCCCCGTCGAGCGCCCAGGCGGAAGCCGCGAGCCACGCCTCCCCCGCCGCGCGGCGCGCGCCTTCGTCGTAGTCGCCGAGCAGCGCGCCGAGACCCGCGCCGAACGCCCCCGGCGCAGGGCCGTAGACGCGCGGCCCGGTCTGGCCGACGTAAGGGTTCCAGTCCGGCGCCTCGTCGCGGGCGGCGAGCGCCCGCACGGCCTGCGCGAACAGCGCCGAAAGCGTCGGGAACACGTCGCGGAACAGGCCCGAGACCCGCAGGGTGACGTCGATGCGCGGCCGGTCAAGCATGGCGATCGGCAGCACCTCGACGCCGCTGACGCGCTCCGTGCCTTCGTCCCACACCGGCTTCACGCCGATGAGATGCAGCGCCATGGCGAACTCCTCGCCGGCGGTGCGCATGGTGGCCGAACCCCAGAGGTCGACGATCAGCCCCCGCGGCCAGTCGCCTTCGTCCTGGAGGTGGCGGCGCACCAGCTCCTCGGCGAGCTTCACGCCTTGCGCGTGGGCGCTGCGGGTCGGCGCGCCGCGCGGGTCGACGCTGTAGAGGTTGCGCCCCGTCGGCAGCACGTCGCGCCGCCCGCGGTAGGGCGAGCCCGCCGGCCCCGGCGCCACGCGCCGCCCGGTCAGCGCATCGAGCAACGCCGCGCGCTCGGCGGTCGCGGAGGCGGCGGCGTCGAAGGCGGTCTGGTCCGGGGTCGGGCGGCCCCAGACGTGGAGACCGTCGCCGAACTGGCTGTCCTTCACGTCGCAGACGAAGCGGTCGATGCGGGTGACCGCCTCGGCCGCGCAGGCGTCGGGCCTGAGGCCGAGGTCGGCGGCGACGCCCAGCGCCTCCGCCTCGTCGCGGATGTCGAGGATCAGCCGGTCGCGCCTTTTCGGGTCGAGCCCGTCGGCGTTGGAGAACTCGTCGAGCAAGGCCTCCAGCCGCGCCAGCCGTCCGGTCGCCCCGGCGCGCTTCAGCGGCGGCGGCACGTGCCCGAGAGTCACGGCCCCGATCCGGCGCTTGGCCTGCGCGGCCTCGCCGGGGTCGTTGACGATGAAGGGAT
>RECW01000148.1 GCA_007693835.1 Paracoccaceae bacterium | reverse complement strand
GCCGCGCGGGCGGCGTCGCGGTCGGCCGCGCAGTGGACCGCGCGCACGATGCGGCCCGACTCCTCGCCGAGCAGCGGGATCTGGAGCACGAGGATGCGGTAGCGGTCCGCGAAGGGCTGGAGGTCGCGGAGCAGCGCCTCGCAATGCGGGCAGCGCGGATCGGCGAAGACGATGATGTCGGTCTCGCCCGTCCCGAACGTCACGGGCGCGAGGCCCGGCCAGAGATCGCCGAGGCCCGCGAAGGCCACGGTGCGGGTCGAGGCGCGCACCGCCTCGAAGTCGGGCAGCGCCGCGCCCGCCCAGAGATCGTAGGCCTCGCCCTTCACCACCCAGCGGCCGTTGCCCGAGATGAAGTAGAGCGCGTCCGAGCCCTCGACGCGCACCGCGCGCCAGGGGCCGCCCGGCATGCTCGCCATCTCGGCGATGCCGCGCGCGAGCGGCGAGCCCGGCGCGCGGGCGGGATCGGCGGCGACGGGGGCGGCGAGCAGCAGCGCGAGACCGAGCGTGGCGACGCGACGGGCGAGGGCGCGCAAGGCTGGCGCCGCGAGCGCCGCGCGGAGGTCGGTTTGCGACACGGCGTTCCCCCGGGTTGGCGTGAGCGGCGCTCGCGGCATGGGTGGCGCCCTCCCGCTCAGGCGCCGGCGAGCGCGGCGAAGGCCGCGGTCGTCTCGGGCGTGACGGCGAGCAGCGCTGCGTCGGTCGGGAGCGTCGCCGTGACGATGCCGCCGATGATGTCGGGCGAGTAGTACATCGCCGTGCCGGTGCCGACGCCCGACAGCGCCCCCATCATCGAGCCGCGGGTGACCCCGGCCCAGAGCCCCACGCCGACGCCGACGATGCCCGCGAGCGCGCCCATGGTGCCCTGCATCCAGCCCTCGACGAGATTGTAGAGCCCGTCGAACTCGGTGCCTCCCGTGCCCGCGGCGGCGGTGGAGGCGAGCCCCGCCGCGATGACGCCCGCCGCCACGGCGAGCCTCGCATCGATCCTTCGCATGTTCGCAATCCCCTTCATGGCCGTCCGACGACCGGACAGGGCGAGTGTAGGGGGAGGTCCGCGTATACTTTTCAGCCAGTTTGTCGCATTTTCGTATACGTTTGGAGCGAAGGGTGCGCGTATTCGTAGAGTCTTCGTCGAAACGCGATATTCTGAGCAGGTTTATTAGCTTCTCGATCTCGTTGAATTCCAATGAAGCCAAGACGGGGGACGGTCGGCGCGGGTTCGGATCGTGACGGACGCGAGGCTGAAGTCTGGCGTCGCCAACAGGCCTCGACTAAGTAACATGTAACCAGCGGAGGAGTTTGCTCATGGCGACCACCGACAACCGAGCCGCCTCGCGCGAGAAGGTGCGGGCGCACCGCGACAGACTGCGAGCGCAGGGCATGCGGCCGATCCAGCTCTGGGTGCCGGACGTTCGCGCGGCGACCTTCAAGGCCCAGGCACTCGCCCAGTCGAGGGCTGTCGCCGCAAGCCCGCACGCCGCTGACGATCAGGCCTTCATCGACGCCCTCTCGGAGTGGACCGACGCATGAGGCGAGGCGAAGTCTGGACCGCCTCCGCCGGCGGCGACTACACCGGCAAGCCGCGCCCGGTGGTCATCGTGCAGGACGACGCCTTTCCCGCCACGGCCTCTGTTGCGATCTGCGCGTTCACGAGCGACCCGACCGAGGCGCCGCTGTTCCGGATCGAGATCGCGCCGAGCGAAACGAACGGCCTGCGTTCCGTGTCGCGGCTCATGGTCGACAAGATCGCCGCTGTGCCCCGGGCCAAGCTCGGCCAGCGCATCGGTGCGCTCTCCGACGAGGACTTGCTCCGCCTGAACCGCGCGCTCCTCGTATTTCTTGGCCTCGCGACACCTGCGCGCGCGGCTTGAGCCGAAATAGTTGTGGGTAGCGCCACCTTGTCGCCGAGGCCGTGGAGATGGTCGTCAGCCTGATCCGGCGACCATGTCGCCGCAGTGTCGTCCCAGATGCGTAGTCCCAGATGCCGTCGAGGTCCTGTTGGGCTGCGGGCGATAGCCGAAATTCGCTAACCCGCTCTGGAGGCATGTTCCGCGCGCTTGCGCTTCAGGAACGCCTCCATATCGAACGCTTCAGGCGCGCCGCTGGCGAGCCCCTCGTCGACAAGCTGCTGCAATTCGGCGATCGCGGCCTGCCTGTCCTGGTCACGCCGGATCAGGTCGCGCACATAGTCGCTCGCGTTCGCATACCGTCCGGTCCGGCTCTGGCGCTCGACCCACTCCTTCATGGGGTCGGGCAGGGATACGTTCATGGTCGCCATGGTGGGCCTCCTCACGCCGGAGAGTGCCGCATGATGGCAAAGATTGTCAAAGAGTCAAAGCCGGGGGTTACGTTGCGACGGTCAGCCTCTTGCGATTGAGCCTTGAGTCGAAGTCTCGATCCGCGCGAGGGCTCCTCGCGGGAGCGCAAGCACGGTGAACGGAATTTTCGGGCGATCTGGTTAGGATAGCGGGCTGCGGCGATGGATTGGCTTGACGTTCGCCACATGGCTTCCATACATCTGCCACATGGCGCAGGAGTCTCCGATGCAGATGGAGCCACAGCAGGCGACAGCCCTCGCGGATCGCGGTCCCGGCGACATCGACGCCGTCGCCCTGAAGGCGTACCGGCGTCTGGCCGCGTTCTGGGGCCTCGGCAACGATGAGGCCGCGGCGCTGGCGGACACGCGCGAACGCACCTGGACCCGCATCAAGAAGGATGAGTGGAAGGGGGAGCTTTCCCAGGACCAGCGCCTCCGGCTGAGCGCGCTCGTCGGCCTCTACAAGGGCCTGCACCTCTACTTCTCCGACGATCTGGCGGATCGCTGGGTCAAGCTGCCGAACACGGGCCCGGTCTTCCGGGGCGCGACGCCGCTGCGGTACATGATCGAGGGCGGGCTGCCGGCGATCCTGAAGTCGCGGGATTACGTCGACGCGCTCCGGGGCGGCATGTGACGCCAGCGATCACGGAGATCGCGGAGAAGGCCACCGTCCGCCTGATCCCGACCGCCTACTACAAGCCGCCCGTGCTGCGTCCGCTCGTCGATGACGAGGCGGAGCTCGAGCTGCTCGCCGCCTTCGAAGGCCTGACCAACCAGCGGCTGAAGGCCGAGTCCGAAGGTCTCGACGATCTCGATCCGCGCGAGCTCGCCTTCCGGGCGCGTGCGGATCGGCTCAGGCGCTGGGGCCATACCTACATCAACGCCGCCTTCACCCACACGCGCCCGACCGGCAACCGCTTCAACGACGGCCGACGGGGCGCATGGTACTGCGCCTTCGACGAGTTGACCGCGATCCACGAGGTCGCCTTCCATCGCACGCGCGAGCTCACCTACATCGGCGTCTTCACGGACGAGGCCGTCTACAGCGCGCTCCTCGCGGACTTCATCGGGGAGTTCCCGGATCTGCGGGGCGTGGATCCGCCGCCGGATTGCCTGCGTCCGGAGCCCGAGATCGGCTATCCGGCCGGCCAGGCGGTGGCCTTGCAGCTCCGTGAGGACGGCCATGCCGGACTGATCTATCCATCTGTCCGCCATCCGGGCGGCGTCTGTTTCGTCGCGTTCGTGCCGCAGATCATCCAGAATGTCCGCCCGGCCGGAAGATGGCGGCTGGTCTGGGACGGCAGCCCCGACTTCACGGTGATCGGCGATGCCTGAATGCGAAGACGAAGCCCGGCGCCAGAGATCGGAGCGGCGGTCGACGGAACGGTGAGGCGCTTCAGGCGGATCGCATCAACCGATCGGCATCCGACTATGTCGTCGTCGCGCCGCTGCGCCATGTGGACCGGCCGCAGGCGGCACCGGTCAGGTCACGACCGCACCTCGATCACCTCGCCGGGCCTGCGGCGCTGCGAGGGGCCGAGCTCCGGCGGCGGCCTGCGGCCGAGCGGCTGGCCCGCAGGCGGCGTCGGCGCGGCGGCCCCGGGCGTCGCGCCGCCATGCCGGGCGTCGATCATCGCCGGGGTCTGGAGATGGTTGTCGGTGACATGGGGCGGGCGCGAGGACAGCGCCCAGCGGCGCGGGCGCACCTCGGCGAAGACGTGGCCCGGCATGCGCAGGTCGCCGTTGCGGTCCTCCCAGGGCGCGATCCAGATCCGCACCACGCTCGGCTCGGCCGTGCGC